>JAYTSX010000119.1:0-28335 GCA_043745445.1 Elusimicrobiota bacterium
AAGGGCGCAACGACCGAAGGTGGCAAGGGCGCAGCGACCGAAGGTGGCAAGGGCGCAGCGACCGAAGGTGGCAAGGGCGCAACGAGCGAAGGTGGCAAAGGCGGAACGAGCGAAGGTGGAGGCAAGGACAACGGCGGCGGAAAGGGCGAGAAGCCCGCAACCACTCCTCCACCCACGCCGCACACCGGCGGCATGCCGCGCCTCGCAGAGACACCTGGTTTTAAGGGAAGCAATCTCGATGCGCCCGCGGCGAGCTCCATGGGCGGTTCGAGCGGCGGCGGTGGCGGCGAGTTGGCGCCCGGCGGCACGAAGTCCTCCGCCAATTCGGGAGCCGGCGGTGGCGGTTCGAGCTCCGCGCCTAAACCGATGGAAGCGGCGGCTGCGGCAAAGCCGATGGAGACAGCCGCCGCGAAGCCCGCGGAGACGGCGAGCAAGGCGGCGCCCGCGGAAGCGGCAAAGGCTCCCACGGCTCCTGAATCTGCGCCGGCCAAGAATCAGGCGCGTGAGGCCGCGCCGGAGAATCAGATCGAGTCCGCATCGCAGCTGATCGCGCAGGGCCCGCATCCGATGGAGCCGGCCGGCGCGCGGGGCGCTTCCGCCGGCGAAGCCTCGATGGGCGTCGGCGAGAGCGCCGGCGTCGGCCGCGGCCGCTCGCTGGTCGAGGGAGGTCCTCTGGAACGCGGTCCGGCCGAGACGGCGCGGGAGCCGGCTGCCGAAGGTGGTCCGATTGAAAGGGCCGGAGGTCCGAAGGAAAGAATCGAGGCTCGTACGCGCACCGAACCTTCCAGGCACGAGGGCCCCGCGGTCGAACCGACCAAAGGGGAGGCGTCTTTCTCCGAGCCGGTTGTAGAGAAAACCGGCCGCCCCACGGAAACGCAGACTGGTTCTGCGCGCCACGAGGCCTCTCACCCCACCGAGAATCCCGGGAGCAATCGGGGTGAGGCGGAAGTTCAACGCGAAGCGAACGCTCTCATTGGGGAAGGCTCCGCTCCGGCGCCCGCGCCGCAGGCGAAGCCCGGCATCGTCAGGAGCGCGCTTAACGGCGGCGACGCGCTGGCGGGTTGGGTGCTCAAGCCGGTGGGTCGGCTTTGGGACGCGGCGGCCGCCCGCGTCGTGCGCGCCGGCGAGTGGAAGATGCCGTTCACCGAGACGCCGATGTCGAGCATCGTCGGCAACACGGCCCGAGGCCTTCAGACCGTGGGCATCGGGGTCGAAGCCTTCGGCTCGCGGCTCAGCTTTAAAGCGTTCGGCGTCCAGTTCAACTTTTTAGGAAGCCCCGTGCGCGGCATCGGCATGATGCTTCAGGGACGCGTCCTACCGCACGAGGGGAGACCGCTGTCATTTGAAGAAGTCTGGCATCCCGACCTCGCCAAGCGGCCCTCCTTTCTCGAGGCGGCTTCGCCGGATGTCCTCGCCAAGGGCGGGACGGTGGAGGGCCTCTTCGATCCCGCGACGGGCCGGGCGAGCTTCGGTCCGAAGGCGAAGGGTTCCGTCGAGGTTTCCGTCGAGGTCCGTCCCAACGGGAAGGGCGGCGTCGAGGTCACGGGCTATCAGGTCAAGAGCGCCGACGCCAAGCTCGAAGCCCAGGCGCACGGCGAGATGTTCGGCCAGCTCGAGCGCACCTTCCGCACCGAGCTGCATCAGGCCAAGCTCGACTCCTTCTTCGAAAACAAGGATGTGCGCGCGAAGCTCGGCGCCAACGGGAAGCTCACGGGCGAGACCTTCGTGGATGTGGTTTACGATGCCAGCGCTCGCGGCTTTCGCCTCGCGGAGCCCGGCCGCGGCGAGGCGCGGCTGCGCTTTGAGCCGGAGCCGTCGGGCCAGCTGCGCCTCGTCGAGGCGGAGCCGCTGAGGGAGGGCGGCCGCCTGCCTCCGAGCGCCGATTACAATCTGCGCATGTTCTCTGCTCGACGCGGCGTCTCTCTGACCGAGGGCGCGCTCGCCGCGCCGAAGCTGTCGCTCGAGGAACGGGGCGCGCGTTACGCCGAGCGCGTGAAGGCCGAGCGCGTGCGCGCGGCGGAGGACAGCATCGCGCGCGCTGAGCTGGCCGATGCCCGGTTCAAAGACGCCGAAGGAAGGCTCATTGAGGCGACGACCGGCGGCCGTCTCTCCGACAATCCGGCGCTCGACAAGGTGCGCGAGCACGCGCGCGTCGTCGCGGAGCTGCGCATTGAGCGCGAGCTGGCGAATGCCGAGATCACGGCCGCCGACAAGCACCTCGACAAGCTCGCCGTGCCGAAGGAAGCCCTGGCCCGGGCCGAGGCGGCTCTCGCGGCGCGCGAGCAGGCCGGACGCGCGCTCGACAAGCCGGACGCCGGTCTCGATGCCGCGCGACGCTTCCGCATCGCCGACGAGAACGCGGCGCGCATCGGCGGCGAGCTGACCGAATCCGGCGTCGACGCGCTCGTGCAGCGTCAGGCGGCGAACCAAAAGCTCGCCGCGCTCGAGGCGGGCTCGCGACTGGCCCAGCGCCGGCTGAAGATGGCGGTGGCCGAGGCCCGCGGCGGCACGGAGTCCCCCGCGGTCCGCAAGGCGGCTATCCGCGAGGTCGTCGCCCTCGAGCAGTTCGTCGCGGCCAAGGTCGCGCAGACGCGAGACGGCGCCATCAGCGAGTATCGCCGCGACGGCCTGCATCGCTCCACCGGCGGCGACGGCCGGCGCGTGAAGATGATGCGGCAGCTGGCGCAGGCGGGCCAGCTCGAAAGCGGCCGCGCCGTCGTCGGCCAGGAGGCGGGCCAGAACCTCTGCGTGCTGGCGACGGCCGCCGACATGGCCGCGGCGAAGACGGGACGGCCGGCCGAGGGCGCCATGCGCGAGGCCGAGGCCGCGATCATCAAGCATCATCAGGCCATCGAGCTGAACGCGAAGAACGAGAACTGGGAAGTCGAGGGCCGGGCGAAGGGCGAGGCCTTCATTAAGGAAGTGGCCAAGAGCGGCATGACGGGTCCGGAGATGCGCGTGATGATGGGCGCGGTGGCCGAGGCCTCGGGCCTCAAGCTCGTCGAGATCCCGGCGGAGAAGCTCTTCGTGGAGCTGGCCGCCGGGCGCCAGATTGCCGTCGTGATGACGCATGTCGGCGACGCGGTCGCGGGCATCGGCGGCGGCGCGCACATGGTCAACCTGTCCAACTGGCGCGAGGCGCGCAACGCCCTCACCGGGCGCGTCGAGACCATGGTGGATGTGGCCGACCCGAATGTCCGCGTCCTGGTCGGCAAGGACGCGAGCGGGGCTCCGGTCTACGAGGCCCGGACAGTGGCGATGCCCCTGTCGGAGATCGTGCCCGAGCTTCGCGGCAGCCTGCGCGGGGAGAACGGTCCCGCGGCCGGCTACGCCTTCGAGCCTGCCGGCGGCGCGGGCACGCGCGGCCCGCCCTCGCTCACTTCGGCGGAGCTCGTCGACCGCATGGGCGGCTCCGAGGGCGTCGGCGTGGCGCCGGCCGTCGTCGGCGTCAAAGCGCCGGCCGGTTTCGAGAGCCGCGGCCGCGGCAAGGTCATCGATCCGACCTTGCTCCCCGTCGAAATCTATTCGAAGGAGATCGTGGAGGTCGCCCGCGAGCACGGGCTGGTGTACGAGCTCTCTCCGACCACGCTGAGCCGTATGAAGCCGGGCGTGAAGCACAATTTCGTGATCGTCGAGTCGCCCAACGGCCTGATCGAAATGACCGTGGGCCGCCTCGCCGAGGGCAATGTCAAGGAAGTGGGCGTCAAGCATGTCGCGCTCGGCGACGGCCGGCCGGTGCTCTTCTCCGGCGAAGTCATGCGCGATCCGGCCACGGGCCGCCCGAAGCTCGACTTCAACAGCGGCATGTACTCCCAGATCGGACTCGATCCGCGCTGGGCGCCGACGCGGGCGAACGCGGAGGCCCTCGCCGCGCACGCCGAGGCGATTCTGGGTACGCGGGTCGAAATCTTCGACCATTTCGAGGGCCGCCCGATCGAGACGCGCAGCGCGGCCCGCGAAGGCGTAGGCTCCGCGCCGGACGCGGCGCACTACAACCGCTACTTCTCCGTCGCCGAGATCCGCGCCGCGCATCCCGAGCCGGCGAGCGGCGGCGTCTATCACGACTGGCAGCACACCGTGAAGGTCGCCGACATGGCGGGCGAGTTCGCGAAAGCCCGCGGGCTCAAGCCGTCCGATGCGAAGTTCGTGTCCGAGGTCGCCTTGCTCCACGACTTCGATCCGACCCGCGCCCCGGGCATGCCCGCGCGCGTGCCCGCGACGATCGCGGCTCTGCGCGCCGACTTCGCCGGGACCCGCTCCTTGACCGGGGAGCCGGGCCGCTCGGTTCTTAAGGAACGCTTCGGCTGGAGCGAGCGTCAGCTCAAGATGGCCGAAGCGATCATCCAGCGCACCGAGTTCCCGTTCGGCGACAAGCATCCCAGCCCGGCGTACGCCGAGAAGAGCCCTCTGACCCATTACGAAGAGATGCTGCAGGGGATGAAGCCCGCCGATCGCGCCTTCGTCCTGCGCGAGGCCCCGCTGCTGTCGGAGTACGCGGACAAGTCCAGCTGGTACGCGACCGAGAACTTCACGGGCGCCTTCAAGGTCGTGGAGGGGCTGGCCTCGGAGATCAACCGCTCGATCGGCAAAGAGGCGATGAGCGTGCAGAACCTGGGGACGAACGGCTTTCTCAAGGTGATCGGCGAGCCGGCGAGCTTCACGCACGACAGGGCGCTCGCCGAGAAATTCGGCGTGAAGCTGGAGCTGATGAACCGCGCCGAGGCGTTCAAGGTCCTCCCCGAGCAGTACGGGCGCACCTTCGAGGCCAACCTCAAGGGCTTCGGCGAGTTCGATGTGGCGACGAAGGCCGGGGACGCGGCGGCGTTCGAGAAAGGACGCGCCATCGCAGAAGTGGCGCAGCGCCCCGTGGCGCCCCTCGAGGGCGTCGGCGCCGCGTTCGAGTCGCCGCGCTCGATCGTTCGCCACGGTCAGACGCGCGGCGAGGGCTGGGTCGTGGACGGCGTGGCCGCCGAGCGGCTGTCCGGCGGCGCTTTCAAGGAAGTCCTGGTCCATCCCAAGAACCCGAATCTGGTGATCAAACTGTTCTCCGAGATCGGCGCTAAGGACACGGCGGGCAGCCTGTCCGAAAAGCGCCGCGAAGTCCGCAACATGCAGCCCCTGCTGGACATCGGGCGCACCCCGCGCGTCGTCGAGGCCGGAGCCTTGGAGCTTCAGACGCCGTCCTCCGGCGGCAAGAAGATCACGGGCTACATCGTCCAGGAGCGCGTCGTCGGCCGTGAGGTCGGCGACTTGCTGCGCGATCCGAGCCTGGAGGTTCGCAACAGCACCCTGAAAGAGATTCGCGTTCTCTTCGACGAGCTGATCACGGCGCGGATCAAGCTCGAAGACCGCGTGAAGATGCACGAGAATATCTCGATCGGCCAGGCGGGCAATGCCGGCGCGAAGAAGGCCTGGGTGCTCGACGCCGGCGAGGTGTCGATCGTCGCCAAGCCCGGGATGATGGACGGGCTGCGCGGTAAGCCCGATGCGCTGCGCGCCTACTACGAGACCGTCTTTGCGGACCTTTCTAAGATCGCGCGCGGGGCTTCGCCCGCGCGCCCGGGACGCGTCGAAGGCGTCGGCTCGGCGCTCGAGCCGATGCCGGATTCCCCGGTCGCGGCGCGCCTGCGCGGCGAGCAGAACTTCGCGCGCACGCCGGACTATCCGAACTCGCCGGTGTTCACGGAGAACTCGCGCAAGGCCAACGACTTATTCAACCGCTGGCTGAATGGCCAGGAGGGCGGCGTTCCCCTGCGCCAGGCGATGGAGAACATGCACCGCCTGTACGCGGGCCAGGGCGAGATCGGCAAGGGCATGGGCGGCCAGTACGCGTCCGTGGGTCAGCCCAGCAACGGCCGGGCCAAGGTCACGCGCGACTTCGTTCAGAACTACTACGGGCTCGAGCCCGCCCGCGACGGACATGTCGAGCTGCCCGGCATCCCGCGGGAGATGACCCCGGTGTTCCTCGGCACGCGCTACTTCTACCCGGACTCCTCGATCCCGGGCATGCATGACGCCTACTACAAGGCGCTCGAGACGCACCTGGGTAAATTCTCCGAGCAGGTCAACAAGATCGAAGCCCGCAAGTCGGCCGACGCGCGCTTCGAGGGCAGCGCCGAGCATCAGGCCATGGTCACGGCGAGCCTCGACACCGTCGTGGATTTCGGGCGCACGGCCGCAGCCTTCCGCCAGTTTAAGAACGGCAACTGGGGCCTGTACGGCCCGATGGTGAACTCGATGGTCAATCGCCTCGGCTTCTCGATCAAGAGCCCCGGCTACCTCGACATCATCCTGCAGGGCGCCACCGAGGCCTCGGTCAAGCCGTTCTTCGCGAAGGCGGTACGCGAAGGCCGGGACTTCTTCCCGAAGGACGGCTACGACCCGACCACCGGCAAGAAGCGCGTCGCCGAGGGCGCCGCCGTGCTGCCGGAAGTCCGGGCCGAGGCGGTCCCCGCGCGGCCACGCGATATTCCCGCGAACGCGCCCGCGGTCGTCAAATACGAAGGCCCGATCCGCCTGCGCATCGGCGGCGAGTTCGGCAAGACGCTCGAGATCATGTCCCGGGCCGACCTCGGCAAGCGCTTCCCGGCCGTCGAGCGTTCGCTCGTCGATCCCCGCATCGAGCATGTCCTCATCGATCCGTCGGACCCGTCTCAGATCAAGGGCCTGCGCTCCGGCCAAACTTTCGAGCTCGGGCGCGCGTCCCCCGGACGCTTTGATCTGATGCAGCAGGTGTCCAGCAAGCACCTGCGCATCACGGGCAACGGCGCGACCCTGACGATCGAGGACCTGGGCTCGCGCAACGGCACGCGCATTGAGGCCGCCACGGCGCCCGAGATCGTGAAGCCCGCTTTCGCCCGTCCCGCCATGCTGCCGCTGGACGGAACCGCCCGGATCCAGTTCGGCGGCAAGACCGTCGAGGTCCTGACCCGCGCTGAGCTGGCCTCCCGCTTCCCTGAGGTCGCGAAGGGCATGATGCCCGGGCTGACGCACTTCATCATCGACCCGCTCAAGCCCGGGGAGTTCAAGGCCCTGCGCCCCGAGGTCGCCGTCGAGCTCGGCAGCGAGAATCCCGGCCGGTTCAAGTTCGGGCCTGAGGTCGCGCCGAAGCACGCGCGCGTGACCTTGCGCGAGAACGGCGTTTTCATCGAGGATCTCGGCGGCGGCCTGCGCATCGACCGTCCGGCGGAGGCGCCGTCGAGCCGTGTCGAGGGCGTCGGCTCGGGAAGCGACGGCGGCATACTCGGTCGTCTCTTCGGCTCGCGCGAGAAGACGCCGGTCGTCCCCGAGAAGATCGTCTGGCCGGTCGAGTCGGGCGGACCGACGCCGGCGCAGCTTGATTTCACCGCGCTCAAGCTCGATGGGGCCCTGCGTAATCTGGAGCCCGCCCACACCAATGTGCTCGCCGTCGAGCTCGGCGGACGCAAGGCCGTGCTCAAGCTGGACGCCAAGCCCAATGAGGCGCGCGTGCTGGCGGCGATGGCCGAGGTGCCTCTGCCCGCGAATGTGCGTATTCCGCGCCTGCTCGGCGACGCGCCGGCGGACGCGATGGCCCTGCACCGTCTGGCGGAGGGCGGAGCCGGGATCATCGACTACAGCGTGGTCAAGCGCGCGGCCGCCGAGGGCCGGCACATGATCGCCGT
This sequence comes from Elusimicrobiota bacterium, assembly GCA_043745445.1. Classification (GTDB taxonomy): domain Bacteria; phylum Elusimicrobiota; class Elusimicrobia; order UBA1565; family UBA9628; genus GWA2-66-18. The sequence continues at coordinate 7,644 of JAYTSX010000119.1, forward strand.
CGAGCGCCTGCCCGACGACTTCGTCTCCATGATGCAGGTGACCAACGGCTCCGTCAAGCTCAAGGAGCCGATCTCGACCCGCGATTGGCAGGGCCTGCTCGACGCGGTCAAGGCGCTCGCGCGCCGCGACATGGCGTTCGGCGATCTCGGCAACCAGACCAACATCCGGCTGCGCCAGGTCGCCGACGGCAAGGGGGGCGTGCGGACCGAGTTCGCGCTGATCGACACGGGCCAGGGCACCTTCAAGGGCAAGATGGAGGCCATCGGCAGCGACTATGTCCAGCTGAAGGGCGACCGCGCGCTCGAGACGATGCTCGTCGAGAAGAAGCTCCTCGAGGGCCGCGGCAAGCTTCCCGATCCGCGTCTCGCGGCGATGGCGCGCAACCAGGTGCCGCAGACCCAGAAGCTCGCCGAGGAGCTGAACGCGTTGATGAAGGACGGCGGCGGCGAGCGCCCGGCCGCGGCCGCGCGCGGCGAAGGACAGTACTTCACGAGCCTCGCCGAGGCCGCCGCGTACTTGAACGCCCCGGGCGGCATGCATCTGCTCGCGAAGACCTCCGAGGGCCTCGCCGGCGACACGGTCAAGGTCGAGATCGGTGGCGAGGAGTGGTACGCCAAGCGCGTCACGAAGAAGCTCGGTGAGACGATCGACGAGGGCCTGCGCGGCCTGACGCCGCGCGAGCGCGCGGGCAACGAGCTGATGATGCGCGCGCTCGTGCACGAGCTGTTCCCCGAATCGTTCCGGGTCGCCCCCGAGGCGATCGTCATCGAGCACGGCGGCGAAATCTTCGTCATGACGAAAGCCGCTAAGGGAGCGCCCGCGCCCGAGCGGCTGCAGTCGATGTCGGCCACGACGATCGCCGACTACTCGGTGTCGCGTCTGGGCCTACGCATCGAAGATGTCAATAAAGGCAACATCATTCACGCGGAAGAGGGCGCTCATGTGATCGGCAAGGACGCCCTGCCGGCCTTGATCGACATGGAGAAGGTCATTACCAAGCCCCTCGATCCCGCGCGCGTCGCTCGCGAGGCTGAAAACGAGCTCTTGGTGAAGAGCTTCCCGGTCGTGTCGATGAAGGGCAACGACCCCGCGCTCTACAGCGCGCGCGCCGACCGTGTGCGTGCGAAGTTCGCCGATCCGGTGTTCGTCGCCAAAGTGGAGACGCTCGGCGAGCGCTACCACTGGACGCCCGAACGCACCGCGGAGTTCCTGCAGTCGACCAAGACGAACCTCGCGAACTACGAGACGAACCTCAAGCCGTACCTGGAGGTCGCCAAGAGGGTCGCCGCGAAGCGCGCCGAAGGCGTCGGCTCCGCCCACGAGGAAGTCCCGGGCTTCGTCAAGAAGTCGGCGATCGAGCCCCGCCTGGAGCCGGAGCTCCCCGTCTTGCAGGCCCCCGCCGTGACCCTGCCGATGACCGACAGCCGGCTCACGGCGCATGTCATGGCCTTCGAGATGACGCCGCTCGAGCACGGCCAGCGCTATGTTCCGCGCGAGATCAGAGGCGGCGGGCACACCGAGAAGGGGCTCGAGCAGGCGATCCGCCTGGCGTCGGAGTCGCTGGAGCGCAAGCGCGCGCAGTACGAGACCGACCAGCAGGATCTGCTGGCGGCGCAGAAGCGGCACGATGTGCGCATGGTCAACAAATTGACCCGGACCATCAACAACGGCGGCGAGCTTCCCGCGAAGGGAACGCATTGGACGGAGCGGCCGGAGTCCATCGTGCGGCTCGAGGACTACCCGAACGGCGTGAAGCGCGTCGTCCTTCCGGAGCAGGCGTACACCGCCGACGCGTGGGAGACCATGGGCCCGATGACCAAGTGGATCCCCGGCTATGTCCAAGGCGGGAAGACCTTCTTCCCGGCCGAGTGGACCGCGCACGACATCCGCCTGGCCACCTCGGAGGTCGCGCTGAACGGCAAGCCTGAGAATCAGGGCACGAAGGGGAAGATCATGCGCGGCAAGGTCACGCTCAACGGACGCACGGTCTCGCTCGATGTGTCTATTGACGCCTCGGGCCGGACTTCCACATCATACCCCTCGTGGAACCAGTAGCTCTTCAGAAGGCGTTGAGGGACGCCGCCTCCTCGCCCATCCCGGACGACCGGGATCTCCCGCCCGAATTCCTCCGACCTTTGCTGCCGGCCGCTCCGTTGACGGAGCCCTTCCTCGAGGAGACTTTGGCGCCGTTGTCGGGAGCTGAAAAGGGCCGCGCCTTGAAATACCTGGCTCGCCTTGGGCGCCGAGAGATCGCCGATCATGCGGCTGGCCTCGTTCCCGGGGAGCGCGAAGGTGCCGTGCGCCTCGCTTACGCGAAAGCCCTGCTCCTGTGCCGCGACGCGCGCGGCTACGGCGTCCTCGAGGAACTGTATCGCCATTGCCTCGAACAACCCGACGCGAAGCCCATGTCCGTGCCGGTCAACTGGATTCACGGCGTGCTCCATGAGCAAGGTCCGGGCGACGCCCTCGCCTGGGAGTGCACGACGAGGCTCTACGCCATGCGCGAGGAGAAGCGTATGCTCGCCGACGCGAAGCACGGACGCCGCGTCAGGGACTTCGTTTTCGAGGTGACTTTCGTCGAGGGCTTCATCCGTTGCACCGCCGCCGCGTGGCGCCATCATCCCTTGGCGGGCGCGCTCGCCTTCTGGTGGTCCGAGGATCCCGCGAAGCTGACGACCGTTCTGGAGAACCGTTCGCGCTGCAAGAAACGGGGCTGCGCGGTGACCTACGCTGAGGCCGGGCGAGGCAAGATACCGGCAGGCAAGGTCCAGGTCTCCTATGGAGAACTCTCATCGTTGCACGAGCGGGCGTTCTTCGAAGAAGCGGCCTGCGTCTTCGCCTTGACCGCTCTCGAGCTCATGAAGGAGGCGGGCCATCCTGTTCCCGAAGGCGTTGAGGCGCGATTGCTCGCGGTGCGTGCGCGAGCGGGAACCTGAATCCGTTTGAGCGGCCGCTTATCCACAATATTCCGCCGGTGGAATCTTGTGGATAACTGTCGGTCCTCGCGCCCTCCGCGCGCGGATTTGATATTCTCGCCGCGATGACCTGGCTTCTCGGCCGCCGCCTTCAGGGCAAGTTCACGATGCTCCCGAGCTTCGCGGCCGCGATGGCGTTCTACTTCCTCGTCTCTCTCGTCCCGTTCCTGATCGTCGTGTCGCGGGGCGTCGCGGCCGTGTTCTCGGCGAACCTCATGCCGGAGCTTCTCGCCTTCCTGCGCGACATCCTGCCGCCCGAGAGCAAGTTCCGGCCGGACGCGCTGTCCGCCTCGATCAGCCAGGGCTCGCACGGGCTGGCCGCGGTCAGCACTTTGCTCGCGATTTGGACCGCCTCGAGCGGCCTCAACGAGATGACGCGCGCCGTGCACTTCCTCTTCTCCGATCCCCAGCGCCCGCATCCGGGCGGCTGGACGCGGCGGGGGAAGGCCTTCGGCGTGCTCGCGATCTGGGCCGTCGCGATCGGCGCTGGCGCGGTCGCCTTCGTGATCCTGCCGCTGGCCCAGGGCGAGCTCACGCGCCTCGGCGCGGGGCGTCTGCTGCCGCGGGCCTTCGGCTCCGTCATCCGTTATCCGGCCGCTTTCGCGATGATGTTCGTGGCCTTCACCTCGACCTATGTCTTCGTCCCGGAGAAGAGCCCGTCATGGCCCGCGGCGGCGTGGGGCGGCGCCATCGCCGCGGGGTGCTGGGCGGGCGTGTCCTTGCTCTTCTCCTACCTGCTCCCGAAGGTGTGGCATGTGAGCCTGTTCAACGGCGCGATGAGCTCGGTGCTCGCGATTCTGATCTGGGCTTATTGCGGCGCGTGGGGCGTGATGCTCGGCGGCGTCGTGACCGTGCGTCTCGACGAGCTGTAGCCCGCCGCCCAGAGCGCGCCCGAGACGAGGAGCCCCGGGAACATGGGCTCGATGCCGAGAGGCGGTTCGCCCTTGACGCGCGCGGCCGCGACCCACGCGAGCGAGACCAGCCAGCCGGAAGCCGAGGACGCGGCCGCCCACCGTCCCGGGACGCGGAGCGCGGGGAGATAGACGCCGAGCATCGGCAGGAGCAGGCCCGGGATCACCGCGCTGCCGACCGCGTACCAGAGGCCGACGACCGACGGCACGATCCGGGACAGGGCGTAGGATAAAATCATCGTCGCGACGAGGCCAGCGCGCAGGCGGGTCTGCCCCAGGCACGCGGCCGCGATCATGGCCGTGCCTTGAAGTGCTGCGAACAAGGATGAAGAAACGCCCGCGAAGAACACTCCGCGCGCGATCGGCGGCATCACCGCGTCGGCGAGCAGCGGGAAGGCGAGCGTCGGGTTGCCGAGCACGGGGAGGGCGGCGCGCGCGTACAGGCCCGCCGTCGTCGTGAGCAGATCGAAAATCGCCCAGAAGGCGATGGAGATCAGGATGCCGTTGCGTGCGACGGCCGGGGTCTCCGCCGCCGCGCAGCGTTGATGAAACGAGGGATCGACGAGCGTCCAGACCGCGATGAGCCACCAGCCGATCAACTTGGGCCAGCCCATGCCTCCGGTCCAGCTCAAATGTCCGGCGGGTAGCCTCTGGGCCATGGCGACGGGGCTGCCGACGGCGTGCCAGGCGAAGGGAAGAATCAAAGCGAAGCCCGCGAACATCACGACGAACTGAAGGCGGTTGGCGGCCGCGTCGGAGCGCAGGCCTCCGCGCCAGATTAAGGCGAGCGCCAGCGCCCCCGCGAGGGCCGAGGCGACGCCGGTGGAGAGCCCCGTCATGTGGCCGAGCAAAGAGCCGGCCATCAGCAGCTCGTCGGCGGGGCTCGCCAGCAGGAAGACGAGCAACGCGCCGAGCAGGGCCGTGGGCCGTCCGTACGCCGCCTCGAGGTGATCGGGGATCGTCAGGCCGGGCGTGACCCGCACGCGCCCCGCGAGCAGGAACGCGTAAACGCCCGCGAAGGCGTAGTACGGCAGGGCCATGACGGTCCAGTTCGACAGGCCGGCGCCCCAGGTGAACTCTCCGATGCCGAGCACGCCGCCGTAAAAGGTCGGCACGAGGGTGGCGACGAACGCGGGAAGGGTCAGCGCCCGTCCGGCGAGGATCCAGCCCTCGCTGTCATCCTCGACGCGCGCGCGCGCGCCCAAAGTCAGGCAGGCGGCGAGAAAGAGCAGGACGATCGCGGCGTCGAGCATGGGGGGTATTGTAGGCTACTTCAACGCGCGGGCGGCATCGGCGAGGAGCTCGCGGGACAGATCGCCCATTAAGGTGTAATGACGGTCGCCGCTCTGGAGCTTGAGAATTTTTCCCGCGCGCGAGGCGCTCAGGGCGCCGGGAAAGCCCGCGCTCGTCGTCATCACGCCGGCTTTCGGAATGCGCACGGGCCGGTCGGTCTCGAACACCGAGAGCACGGTGAGCCCATCGGTGTAGCGCGCGTGCGCCACGCGGCTTGAGCCGGCCTTGAAGGCGTCTGCGCTTTCGAAGACGAAGCCGCCCGGCAGGGCCTGCGGCAGGCGCGACGCGCGGCCAGTCTCCTTGGCGAGCTGCTCGAGCGTCATGAAGTCAGGCGCCAGCGAGGGCGCGGCGATCGCCGCGGAGGTCGTCGCGCCGAGGTGAAACAGGGATTCGTCTTGAGGCTTGTTCGTCTCGAACGAGGTGAAGGAGGCCTGGCTCGCGAAGGCGCGGCGCGGCAAATAGCGCTTCACGCGCAGGACGACCTTGGTCTCCTGATCGAGCGCCATCGATTGCCAGGCTTTGCCTTCGATTTTCGGCTTGAGGGTGAGCAGCCAGACCGGTCGTCCCGCGACCTTGTCCGCCGTGCTGACCAGTAAATCGTAGTTGGACAGAAGAATCTCCCTTTCTCGCTCGGGGGGCATGACCTTTTCGTAGCTGCGGACCGCGTCGCCAACGACGACCTTCCCTCCGCGCGAGACGGTCTCATGCTCGCCATCGCTGACCGTGATGCGGGAGACGGTGCCGTCGGGCGTCAGGTATTCGCGGCGTATGTTGTCCGGCGGAGCGAAATGCACCCGCATTTCCTCCGCTCGGGTCTGCTTCCCATACCACTGCATGACCATGACCTTGCCCTGGTAGGGGATCGTGGGCGAGGCGAGGGCGGAATGAAGCAGTTCCTCGGCCGCGGGCATCGCCGCGACCGGAACGGCGAGTAGAGCCGCGGCGATGGCCGCGGCCAGCTTACTGAAGGTCCGATTCCGGGGCATCGGACAGATCATTCATTTGATCGGAGTAGTTCGAGGCCACGAGGTTGTCCTCGGGGACCAGCGCCTCGGCGCTGTAGCGCGAATGCGCGGCCAGCAGGGGCTCGAGCGGAATTTCGTCCAAGGTCGCGGCGGAGCGCAGCCACAGGGAGACGGCCATCGCGGCAACGGCGAGCGCGCCGGCGGGAACCCAGAGGATCGGCTTCGTCAGCCCCGCGTACCAGGGCTGAGCGCCCGTCACGAACCGGCGCTCAAGGGCGAGGGCGAGATCGGCGGGCATGGTCATGCGCGGAGCGGAGGAAAGGGCGAGCTTCATGTGGCGCAAGCTGTCGATCTCGGCGCGGCAGTCCGCGCAGGAGGACATGTGAAGCTCGACGCGGGCGCGAGGCTCGGGAGCCAGGGCGCCGTCCAGGTACGCCGAAAGTTCGGGACCGTCCGCGTGTCCGTTCATTGTCGTCTTCCTCCGCTTCGTTCCAATTCCTCGTACGCCTTGCGTGCTAAAACCCGGCCTTGATGAATCCTCGACCGGATCGTCCCGACCGGCACATCCATGATCCGGGCGATGTCGTCGTACGACATCCCTTCAATATCGCACAACACGACGGCCGCTTTATAGTGCGGCGGCAACCGTTCCAGCGCGAGCTGAACCATGTCGATGCTTTCACGGCGAATCAGCTCATCCGCCGCCGACAAATCTTTTGCCGGGAGAATGTCCTCCCAGCTTGAGTCTTCGACCGGGGTCGGCGCGTCCAGCGACACCGTGCGCCGGTACGCCAGGCGCCTCGCCCCGTCCAGAAAAATATTATGAAGGATCCTCAGAAGCCATGAGTCGAACGCTCGAGACGGGTCGTAAGACCCGGCGTGTTCCAGGGCCCGTGCGAAGGCCTCCTGGACCAGATCCCGTGCGTCCTGCTCGTTGCCGGCCAACCGGTAAGCGAAGTTGTACGCCTTATCGCCCGCTTGACGCAGAAGGTCGGCGAACGTCTTGGCTTCCATCCTATCCATGTATATTACGGCTGGAGGCGCGAAAGGTTCGCGACCTTACGAGGCTGTTTATTCAATGCCGCGTGCTGATTCGCCGTCGGGAGGCGGCGCGGCGCAGGGCCAGGGCGACAAGATGATCCACCAGCTTTTTCGTCGGGAGCCCCGATTCCCGCCAAAGACGAGGGTACATGCTCGCGGGCGTAAAGCCCGGGAGGGTGTTCGGCTCGTTGAAGAACACTTGGCCGGTTTTTTTGTGCAGGAAAAAATCCACGCGCGCCAGCCCGTACAGATCGAGCGCACGAAACGCGGCCAGCGCGACTTCCCGCACGCGCGCCGCGATTTTTGACGAGATTCTTGCCGGTACCTGGAAGCTCGCTCCATTGGGATCTAAATATTTTGCTTTGTAGTCGTAAAACTCCGCGTTCGGCACGATCTCGGCGCAGATCGAAGCCTTCAGCTCGAAGCGGTCGCCCTTCGGTGCCCACGGGTCGCCCAAGACCGCGGTCTCGATCTCACGCACCGGAATCCCTTTCTCGACGAGAGCCTTGTCGTCGTAGCGCAGAGCCTCGCGCATCGCGCCGGCGACGCCCGACGGGCCTTTGACCTTCACCACGCCGACCGAGGAACCCATGCGCGCGGGCTTGATGAATACGGGAAAGCCCAGGCGGCGCGCCGCGACTGCGGCCTCGCGCGCGGTGCGGGCCACGGCCCACGGAACCTGGGGCAGGCCGGCGGAATGGGCGACGCGCTTGGTCGCCTCCTTGTCCATGCCGGCCGAAGAGCCCAGGACGCCGCAGCCGACATAGGCGCAGCCCGCGAGTTCGAGCAACCCCTGCATGGTGCCATCCTCGCCCATGGGTCCATGTAAAACCGGGAAAACGCAGTCCTGCCGACCCAGCGAGGTGAGTAGTGCCCAAGGATTGATTGCGTGTCCGCCGCGCCGAAGGCGCGAAATCGAGCTCCCGCCTTTGTGGAGATTTTCCGGCGTCTCGGCCAGAAGGCGCCCGGGTGAGACCTCCACCCATCCGTTGTCGGTCCCGATATGCACAAGCCGTACCTTGATTTTTTTCGCGTCGAGGTTGGCGACCACGCACTGCGCCGAGACCAAGGAAACGAGCCTTTCGGCGGACTTGCCGCCACACAGCACTAAAACGGTGGGCTTCATTTGGGGGGCATTGCCAAGGCCTTGGCGACCTTGCCCAGTAAAGCCGGAAAGCTTAACGGCTTGAGAATATAATCGTCAGCCCCGGCATTGAAGGCCTCGTCGATTTCCTTCGTCACGCTCGAGCCCGTGCACATCAGGACTTTGATGGTCTTCGTCTTCGGGTTCTGACGAATGAGTTGTACGACCTCGATGCCGGTCATCCCCGGCATGTTGCGGTCGACGATGGCGAGGTCGATCGTCTTCTTGCGCATGATCTCGAAGGCCTCGACGCCGTTGGCGGCGAGGTCGAACTCGTGGCCCTGGGACATGAGCACTTCCTTGATCAGGTCCCGAATGGCTTCTTCGTCGTCGACGATCAGGATGCGGGCCATATCAGATGGGGGGCGTGCCGAGGAGCTGGAGCACCTTCGTGACGAAAGTTTTCTTCTCGAAGGGCTTGAGCATGACTTCATTGGCGCCGGCTTCCTTGGCGCGCACGAGCGCGTCCGAGTAGCCGGTCAATACCATCACCGGCGGACGCTTTTCGGGAGGCAGGCGCTTGAGGCGGGAGAGCACCTCGAAGCCGTCCATGCCAGGCATCATGACGTCGAGAATGACGAGGCTCGGCAGTTCCTCTTCGATGCGCTCGAGCGCTTCGAAGCCGGAGTGCGCGGTCGCAATCGACAGGTTGCGGCTGACGCTCGCGAGGAACAGCATGAGCACCTCGACGAGGTCGGGGTTATCCTCGACGATGAGAATGCGTTTCTTGGACACGGTCTCGGATCCGTCGACGACGGCCGGAGCGGCGTCCTGCGCTGACATCGGAAGCTCGAGACGCGCGGTGGTGCCGCGGCCGGAGCCCTCGCTTTCGATCCAGATGCGGCCGCCGAGCGAATCAATGATCTGCTTCGACAGCGGGAGGCCCAGGCCGAGCCCCGGGTACTCGCGCGTCGGGCCTTGGTTCGCGGCGGAGAAGGTGTCGAAGATGTGCGGCAGAACCTCGGGAGGAACACCGGGGCCGGTGTCGGAGACGGAGAGGCGCGCCTGGCCCTTCTCAACGGTGACCAGAATCTTCAGTGCGCCGTCGGGCGGACTGAATTTGCAGGCGTTGGAGAGCAGGTTGTCGATCACATCGCCGAGCTTTTCGGCATCGGCCATGACCCAGACCGCGGTCTTTGAGTAATCGCAAGTGAGTTTAAGTTTACGGCGACGGATCTCGCGGCCCGCGCGCTCGACCTGGGCCGCAACGAGTTTGTTGAGCTCGACGGGTTTGAGCAGGAGCTGCTTGCGGCCCTCGTTGACGTCGCGGATCCGCAGGATGTTGTTGAGCGTGGCCATGAGGCCTTCGGCCCGGTCGATGATCGAGCCGAGCGCCTTCTGCTGGGCGTCGGAGAGGGGCCCGAGGCTCCCGTCTTTCATCGTGTTCGCGTAGCCGATGACGACCGTCAAAGGGGTGCGGAGCTCATGCGAAACGTTCGCAATGAACTCATTCTTCATCTGGTTGACCTGGCGCAACTCCATGTTCTGGTTGACCAGGTCGCGAATCTCGATGACGCGGCGCAAAAGCTGGCCCAGGTCGGTCAGCCGAAGATCCTTCTGCGTGATGTAGTCCATCGCGCCTTTTTTCATCGCGGCCACCGCCACCTGCTCGTTGCCGCTTGCGGTCGTCATCACAACGGCGGTCTTGGGATGGTGCTGGCGGATTCTTTCCAGGATGTCGAGGCCGTTGGTGGGGGGAAGCCGGTAGTCAAGGAATATGAGATCGAAAGGGATTTCCTTGAGCTTGCTCAGCGCCTCATCGCCGTCCGCTGCGGTGGAGACCTTAAGGCTGACGCCGGGAACCTTCGCCAGCTCGCTCTGGAGAATGGTGCGGGCGTCCTCCTCGTCATCGACGACGAGGACGGAAAAGGCGGTTGCGGGCGGGTTGGGCATCGGCGGCATTGTAGCAGACGAACCCCCTCTCGTCCACTCTCTCATCTCGACCTCTCTCGACACGGGGCCGAATGGCCCGTGGGAGGGGGCCCTTTGACCCTTTCACTCGATCATCACTGGGTCTACAATTCTTGTACCGCCTTACGGCGGCTCTGTAGCCCGAAGAATTGGCTTCGGGGTATCCACGATCCGGCCGAACCGGATGAGACCAGAGATTCGCGGCGCATTGCGCCCGGATCTCTGGTTTTCGTTTTTAGGAGAACAGGAAGCATGACGACCCGCATGAAACCGCCGCGCGCGACGCTCCTGGCGATCGGAACGCTCGTTTTTCTGAGCGCCTGTCCGGACCTGCGCGCCGCCGTCGCTCCAGGCGCGTGCAAGATCGAGGGTTACACGGCCGAATGCCATTACGACTCGTCCGGAGCCCTGGCCTTTTGGATATTCAACATCGCCACCCCCGACGGCTCGCCCCGGTCCACGGCGATCACGGGATATCCACAGCTTCTCGAGTTGCAGAAAGACGCTGGCACCACCATCGTGAGAGGTGCCAGCGTTTTTTCCAAGCCGCCCTTCTACTATACGGTCCGCGAGCTTCGGTACGAAATCGAAAAAGTTGAGCTCTATGTGCGGGAGGAATATTTATTAGGCGCTGAATATATAGACCAAAGTCTACGCAACGAGAAGAGGATATCTCCTTTCGTGCCGTTTCCTCTTACGCGCGCACATTTTAAGGATTGGACGAAGCGCGCTGAGATCGAGGAAACGACGCTCAACGACAAGCTTCAGGCTCAATTCGATCCCTGGCGCGTGAAGAGTCAAACCTGGAATGAAGCCGGCTATTTCCCTCCCTGGGTCAATCGCACGTACCCTGGTTCCATGAACCTGGAAACGATGCGGATACCCCTGTTCCTCTCGACCGGGGAATTGCTCGGAGCTTGGTCGGCGTTCTGGCTCGATTGTTGGGATGCCACGCCCAAGGGCCGGGAATCGACCGGCTGCAAGGCGGATTTCAGCGATTACGTGCGCGGCGCGGCGGTGAGCAAGGCGACCGCCCAGTCCTACCCCAACGAGCGTCTGGCCGCCCGGGCGAGGGCGATCGCCGCGGCGATCGACTCGGCCCGACGATATCACGAGACCACGCTCGAACTCCTTCCCTACCTTGACACGGCGAAATGGAGGGCGGTGGACATCGAGCAGGATCATTTGGAGCCGGACGGCATACCGCCCGCGATCCTCGCTCGCATTCAGGCCGCCGATGTCGAATTGAAGGCGGCGTTGGACGAAGTACACCAAAGAATGGAGAGCCGATGAAAACGAACAGGATCATGCAGCTCGCGGCGGCGTTCGTCGCCGCTATCCTGCTCGCGCTGCCCGCCGCCGCCCAGACGGTCAGGCCCACTCTCACCCCTCAAACCGGCGAGGTGGGTTATGTGGATTACGTGGGCCGATACGGCGAAGTCTTCAAGCTGCGCGGCGGCTGGGATATCGACCCCTTCATGAGCGGAGACATCGAGGTCATCAACCTGCAGCGCGTCGAGGTCAAAGGCATCCTCTCCCCCAATGCCGCGGACAACGATACGAACGCGGTCCTGGAGGAGGCAAGATGACTTATGTCGGGCTAGCAGTCGCTGCCGGATTGATCGCCTATCTCCTGGGCCGCCGCAAGGTCATCATCATTCTCGGGACCGGTGCTGGCCTGGCTGTGTCCGTATGGCTCGGCGTCCTCGCGTATAAAGCAACCCACCGCCAACCCGAGAGGCCCGTGGAGCTGACGGTTCAGCTGGCCCGCTCGCAGTGGCGCCGTAATGAGATGCCCTGGTACCTCCTGCAACTCAAGAACGTCGGGTATAAAGAAATTACGGTCCAGGACGAATTTTGGGGTGAACAGGTTTCGCTCAGTCAGAATAGCTCAATGAAGCACGGGACTTATTTTGAAGTGGTGGACCCTGACGGCAAGCTCGTGAATTTCAGTCCGGGATGGGGACAGCATGGCGAGTTTCTCTTTTGGGTGAATGACTGCGAAGGACAAATCTGCGAATTCAATCCTCACCACATTTTTTACAGAACCCTCAAACGCGGACAAGTCCTGACTGCCACGCCCTCGATTGTCGCTCCACTGAGAAAGCAGCACGGCCTGTTGGGCCTTCAGGACGCCCGCATGCCTCCCGGCGCGAGCAAAGATGAGCAGGATGCCTACAGGGAGCTTTGGAAAATGCAGGGCTTCAGCTCCTACGATCCGCCGCAACGACCGCTTCATCCCGGTTATCGAATCTTGGATGGCTATCGACTCAGGAAGGTGGGCCGCTATAAGATGAGGGCGATCTATGAGCCCATTTCCCCGGAGTATGCGGAAAAGACGATCCGGGAAGGCCGCTATCTTTATCTCGGGCTTGGCGGATTGCCTCCCGAGACGAGAATTTATCGGTACGAATCGAACGAGGTTGAATTTGAGGTGGTGCCGTGAGGCTGCCCGCCGCTTTGCTCATGGGGTTGTTGGTTTCGAACGCATATGCCTCACCGGTCAAGCCCAATCAAGACCGCGTGGACGAAATTCAAGAGGTTCTAGTCGCCCGAAAGCTGTCTGCAGAAAAAGCGGCCAGGGCTGAAGCACTTAGGAACAAAATCGAGAACCAAATCGGTCTTCGGGATGAGCAGGACCAACCACTACCGCTGAATCAGAGAGTAGAAGAATACGCCAAGAGATTGCTCGGCCTCGGCAACAAGGTATACGAAGACTATGCCCGTCTGACTGCGGACTACAAGCGGGCCCAGGAGGAGCTCCAGAAACTTTCTGCGAAGGCCATTGAACTGGCGAGGGCTGCATACCAGACAAGCCCGGCGAAGTCATCGGGCGTGATCGTCTCCGGCCCGCCGCTGCCGACGAGCGAAGACGATGTGCCCGGTTTTATCGGGAATCAGGCCGCTTACATTCCCAAATATTCCGGGCAGATGTCAAAGGGAACCTCTGGTACCACCGACGACGCAGGCAAGGTACTTATCGGCCCCGACGCCTTCGATTCACCAGGAAAGTTGGCCTTCACCCTCTACCATGAAGGCGAGCATTTCGAGAAGCTCCTAACGCCGGGCTTGGATCTTCGCAACTTGCCGGACGAAGAGGTTTTGGCGCGAGAAAAACAAAGACCCCTGCTTAAAGGCACTTTCGACTTTTCGGATAAGGCCATCGAAGATTTCGACAAAGTGTTGGCGGCGGAAAGAATCCGTGCTGAGAAGTGGCGCCAGTACATCGCACAAGGTCTCGATCCATACAAGCTCTCGCATCAGCCGGCGTTTCCCCGCAGCAATGCTCCGATGCGGCTGGAAGACAGCGTGTATGAGGAAGTCGATCGAATCCTCGCCCGTACCAAAGAGCTTCGTGATCAAGAGCGCAAGGGCCGGTTCGGCTTCCTCGATGATGTAAAGGAGGAAAGTATCCGGGCACGGCAACAAGTCCAGGCTCAGGACGACGATTACACGGCGTGGTATCGGCGGTTCGACGCGATCCTCACCCGCGCCGAGGAGACCCGGCGCCAGGAAAAAGCCGAACGGGAATACAATCGGGAGTTGGGCCGGCACGCGTCCGAATTCGGCTACCTCTCCGCCGCGGCCGGGATGTCGTGCTCGGATCCGGACGGCTTCGTCGCGGAAGTCCGGAAAGGACGCTACACCAGCGTGAGCATGGACCGCGCGTACCTGGCGGATTATCTGACGATGGCCGCAGGCGGGCTGTCCCCCTGCCAGATGGAGCTCCTGGCGAAGATAAAGAATTCCGACCGGAGTGTTTCCTGGAGCGACCTTCTGGCCTGGGGGCGGCAGTACCGCGACGCGCATCCGACCCTCGGCCGGCGCGTCGGTCGTGCCCTGCAGGCGTTCCGGGACTCCTTCGATGTGTTCGGCTCGGATGGAACGCCCGAGCCGCGCGGATCGAGTGAGGAGCGAAGCCGGCCGCCCCGATCCGAATCTCCCAAGGTGGACTGCTTCATCGATGCGAGCGGAACCCGCGCCTGCTGCGTCGCCAACTGCGATTGATGGACGCGGCCTGAGTGCCGAGACGATTGGAAGGGCGCAGGGCTTACGGCTTCTTCAAGTTGACGCGGTAGTACCGCACCCAGAAGTCGAGCTGCTCCCGGTGGCCGGCTGCGGCGTCCGCAAAAGGGATTGGCTCCGCGATGTATTTTCCGTTTTCCTTGCGCGTCACGGCCGCCGCAAGAAGGCTCCCGTCTGCGCCGATCAAATACGACCGGAGTTGCTTTTTGGCTGCGACCGTCCTCATCTCCTCAATGAGAACGTATTTTCTCCCCTGAATCATGATGACGGTGAAATACTTCTTCGAATCCGAATCGAACGCGCCCAAGCTTTTCGTCGGAGATTTTTCGTCGTCGAAGATTATGCCCAGCTTTCTCAGGGTCTCACCAGGAGCGAGTCCCGCCCCATTGAGTTTTTGTGCGGCGTCAACGAGCGCCGTCACGGCTTCGGCGGTTTCATCATCGGGTATTGAAAGCGGCGCAGCCGAAGCCTCGCCGGGAGCTTGCGGCATCGAAACAGCCTGCATGCCCGCAAATCCCGCCTGCTCGAGGGCGCGCATCGATCCGCGCAGGAGCGACCCGGAGTCCCGGACCTGGGCATTCGCCGACATCGGAACGAACGCCAGCACGGCGACAAGAGGGAGATTCTTCATGGTTTCGTGGACTCCTTGATGCCTGATTGTACTCCGGCCATGCGCCAAGCGCCTGGGCCGTGCGGGCAGTCGTCCGGAGTCAAGGTCCCCTCCAGATTTTGGGTCTTTTGGACCGTATTTTCATTGGCGAATCCCAACGGCTGGGGTTATACTCCAGCGATGATCAGAACCGTTGGCTTCCTGATCGCATTGCACTTCCTTTTCGGCGTTTCTTCAGTATTTTGCCAAGACAATCTCAAGGAACCTTCATCCTCTTTATCCACTGACAGAGATTTTGACGAAGAGTTGCCTCCTCCTCGACCTTCCTCCGACGTCCCGGAAACACCGGTCCCGCCCGCGCCCGTCAACCTGCAGGAGCGCACGGACAAGTTCGCCGCTCAGTCCCAAGCGCCGGCACCCCCTCCCGCGGCGACGATCCTCTCCGCCAAGCCACAGGCCGTCGCCGCCAAGCTCGCCATACGCGACGCGTTGATCCGCGGGGATGCCCCCGCCGCCCGGCGGCTGTTCGCGGGCGCACTGAGCCGTTTTCCCGACGACCGCGACCTGCGCGAGGTTCGCGACGCGCAGCTGTTGCGGCTGCACGACGAGAAGATCCGGGCCATCTTCGACCGGACGTTGGCCGACAGCAGGAAGCTTTTCGGACGGCAATGGCTGCCAGGCGAATCCATGGACGAAGGCGAATCGAGCATCGAGCTCGTGAAAACGCGCGACCGCCGAAGCGCCGTGCCGTTCGCGCCCGGCTCCGGCGCGCGAGCCGCGCTCGCCGACGGGTAAGCCTTGCTCGACCGGGGCGACCCCGTCCGGGCCGAGAAGGTTCTCAGCGGGGCCATCCGAAAGAACCCTGATTCGGCGCTCCTCTACTACGCCCGGGTGATGGCGCGCGGGATGTCCGGCAACCTCAAGGGGGCGGACGAGGACTCCCTCAAGGCCGTCGGACTGAGCCGCGAGCAGCCCGCGACCTTGTCTCAAAGGGCGCTTCTCATGATGCAGTCGCGCCGCCGCGAGGAGGCCTTTGCCTGGGCCGACCGCGCCTTGAAAGGCGACGCGAGCGACGCGGACGCCCTCGCCGTTCGGGGTAGGTTCCTGTGGAAGGATCGCGGCCGGTACGAGCTTGCGCTCGAGGATATCAAGCAGGCAGCGCGGGTCTCCCCTGAGCGCTACCAAGGTCTCTATCAAGAGGCGCAGAAGAGATTCTTCGGCCAGCGGGCCCTCAGCCGCCTGGGCAAAGGCGACGACAAGCGGGCCCTGGAGGACGCCGACCGCGCATTGGCCGGCGATGCCGGCGACGCGACGGCTCACATGGTCCGCGGGGCCGTCTTTTCACGGATGGGCAAGTCGGAGGAGGCGATCAAGGAGACGACCTTGGCCTTGAAGGCCGATAAACGGTCGGGCGAGGCCCTGCTATATCGCGGGATGGCGTTGGAGACGATGGGGCAGAGGGACAGGGCGTTGACGGATTTCAGGCGCGCAGCCGACATCGACCCGGGCAGGTTCCGGCGGTTTTATGAACTGCTCGCGCAGGCGCAGCGCGACGGCGCGCCCCCGCTCTGGACGCGGACAAGCGGCGCGGCGGCCACCTCAGATTGAGCGGGACATTCTACACGGAGTGCGTCGTTTCGAACCAGGCTCCCCACCGACTTGGTGCTGTAACGGCTTCGCGATGGGTGGGGACGGCTCGGCGGCAGATTGATGTCCGTCCGGGCCTGCATCAGCGTCGCCGTGGTTGCCCCGCGTTTCCTTGATAAGACGAAGACCTAAAAGGTAAAATGCGCGTTCATGGTCACCCAAACCGCGATGCACCCGGCTTTGAGCAAGGTTTTGCTTGATGAAGCGACGCTTTCAGCCCGCATTAAGGAGCTGGGCGCCCAGATTACCCGCGATTATTCCGGTAAACGCCTTGTGGTGGTGGGGGTGCTCAAGGGCAGCGTTATCTTTTTAGCCGATCTTCTGCGCGCGATCGGCCCCGAGGTAGATGTCGAGACCGATTTTGTGGCCGTTTCATCGTACGCGGGCACCGCCTCGACCGGGGCGATTCGAACCTTGCTTGATCTGCGCCAAAGCCCCGAAGGCAAGGACCTTCTGCTCATCGAAGACATTGTGGACACCGGGCTGACTTTGACCGCCTTGACCGAGACCTTACGCGCGCACCGGCCGAAATCGCTCGAGGTGTGCACCTTGCTCGACAAAACCGAATGCCGGAAGGTCCCTTTTACGCCGAAATATGTGGGATTTAAGATCCCGAACGAGTTCGTCGTGGGCTTCGGGTTGGACTATGACGAACGCTATCGGCAATTGCCTTGCGTGGGAGTGTTGAAGATCTAACGATGGACAATAAAAATCTGAAGCAACTTGTGTTCTGGGGCATCGGCTTCGTGCTGCTGCTGACCCTGTTCAACAGCGTGAAGCCCGTCGTTCTTGAGACCGAAATCCCCTATTCGGAATTCCGTTCTCGACTGCGCGAAGGCACCATCACCCAGGTGAAGATGCGCCCGGACCTGATCAGCGGCGACTACCGCGACCTGAAAGGCGCGACCCAACATTTCCGCACCTTGCCCTTGCCCGACCCGAAGCTCGTCGAGGATCTCGAGGCGCACAAGGTTTCGACCTTTCAGGGCGAGCGCGACAACAGCGGCCGGTACGCCTTCGCGCTGAACCTCGGCAGCATCGTGCTGTTTTTCTTCCTCTGGTGGTTCTTCGTGATCCGTCAGGTCCAGGTCGGCGGCAAGCAGGCCCTGTCGTTCGGCCGCTCGAAGGCCAAGCTGGTGGATGAAAAGAAAAAGAAGACGACCTTCGCCGACGTCGCCGGTTGCGAGGAATCAAAGGAAGAGCTCAGCGAGGTCGTGGACTTCCTGAAGACCCCCGAGAAATTCCAAAAGCTGGGCGGCAAGATGCCGCGCGGCGTGCTCCTGTTCGGGCCCCCCGGAACGGGCAAGACCCTTTTGGCGCGCGCCGTCGCCGGCGAAGCCGGCGTGCCGTTTTTCTCCGCGTCCGCTTCCGAATTCGTCGAGATGTTCGTCGGCGTCGGCGCCTCGCGCGTGCGCGACCTCTTTGACCAGGCCAAGAAGGCCGCTCCCGCCGTGATCTTCATCGACGAGCTCGACGCGGTCGGCCGTGCGCGCTTCGCCGGCATCGGCGGCGGGCATGACGAGCGCGAGCAGACGCTGAATCAGCTTCTCATCGAGCTCGACGGGTTCGAGCAGAACCAGGGCATCATCCTGATCGCCGCGACGAACCGCCCCGATGTGATCGACTCCGCGCTCCTGCGCCCGGGGCGCTTCGACCGGCAAATCAACGTGCCCGTGCCCGACTGCAAGGGCCGGGAGGCGATCCTCAAGGTTCACGCGCTCGTCGTAAAGATGGCCCCGGATGCCGACCTGGCGGTCGTGGCGCGCCGCACGCCGGGATTTGCCGGCGCCGACCTCGCCAATGTGATCAACGAGGGCGCCTTGCTCGCCGCGCGCAAGAACAAGGAGGTCGTCGAGCTCGCCGACCTTGAAGAAGCCATCGAACGCGTCATGGCGGGGCCTCAGAAGCGTTCCAGCATCATGTCCGAGCGCGAGAAGAAGATCGTTTCCTATCACGAGTGCGGCCACACCCTCGTCGCGAAGATGCTCCCCGGCACCGATCCCGTGCACAAGGTCTCGATCCTCTCGCGCGGCTTCGCGCTCGGCTACACCCTTCAGCTTCCGACCGAGGATAAATATTTGACCTCGAAGGCGGATATCACCAACCGCCTCGCGATCCTGCTGGGCGGTCGCGCCGCCGAAGAGCTGGCGTTTAACGAGGTTACGACCGGCGCCTCCGATGACTTGTCCAAGGCCACGGCCTACGCGACGCGCATGGTCACGGAGTTCGGCATGAGCGAGGTCGTCGGGCCGCTGTCGCTGAAGAAGCCCGATCAGGAAATGTTCATGGGCCGCGACCTGAATAAGGGCGGGGCTTTTTCCGAGCGCACCATGCAATTGGTTGACGAGGAAGTGAAGCGCCTGGTGACCGAGGCTCAGACCAAGGCACGCAGCATACTCGCGGCCAACAAGAAGACTCTCGATCAATTGGCGCAGTCGCTGTTCGACCGCGAAGTTCTCAGCGGCGACGATGTCGATAAGATTTTGGCCTCCGCCCGAGCCTGATCGAGTGAACCCCACGATGACCACGCCGAAAATGTCCGGCGAAATCGCGAAGCGATTTCAGAAGCCGCTCATTATGGGCGTCGTGAACTGTACCCCGGATTCATTTCACGCGGAAAGCCGCGTGAACAGCAGCGACCTTGCCGTCGAACGCGCCTTGAAGTTGGTGGAAGAGGGCGCGGACATCCTGGACATCGGCGGTGAATCGACCCGTCCGGGTTCCGATTCCGTTGCCGTTGAAATTGAAAGAGTGCGCGTGATTCCTGTGATCAAGGCTTTGGCGAAGCAGGTCAAGGTCCAGATCTCGATCGACACGACCAAAGCCGCGATAGCGGCTGAAGCCTTAGATTGCGGCGCCACGATCATCAACGATATTTCCGCGCTGCGCGGCGACAAGGACATGCTCCAGGCCGCGCTGCGCGCAGAGCGAGTGATTTTGATGCACATGTTGGGTGCTTCGCCCAAAACCATGCAGGCCAACCCGACCTACAACGATTGTTTCTCCGAGGTCTCATCCTTCCTGCAAGGTCGCCTCCATTCGTTCGTCGCGGCCGGAGGCCGCGCGGACCGCGTGTGGGTAGACCCAGGCATCGGCTTCGGAAAGAACCTGAACGACAATTTAACCTTGATCCGCCGCGCCGGCGAGCTCTCGTCGATCGCCCCCGTTCTCCTGGGCGTCTCCCGGAAATCGATGTTCGCAAAGATTTTGAACGACAACGGATCGGAGGATCGTCTCGCGGCGTCCCTCGCCGTGGCCGCTTACGCGAGCCTGTCCGGCATATCGATTCTTCGCGTCCACGATGTCCTTGAGACCCGTCGTGTCACCGAAACCCTGCGTGCCGTGATGGTCCCGGCATGAGCGCCGGAAATCTGTTCGGTACAGACGGAGTGCGCGGCATCCCCGGCGAGGGTGCCCTCAAGATGGAGTCGGTCCGCGCCTTGGCCTACCACGCCGCCCATGTGCTGCTCGAGCGCCAGGGCGTCAAGGTGAACGGCCATGCTCCGCTGATCGCCGTGGGCCGGGACACGCGCGGCTCCGGTCCGGAGCTGCTGCGCGCCCTGCTCTCCGGTTTCTCCGCCGCCGGCGTGCGCGGCGTTGATCTGGGCATCATTCCCACGCCCGCCGTGTCCTACCTGGCGCCTCGGCTCGGCTGCTTCGCCGGGGTCGTGCTCTCGGCGAGCCATAACCCCGCGGAGTACAACGGCATCAAATTCTTCGACGGCGCCGGTTTTAAGATGGCGCCCGAGCTCGAGCACGAAGTCGAGCGCCGCATGGGCCGGCCCGCCCCGCCCTCGATTACGCGTCCTCCGTTCGCCGCCGCCGACCGCGCCGCGATCTATCTGGATTTCCTTAAGAGCGCGTTCCCCGCGATGTTGGACCTCGATGGCGTTCGGATCGTGGTCGATTGCGCCAACGGCGCGGCCACGGCCTTTGCGCCGAAGCTGCTCGCCGACCTCGGCGCCGAGGTCTTTGCGATCGGCGTCAAGCCGAACGGTAAAAACATCAACGCGGGCTGCGGCGCGACCGCGACCGAGGCGATGCAGCGTGAGGTGAAGCGTCGTCGCGCGCACGCCGGTCTCGCGCTCGACGGCGACGCCGATCGCGCGCTGATCTGCGACGAGCAGGGCAAGCTTCTCGATGGCGACGCGCTGATCGCGGCCGCGGC
>JAYTSX010000120.1:0-7657 GCA_043745445.1 Elusimicrobiota bacterium
GTGAAGATCGGAACTAGTCCCCCACCGCCTCGGCGCTTAAGGCGAAAACCTGGCGCAGTTCAGCGTTGGAGAGTTCGGTGAGCCAGCCTTCTCCGGCGCCCACAATCCGTTCTGCGACCTCCTTCTTGCGCTCGAGCATCGCGTCGATCTTTTCCTCGAGCGTTCCGGCGCAGATGAATTTATGGACCTGGACATTCTTGGTCTGGCCGATGCGAAAGGCCCGGTCCGTGGCCTGATTCTCCACCGCCGGATTCCACCAGCGGTCATAGTGGAAGACATGCGTGGCGTTGGTCAGGTTGAGGCCGGTGCCGCCGGCCTTGAGCGAGAGGACGAAGACGGCGGGGCCTTCCCCCTTGGCCTGGAAGCGATCGACCATCAAGTCGCGCTGAGTTCGCGCCACGCCGCCGTGCAGGAACAAAACCTCGCGGTCGAAAGTTTTCCCGACATGACGCTGGAGTAGACGGCCCATCTCCGCGTACTGCGTAAAGACGAGCGCTCTCTCGCCCGATTCGAGGACTTCCTCGAGCATTTCGCACAGGCGCGCGAGCTTGCCGGAGCGGCCCTCTAAAAGGGAGTTGTCCCCAAGAAAATGAACCGGATGATTGCAGATCTGCTTCAGCTTGGTCAAAGCGGCCAAAATGAGGCCGCGACGCTTAATGCCGTCGGCGCCTTCGATGGCGCCCTCCGCTTTGCGTCCCACGGCCGCATAGAGAGCGGCCTGCTCCTTGGTCAGGTTGCAGAACACTTTCATCTCGAGCTTGTCGGGCAGGTCCCGGATGATGGACTTGTCGGTTTTAAGCCGCCGCAGCACGAAGGGGCGGGTCAGGCGCGCGAGTCGCTCGGCCGCCTCCTTGTCGCCGGTGACTTCGATCGGCGTGAAGAAGTTCTTTTTGAACTCCGCCTGGCTTCCCAGGAGGCTTGGGTTGAGGAATTCCATGATGGACCAGAGATCACCCACATGATTCTCGACTGGTGTGCCGGTCAATGCGATCCGGTAGTCCGCCTTCAGCGCGCGCGCCGCGCGCGCCTGGAGGGTCTGCGGGTTCTTCACATTTTGCGCCTCATCGAGGATGACGCCACCCCAATCAATCTCGCTTAGAGTTTCGAAGTCGCGCGCCAGCAGCGCATAGCTCGTGACCACGATGGCGTGCTTGGCGACGCTTTTCCTGAACGCGGCCGCTTTGTCCCGGTCCACTCCGTGATGAACCAATATCGACAAGCCGGGGGTGAAGCGTTCAGTCTCCTTCTTCCAGTTCGAAACGACGGACAGCGGGCAGGCGATCAGGACAGGACGGCGGACTCCGGCCTCGTGGTCGCTCTGAATCAAGGCCAGAGCCTGGATGGTCTTGCCCAAGCCCATGTCGTCTGCCAGGCAACCCCCAAGGCCGTATTGGCGCAGGAACGCGAGCCACGAAAAGCCCCGGACTTGGTAGGGCCGCAGCCGGCCGGCGAAGTGTTTGGGAGGTGCAAGGGTTTCATAGCGCGCCTTGCCCTGAAGGCGCTCCAAAAATCGCCCCAGTTCCCCCTCCGCCGAGACTTCCTCGATCTCCAGACCCGACGGAGCCTCAGCGCCGCCCAAGGACATGCGCACCAGATCGCGAAGCGTCCCCTTTTCCGTCTTTTTCCAAAACTCAATCGCGGTCCGGATCCCATCGCCGTCGGCTTCGACCCAGCGGCCGCGCAGGTGAACCAAGGGCTCCTTGAGGTCAGCCAAGGCGTCGAGCTCCTCCTGGGTCAAAGTCTCCTTGCCGAGCGCGACCTCCCAATCCAGGCGGATCGCGTCGTTGAGCGTGAACCCCAAGGCGCCCTGCAACCCCGGCCGCGTGGCTTTGCCCCGTGCCGTTAACCGCGGCCTTCCGCCCTTGCGCGTCCACCACGAGGGAAGCAGCACGCCAAAGCCGGCCGCCTCCAAAGGACCCGCGTAAAGCGTCAGGAACTCATGGGCCTCGTGCGCGTCGAGCGCGTAGCCGTCCAGAGCGGTCGCCTCGAAGCAGCGCCTGATCCCGGGACAGATCCGTGCTGCATGATCCAGGGCCGCGAGCATCTTCTCCCGCAGCTCGTAGTGCTCACGCCGAAGAATCTTCGGTGCCCCGGAGCCGGCGCCCCTAGAGAGGCCAGGGGGCAGAAGAAGGCCGGGATCGCTCGTCGACTGGAGAAGACAGCTCACGCGCCACGCGCCTTTTGGACTCTCGGGCTCCTCGAGACGAAAGCACAGCTTGAACGGGCCGGGCGCCTGGTCCTGCATTTGCGGGGAAGCGGCGCTCGCGGGTTTTATCTCGCGCCGCATCAGATGACCGGCGATCTCGCGAATAAATTCGGACAGCAGGCCGTCAGGGCTCGTTTCCCCGCCCGGAAGACGCGCCGCGAGTTCTCGAAATGTCTGCTCGTCCGTCCCCGTATAAACCGGTTTCCAATGGGTTCGGAACCGATTATTTTCCAGGGCAAACCCCTGTACGACTCTCTGCCGGACCACGAGCGAGGCGCAAAATTCAAGGGCAGAGGTCCAATACGCCAGGTCAGGTCCGATCACCGAGCATTGAGCCGCAGCGCTCTTGCCGGCACCGGCGGCCAGGAAATCTACAGCTTCGGCCGTTTCGAGCGGAACGGCCTGCTCGGACCTGGGAGAGAGGGCTTCGAACTGGAGCGACCGGTCGATGCCCGCCGCCCGCAACGCGACCCCCAACGCTTCAGGCTCCGCGCCCTTGGCGTCGGGAGTGTCGCCCCAAACGAACAGGCGCCCGCGAAGAAAACTGGCGTGGAGAATAATCACCAAGGTTGAATAGTACCAAGGTTACGGCTTAGCGTGAGGAAACGCCGGCCTTTCGCATTCATCTGAACCTATGATGACGGGTCAGGGATAAGAACGGCTTAATCCCGGCATAAGCATCCCGTAAGCACGAGCCGTCATAATGAGGGCAGGTGAGGTGAACTATGAAACCTGTACTAATAGCCGTGGCCTCCGCGATGTTTTCCACGCCCTTGATGATGAAGCTCCCTCCGGCCCCGTCCGCGGTTCCAAACCACACTGCGCCCGCCCGAATCCACGCGACCGACCTCGGGCGGCTCGTTTGGCTCGCAAAGGCGGACGCTTCAGGGCCGTTGAGCCGGACGGAGTTCGCCTTCGCCCGCAATGAGACCTCGCCCCAGATCATGGTCGATCCCGTTCAGCTGCGCGCTGGCTTGGCACGGCTCATGTCAGCGTCAGCGCGCTCGATGAGCAAGTCTTCACGGCGGAGCATGGGCCTGCGCGTGACCTCGGCCTCGGGCCGAGTCGTCCTGGAGCTCCGGGACGCCGGGCCCGGCTTAAGCGTCCAGGACCTGGTCGCCATGTACGCAAGCGACGGCTCGGAACTTTCCGTCGCTCGCCGCCGCATCGAGCGGGCCGGCGGGGTCCTTAATGTCTCGAGCGAGGTCGGGGCGGGCACCGTCTACCTCTTGGAATTTCCGAACGCCGGCTGACCGAGCCGAAGGGCGACCTTCCGGCCGCGCCTGGGAAACGCGGCCGGAAGATCAGTTCGTTTAACGCTTGCCGGTCTCCGGCTTATCGACGCGCTCCGCCTTCTCCTGCGTCCAGCCAAAGCACCCGGCGAATGTCGGGGAATTGATCGACAGCCCGCGTCCGCTACGCACCGCCAATGTGAGGCATGTCTACTTACAATGCCGGTTTTATCAGCGCACGCCGCAAGCCGCCCAGGTACAGCGGAATGAAGCCGATGAGGATGCCGCCCAGGCCCATGAGATTGGTGATCCAATCGAAGGTCGGGATGCTGTACAGGGCGATGAACACCATGAAACACGCCGCGAACAGCGGCCACAAAACATAGGACACGGCGTTGAACGCCCCCTCCCGCAGCTTCGTGCGGTAATGCCAGGCGCAGGCGAAGCCGGCGAGGCTCATGTAAAAGCAGATCTGAAAGCCGATCGCGAGGATTGAGTTTTCCAGGATCTTCTTCACCGAGGGCATGAAGGATGAGGAAAAAAGCAGCAGCACGCCCAAAAACCAGATCACCAGCGTCGCCAGCCACGGCGTGCGCCAGGTCGGATGAATTTTGGCGTAGCGCGGGTGCAGCATGTTGTCTCGCGCCATCGCAAACATGCTGCGGCTGAACTGGAGAATTTGCGTCTCGATGGTGCCGATGGTGCTGAGGATCGTCGAGAGCACGGCCAGGTAGCTCCAGGGCCGAGGGAACAGCTTGTCGGCGATCGCGTAAAGCACATTGGTGTTGGCGCGGGCGATTTCGTCGTCGGTCAGGACGATCAAGACCACGATCATCATGATGATGAAGAAAAGCATCAGATTGACCATCGCCCAAAAAGAGCCCTTAGCGGCGGCGGAAGGCGCGCCGTCTTTGGCTTCAGACTCTTCGCTCAGGTTCATGGTGACGTCCCAGCCCCAGTAGAAGAAGATGGAGGTCAGCGCGCCGGTGGCAAATAACTGCGGCGTGAAGGAGAACGGCGAGAACCAGGCGAGCGCGGGCGCGTGCGCCGGCGCGCCGCCGTAGCGCAGAAAGGCCGCGATGATAAGCGCGAAGATGACGGCGGTTTCGACGAGTGTCAGGACCACCTGCGCGTAGCTCGCGTGCTTGATGCCCTTGCCGACGACGATCGTCACCAAGGTCAGCCAGATCGCCGCCGTGAAAGTGACCCAGTGGGTGTTCTCCACCAGGCTCGGCGCGATCAGGACCAGGGTCGAGGTGGCGGCGGGGATCGTCGCCGAGACCATGAAGACCACCGATGCCACGAGGAGCGCCCAGCCGGTAAAAAAGCCCCACTTCTCGCCGAAGACATGCCCCACCCATGCGTAGGCGGCGCCGGCGTGCGGGGAAATCTTGCTGAGATGAATGAAGGCGAGCACGATGCCGAACATGACCAGGCCGCAATAAAGAATGCTGCCGACCGAGAGCACTCCGACCGCGGCCACGATGGCAGCCGTGGTGACCGCGACGCTGAACGCCGGCGCGGTGCCGGCGATGCCCATGATCGTGGATTCGAAGGTGCCGAGGGCCCCCGCGACCAAACCCTTTTCTTTTGTCATGCGTTGCCGCGCCGAGCTTACGGCGCCTTCGTTAGGCGCGCCAGCTCGCTTCGGGCCAGGATAAACTCGGGGAGCTCAATTTGCTTCGTGGCGACGCTCTGCTCGAGAAACTTCTTGGCGGCGGCTTTGTCGCCTGACTGGAGCTTGGTCATGCCCGCAAAATAGGATGCCATACACTGCCTCTCGAACCCGCCCGCGGGGTCGGCTTGACGGGCTTGGTCCAGGAAATCCGATTCGGGCAAAGCCCCGCTCAAATAGAGGCCGACTTGAGCATAAAATTCCGACTTCCATTTCGCCGCGATCCCGGATAGTTCGGCATCAGGGGTTGCGCGCTTCAACCGGCGCAGGACAATCTCGCGATACAGCGGCGCCCTGCCGGAATCGTCCTGCTTCAGAGCGACGGCCTTGTCGTAATCAGCCAAGGCGGTCTCCAGGCGACCCTGCGCTTGGCGGGCGATGCCGCGATAATAATAGCCGACCCACTGCTTCGGCATGATCTCAATAATCTTCTCGTAATCCTTAATCGCGCCGGCGAAGTTCCCGGCGACCTGTTTGAGGTAGCCTCGGGCGAAGTAAGGGAGGGGTTGCTTGAGATCCAGGGCGACGATCTTGTCGTAGTCGGCGATCGCCCCGGCGTAATCTCCCTGGTCCCGCTTGGCGTTGGCGAGGTTCTCCCGGAATTTGGCCGTCTTTGGCTCAAGCTCTGCAGCCTTGGCGTAATCGGCGATCGCCGCGGCTCGGTGGCCTTGAGTGATCTGGGCGTAGCCGCGGTTGTTGTAGACGACCGCGTTCTTCGGGTCCCGGCTGATGACTTCACTGTAATCGGCGATGGCGCCATCCAGGTCGCCCGACTGGTGCTTCATCAGGGCCCGGTTCCCATAAAGGATGGCGAGGCCCTCAGCGGGCTTCATCGCGATGGCCGCGTCGTAATCGGCGATCGCGCCCGGAATATCCTTGAGCTTCTTTTTCAGATCCCCGCGGTTGCTGTAGATGATGGGATCCGGCGTGAGGGCCAGCGATTGATTAAAATGCGCGAGCGCCTCGGTGTTCTCGCCCAGCCCTTCCTCGGCCCGGGCCATGGCGCCGTAACGATACGCGTCGCCTGAAAAATTCTGCGCCGAGGCCCGGAGCGCGTACACGGAGCACAGCGCCAACAGCAGGCTGGGGCCGAGGACGCGCGCCGGCTTCATGCTTACCGAATCTTGCGCATGTAGTTATCTTTCACGTTCGCTTCGATGAAGGTGCCCAATCCCTTACCGGCGACCGCAAGTTCCTTCATCTTGCTGATATTGCCGGGGGTGGCGCTCTGGTTGGAGTAGATGTAAACCGAGCTGTCCGCGAAACGGATCGTCACGGTGTCCTTCGTGATCTCATAGCGCGCGACCTTGGAGGCGCCGCTGAGGTTCTTGTAGCGAGTGTACATATGATGCTTATGGGAGGTGTTCATATGGGTATTATGCGACAAATCAAGAGATTCGCCAAGCACTATCACGCGCGGACCGCTGTGTTAAGGCGCGCTCGGCAATTGGCTTCCATGCACTAGATGCTATAATCTTCCGCAATGCAGACTTTCTTGCAGCAGTCACTGTTCGGGCTGGTGCTCATTTCCTGGGCCTACTGGATCGCCGTTGCGATGACCGTGGCGATTTTCTTCGCGCACCGGGCACGCGCGGAACGCGAGGGCTATCGGCCGAAGGTAACGCTCATCAAGCCCGTCTGCGGCCTCGAAAAGAATATCGAGCTGAACCTCTCCAGCGCCTGCAAGCAAGACTACCCCGGCTACGATGTCATTTACGCGCTCCAAAACCCGGAAGATCCGGCCTTGCCGGTCCTTGAGAAGATCCGCGCCGACAATCCGCAATGCCAGGTGAGAATTCTCATTGATCCCACGGCCGCCGGTCCCAACGGCCGGCTCTGCAACATCCTCAACGCCACCCGCGTGGCGAGCGGCGAAGTGCTGGTTTATTCCGACAGCGACATGTTTCTAACTCCCGGCTACCTGAAAGCCATCGTCGCGCCCTTGGCCGACCCCGAGGTCGGGGTCTCCTGCACGCTTTACCGCGCCCACGGCGCCACGAACCTGTGGGAGTCTCTTGAGCTGCTCACGCTGAATATCGATTTTATTCCCTCGATGATCTTCGCCACCGTGACCGGCTCGGCCCTGGCCTGCCCGGGCGCTTCGCAGGCCATCCGACGCGGGACGCTCGAAAAAATCGGCGGACTGGAATCGATGGCCGACAGCCTGGTGGAGGATCTGGAGCTCGGGCGCAGCATCGTCAAGGCGGGGCTCAAGGTCGTCATCGGGCCGCATGTCGCGGCCACCGGCGTCGATCTCAACAGCTGGCTTCCGTGGTGGCGGCATCAGGTTTATTGGGACCAGAATACGCGCGCCGCCGCCCCGATCGGATTCTTTTTCACCTGCCTCGTACGCGGCGTGCCGCTGGCCGCGCTGTACAGCCTCGCGATGCTCCCCCACGGCGACCAAGGGGTCAAGCTCCTGATGGCGACCATCACGCTGCGCATCGCCACCGGCCTATTCACCGGACTTTACCTCGGCGATCACGAGGGCCTACGGACTGTGTGGCTCCTGCCCGTGCGAGATCTCGCCGGAGCGGCGACCTG
>JAYTSX010000121.1:0-7629 GCA_043745445.1 Elusimicrobiota bacterium
CGCCGGCCTCCAGCCGTTGGTGACGATGAGCGCCCTGTCCGCGGCCGATAATCGCATGATCCTCATGACGGCGGCTCGCGCCGACCAATTCGCGGGCCCCCTCCCCGGCGGGTCGCGCCCGGCGTTCAGCTATCTCGCCCTCGGCGCCCTGCGCGGCTGGGCGGCGGACGCGAAAGGCGCGGTCACGGCCTCGGGGCTGATCGAATACGCCCGCAAGACCTTGAGCCTTTCGCGCGACCGCCAGCAAACGCCCGAGCTGTCCACACCCGGGTCCGCGGACGCAGTACTCGGCAGCGGCCGCGAAGCCGGGCCCGACCTGGCGAAGATGCAGCGCGAGGCGGCGTCTTCCTCCGGCAGAGGCTTCCAGGTCACGAGCCTGCCGTCCGTGCCGCGCGCCGAGGCTCCGGGGGCCTTAGACACGTCGGCTTCGGGTCTTGATTGGCAGAATGTGGATGTGGACGCGCTTGGAAAATACAACGCCGTGTTCAAGCTCGACAAGGGCGATGCCTCCGCCAAGGACAAGGCGGAGAGCTGGCGGCAGTTGGCCAAGGAGGCGCCCAAGTTCGCGGAGCTGGCCGCCAAGCGCGCGGCGGAGTGGGACGATTTCGCGACCCAACAGAAGGCGGCTGAGGAGGCCAAGCAGAAGCGAATCAAAGCCCGCAACGCCGATTGGAAAAAATTGGGACAGCTCCTGGCCTTCGACGTGGTGCCAGAGACGGACAAACGAAGTTCGTCGGCGCAATTCCTGACGGCGTACATGACATCGCCGGGACTTGAGCCTGTCATGGCTAAGGCGCTGGTGGCCCATGTCGAGGCGGGACCCCGACGGACGGCGCTTCTGGCGCTGGTGAAGAAGGCTCAGGAGGCAGCTACGGCCGGCATCCCGTGGGTGAGAATTCCCGGCGGAAATTTCACGATGGGCAGCACTCTGAATTCCGAGTCTCAGCCGGTCCATAGCGTCACGATCAAGTCCTTCCAGATGGCGAAGACCTTGGTGACGAACAAGCAGTACAGGGTTTGCGTGGCGGCAGGGGTGTGCACGGAAACGTTTTGGTGGGGTCCGCCGTTCGCCGGCGACGATCAACCGGTCGTGGGAGTGGACTGGAACCAGGCGACGACTTATTCCGCGTGGGTGGGAGGACGCCTTCCCAGCGAAGCCGAGTGGGAATACGCGGCGCGAAGCGGGGGCAAGGACCGATTATATCCTTGGGGCAACGACGGCGCCGGGTGGTGCGCCAACGCGGTGCTCCGGGGCTGCGAGAGCGGGACGGTGCCGGTCTGTTCGAAGCCCGCGGGCAACACGGAGCAGGGGTTGTGCGACATGGCGGGCAATGCTCGGGAGTGGATTGAAGATTTTTACCACCGCGATTACTCGGGAGCGCCAAGCGACGGCAGCGCCTGGGAGGATACGGGCTCGGCCCGGGTCACTCGAGGTGGCTCCTATATGCATGATACCGACTACGCCCACGCGGCCTACCGCTACTACCACGACCCGTCCAGACAGGATGTCGACCTTTCGTTCCGCCCTATCCGCTGAGGGCCCGCCGCCCTCTGCGCGTATGCTAAAATAGCGTAATCAACCGCTAATAGATTTTAATTTTAGGAAAGGTGACCGAGCGGTTGAAGGTAGCAGTCTCGAAAGCCGTTCCCACCTAGGCAATTCTCCCGCATACAATCGTTTCTCGACGAGGAACTCCCCCCAACGATTGCGGTTAGTTCCCCCTAATTCCCGGTAATTGACCGAATGTGGCCATCAAAGTGGCCACTTGAGGGCTGAGTCTCCTCAGCTGTAAACTTCTTCCGCGTGCGACGCTTAACACCCTTAACGAACACTTCCGCGTCATGCTCCAGCTTCTCTTTGTCGTTCATAAGCCTCCATTTTACCTGGCTTACGAACGCCGATAATCGCAATTAATTCAAAAGGCGAAATATTCCACTAGGCGCTGAAACTCAACACTAGTTGGCGGTCTTTGGGACCAAGGCCTCCCACTCGTAGACCTTAAGCTGCACCGCGCGGGCGTTCGCCGCGTCCGGGTCGACCGCGAGATAGCGCTTCAGCTCGCCGACCGCGCCTTCGTAATCCTTCAGCTCCCCTAGAATCAAGCCGCGATTGTAGTGCCCTGCCGGCCACCAGGGCGCGACGGCCAGCGCCTCGTCGTACAGCTCGGCGGCATCGCCGAATCTCTTCTCACGGACGGCGCCTTCGGCTTGAGCCTTGAAGCGGACCGCGCCTTCGGGCAGCTCCGGCTTCTCGGGAGACTCGCGGTAGGTCTTCGCGGCGAGCTCGAACGCGGCTTCCTGCGCACGCAGGAACGCGGCGCCGTCGCGAGCCAGCACGGTCCAAGCCGTCACGAAGTCTCGCGCGGCTGCGGCTTTGGAGCTATCCGAAAAAACCATGCAGGCCTTTCCGCGCCAATGGTTTTCTCCTTGGACGCCGCGGGTCTTTCTTGCGGGATCATAGATGCAGGTCTGGTCGCCCTCGTGGCCATCCATCGAAGAGCCTCGGTACGACATCGCCTCGACGTCAGGGACATCGGCGTAGCGATACCCCCTGCAAGAATCCCGGTACTTCTCGTAGGTCACGTTCTCGGGCAGGATATTGCATGCGGTAAGAGTCTTCGCAGACCGGATCAGCAGCGCGCGCGCTTGCTTGGGAGAGAGGCCGCTCGTGTCCTCAGGCGCGGGCTTATACAACGTGACGGTCCCGCAGCCTTCCGCGGCCAGCATGCCCAGGAGCAGCAGAGCCGTAGGGCCGAGCAAGCGATGATTACCAATCAATATTTTTTCCTCGCACTCGATCTAGAGACCGGAAACCCGAGCGACCAGCGACCGCTTCGGATCCAGCACCAGCAGACCGTCCGCGAGCCAGCGCAGCTGCCCGCCCGCCTCATTCGTGACCGGAGAAAGCTTTCCGCCTTCCAGCGCCGATACGCTCGCGCCGTCCGAGGCGTAGACCTTCCCTTCCGGTCCCAAAGCGACCGAGGTCAAGACCGCGTCCGCGCTCCCGAGCAGACGCATCGGCTTCCCGGGTGAGGCCTCGAACAGCGAGCGCCCCGCCGCGAGGACGATCGTCCCGTCGCCCCGAACCGCCGCGCCGGCGATCGGCTCCGGAGACTCGAGGAGCTTGACGATCTTTCCGCCGGGATGAAGCTCGTACAGACCGCTTCGGCCGGCCGCCCGCTCGTAGAGCAGCACGCGGTCCTTGGCCCCCGTCGCGATTCCCATCCCGGCGCTCGGCAAGGCGAGGACCTTCTGGATCCCGGCCTCGCCGTCCAACACTAGAAGCTCGCGGCCGCGGATCGCCATCAGAAACCCGTCGGGCGTATAGGCCAGCGCGTCGAGGCCGTCCAGGCCCGCGACGCCGCGAGTTCCTCCCCAGCCGAGCAGGAAGGTGCGAGAGCGTTCGCCAAAGAGCACCAGGCGGCCAGGAGTCACCGCGAAGCTTCCCGTCAGAGGGCCGATCCCCGCCTTTTT
Organism: Elusimicrobiota bacterium; assembly: GCA_043745445.1. Lineage (GTDB taxonomy): Bacteria > Elusimicrobiota > Elusimicrobia > UBA1565 > UBA9628 > GWA2-66-18. The sequence continues at coordinate 3,475 of JAYTSX010000121.1, forward strand.
CGCCATCGACGCGTTGAACAGGACCTCGACGCGCAGCGGTTCGGCCGACGCAGATCCCGCGATAAGGCAAACCAGCAGCGCCGCGGCCTTCATCGCTTCGCTCCCGCGGCCGGAAGCCAGCGATTCGGGCCCGTCGACCCGGCGGTCAGGTCCTTCCATTCGACGGAACCCCCCGGGAGGACGGCGACGCCACCGTCGGCCTCGAACGCGGACTTGTCCGCTTCTTCCTTCTCGTAGACGAGCAAGGTCTTGGTCTCGACGGTCTCGCGCGGAGCGGCCCCCAGGTTGTACAGGACCTCGACGGAGGCCGCCGCGAATGCGGCGCCCTCCTTCACGGTGAGGACCTTCTCCAGCATGGGCAGCACGAATCTCGGCTTCGCGGGCGGCTCGCGCGGAGCCGAGGCGGAAGCGGTCCGCATGAACGCGTAAGCTCCGGGAGACGCCGGGGCCGCGGACAACACGACGGAAGGGTAGCGCGCGACGGGCGGCGCGGCCAGGAACACGGGCGCAGGAGCGGGCGCCGGCATCTGTGGCGCACCTCCCTCGACGACGTGAGTTATCTTCGGCTCGGCTTCCGACGCCGTCCAGCCTTTGGGCTGCTGCTCGCCGGCCGGTGCGGCCTTCTTGGGAGCGGGAGCCTTCGCGGGCTCGTTAGCCGCGGTGAGAGCGGTCTCCGCAGCGACCACGGGCGCCGGTTCCTTTTTGGACGAGGCACGCGGCGGCGCGTCGTCGGTCATCAGCTCGAGGCCTCCGGCCTGAAGGCCGGTAGCCGCGGGTTTGGGCTCCACGACAGGCGCCTTCGCGAAGGGCGGGGCTTTCGGCTCGCGCTGGAGCAAGGCGAGGTCCGCGTCGAGAGGCGTCGGCTCCGTCCCGGACGGGCCGCCGCAGCGCCGGTCCCACTCGGTCCGGTCGGCGGCGAATTTCTTGATCTTGGAGGGATAGCTCCGGTCGTCGCCGAAGGAGCGCTGCGGCATCACTAGCGCCTGGGGAAGGTGAAGCTTGCACCAGTCGGAGTCGGGCTTTCCCACCATGCGATCGAGCGCCTCGCGGCGGAGCGCCGCTTCCTTATCATGCCGGGCGCGGGCGCGCGTGAAGACCGTGCTGATCGAATCGGCCACGGGCTCGTCGCCGAGCATGAGGCCGAGCGCCTCTCCCTCCCCCACGCCCTGCATGCCGTTGAGCAATCTTTCCTTGCGGGCTTCGTCCTCGATTCGCTGCCGGTCCGCCGCCTCGGCCGCCTGGATCGCCGCCGCCCGAGCGGCGGCCTGAGCGGCCGCGGCCCTGTCGGCCGCCGCCTGCTTGTACATGTTCACGAGCCCGGCGCCAAACTGGGCGGCCGCGCCGGAGGTGTCGATGCCAGACGAGGAGCCGCGGGACGATCCGCCAGTGCAGGGGTTGGCGAGGGTAGGACTGCAGCCCATGTCGACCCCCGCCCCTGACGCGGCGGCGGGAAATAGGAATACGGAAAGCGCCGCGTGGGCGAGAGGGCTCATTTTCGCTTCCCTCGCCGAACCTGACCCACCTTGGCTTCCCACTTGTAGATCTCGTCCTGGGCGGCGACCGCGTTGTCGGCGTTGGGAGCCAGACGGAGATAGCGCCTCATCTCGGCCACGGCGTCCGGATATTCCTTCAACTCGCTGAGCACCAGCGCGCGGTTGTAATGCCCGGCAGGCCACCACGGCGCGATGGTGAGCGCCTCGCCGTAAAGGTCGGCGACGTCCTCGAACCTCTTTTCGCGGAGCGCGTCCTCCGCCTGCACCTTGAAGCGTCGTGCTTCCGCGTCGAGCTCCGGCTTGACGTCCACCGCGAGGTAAGCGACGGCGACCTTATCGAATTCTCCTTCCTCGTCGCGCGGCTGGAATCCCTCGCGCTCGGCTTGGCGTTGGACGATATAGATCGCCTCGGCCACTTCCCGCGCGGAGTATTTCCCTTGGCTCAAAATCACACGGCCGTGGCCCAGCCCGGGAAATTCAAGGGCGCCGGCTACGCCGGCCGCGCCGGTCAAAGCCGCCGGTTGGCCGGAGGCGACCTTCAAGTCCTTGAGTGGGACGGTGATTGTCGTCCAGTTCCTTTTGACGTCCACCCGGTTGAGCACCAACGTCTTGTTGCCGACGACTTTGAATTCGTTCTCGGCCAAGATGCGTCGAGCGTGGATCAGGGTCATCTTGGCGTTGTCATCGGAAGGGACGTACGTGATCGTGGTCGCGCAGCCCGTCAATACGAACACGAGAAGCGGCGAGGCCGCCAAAAACAACGCTCGAACCCTCATTCCTGTTTGCCCCCAGCCTTCGCTTCCCATTTGAATATCTCATCCTGCGCGGCGCGGGCGTTGTCCGCTTCCGGAGCGAGCCGCAAATACCGCTTCATTTCGACGATCGCGTCGGGGTATTCCTTCAGTTCGCTGAGGACCAAGGCGCGGTTGTAATGCCCCGCCGGCCACCAAGGCGCCGCGACGAGCGCCTCGCCGTAAAGGTCGGAGACGTCTTCGAAACGCTTGTCCCGGAGGGCGTCCTCCGCTTGGACCTTCAATCGCCGCGCCTCTAAAGGGAGCTCCGGCTTGTCCGCGGCGGCGAGATACCCGACGGCGGCTTTCTCGAATTCCCCCTCCGTGTCTCGCGGAGCGAAGCCTTCTCTTTCGGCCTGGCGCTGGACGACGTAGATCGCCTCGGCGGCCGTCTTTTCCGAATCGTAGACGTACCTCAAGCTGAAACGAGCGGAGCCGGAACCGGAGAACTCGATGATCGAACTTCCGTAGCCGCTGCCGTTTTCTCCGGAAACGACTTTCATGCCCCTGAGCGGAAGCACAATCGGGCTCTTTCCTCTGAACATGAAAATGGGATCTGTCACGAGCGTTTTGTTGTCCACGATCTTGATGTGGTGCTTGGCCAATATTCGCCGCGCTTTGGTGAGGCTCATGCGCGCGTTGTCATCGGTCGGGACGTATTTGACGGTGGTGCCGCAGCCATAAAGGCTCGCGATGAATAATGCCGCAGACGATAGCAAGGCACGGCGAAGTCTATTCATCGTTGATTGTAGGAATCATAACTCCCGCATCCAGTTTCGTCAATACGCCCCTCGCTCGTATGCTAAAATGCCTCATCAACCGCTAACAGATTTCGTTCACGGAAGGGTGACCGAGCGGTTGAAGGTAGCAGTCTCGAAAACTGCCAAGGGGGCAACTCCTTCGAGGGTTCGAATCCCTCCTCTTCCGCCACTTTATAATTATGTCTTGGCTCCCTAAAATAAAAAATCCGTTCGCAAAGGAAGAAGCGCCCGCGGCGGACGCGGTTCCCGGCATGCCCGGGCTCCCTCCGGAGATCGCCAACGATCCCAAGATGAAGGGCATGATGGGCACCTTCTTCCGCAAGTGGAAGGACCCGGCGTTCCTCAAGCAGCTGCGCGTCCTCGCCGCCCACATGCAGAAGGACGGTGTGGACATCAAGGATATGAAGGCCGTCCAGGCCTGGCTCGAGAAGAACAAGGACCGCGTCGAGAAAGGCGACTTTGAGGAAGAGGCCGCCAAGCCCGGCGTGACCGTCGTCAACACCGGGCCGCAGATCGGCCGCAACGATCCCTGCCACTGCGGTTCCGGCAAGAAGCTCAAGAAGTGCCACGGGGCGTAGTGCTCCTCCACGCCGAACGGACTTTACTCCTCGCGTGCGTGGGCATGGCGGGTGAGGTGATCTTCACGGCGCTGACCTCCGCGAAGCGCGACCGGCGCCTGATGGGTTATTCGTATGTATGGATGCTCCCCATTTACGCCTTGCTCTACCCGGGCTTTCACCTGCTGCTGCCGTTGGTTGGTGAGTGGGCGTGGCCCCTGAGAGCGGCGCTGTACGCCGTGATCATCATGATCTTCGAGCTGCTGACGGGGCTCGCGCTGCGCGCGACGGTCGGGGAAGCCCCGTGGGAGTCTGAATACCGGGGCAAGCGCTGGGCCGTTCTGGATCTGGTGCGTCTGGACTTCTTTCCGGCGTGGGCGATAGGCGCGCTCGCGTTTGAGCGCGCCTACCGCCTCGTCGTCAGTTAAGCGCTAGCGGTCATCACGCCCGCCGTGCGGCTCGCGCGGGTTGTCCCGGCGGCGCTGCGCGGCGCGGCGATACAGAGCGGCGTTATTCATCACGACCGCCATCGTGGCCAGACGCGCGTCCACTC
>JAYTSX010000122.1:0-7576 GCA_043745445.1 Elusimicrobiota bacterium
ACATAAAACACAAGCTCGAACTCGAGCGCACCGTCGCGCACGCCCGTCATGTGCGAACGCTCCAGCCGCGCGTCCCTCGCCTTACCCACCGCCGCGCGCCCGTGGCCGGGCACCTTCTTGAGTATCGACGGGGCGGTGTCGCCGGGCAGGCAGAACGCGATCAGCGCCCGGCGCTCGGTCAGCTGTTTGAAATTCTGAATGCGCGAGCTGGTCAAGGTCGCGTTTGGGTATACGAGCAGCTCGCCGTTGATGGAACGCACGCGTGTCGTCTTCACGCCGATGTGCTCGACCGTGCCGGCGATATCCCCGACCTTGATCGTGTCGCCAACGACGAACGGCTTGTCTAAATAGATCGCCACCGCCGAGAAAAGGTCGCCCAGCACGGCCTGTGCCGCAAGCGCCACCGCGATGCCCGAAATTCCGAGGCCGGCGACCATCGAGGTGACGTTGAATCCGAGGCTGCTCAGCACGAACAGGAACGCGCTGACCCAGATGAAGCCCTGCGCGGCGAAGGTGACCGTCGACGCGGTGTCGCGATGCGCCACATCGGCTCCCTCGGCCAGGATCAGCTTTTCGACGCCGAAGGCGACCGCTGTCTGAACCATCGTCACGAGGCGGTAAGCCACCATTATGACCACGACGATGTGCAGGCCGCGATCGAACCGGGGGTTAACCAGCAACGGCTTCAATGCCAGGTAAAACGCCACCACGTAGCACTCGGGCGATCGAACCTTCTCGAGCATCTCCACGGCGACGTCGTCGAGCTTCGTCGTCGTCATATGCGCCAACGCGCGCAGACGGCCGAGAATGAACCTCCGGGCCAGCAGGAATCCCCACAGCACGCCGAGGAAGGTCGTGGCCGCGAACAGGTATTCAGAAACCGAGTTGCCGAAGTAGTCGTGCTTCAGAAAAGCGAATTGGGGCATCAGGGCGACATTGTAGCCTACAGACGGGCCGGTCGTCAGGACCCAACTCATCCTTGGGCACTAGGGCCTATTGAGCGCGGGTAACCCCCGCTCATGACCGGGCGCATAGGACCTTCCGTCGTCTCCCCGCTACAATAGCTGCATGATGACTCTCGTCTCCCTCGATGGTTCGCGCCGCAAAATCGTGGCCTCTGTGATCGGGCAGGTGATTTCCCCCTCGCAGATGACCATGGCCCACCAGCTCATGGCCGCCGAAAAGCCGGGCCGCCCCGCCCCTCAGCCGGAGGAAATACTGTTCTGGCTGCGTCTGAACATGCCTGTCGCCGCGGAAAGAATTGACGCGATCCTTCACCCCGCCGACTAACTTCCTATAATACGGCCGATGTTTATCTACATCAGCCAACCCGCTTCAAGGCCGTCGACAAGATGATGCTGGAGCGCTAGCCTCGTCGAGGATTTGCTATAATCGAGTTATATTTCGCATCCAGGAGATCAAATGCCCACCGCCACCGCCATGAAAAACGATTACAAGGTCAAAGACATCACGCTCGCCGACTGGGGACGCAAAGAAATCACTATCGCCGAGAACGAGATGCCGGGCCTCATGGCGCTTCGCGCCGAGTATAAGGGCAAGCTTCCTCTTAAAGGCGCCCGCATCGCCGGCTGCCTGCACATGACCATCCAGACCGCCGTCCTGATCGAGACGCTACTCGAGCTCGGCGCCGAGGTCCGCTGGTCCTCCTGCAACATCTTCTCGACCCAGGATCACGCCGCCGCCGCCATCGCCAAGGCCGGCAAGTGCGCCGTGTTCGCGTGGAAGGGCCTTTCCGAGAAAGACTTCGACTGGTGTATCGAGCAGACCCTCATGTTCCCGGACGGCAAGCCCCTCAACATGATCCTCGACGACGGCGGCGACCTGACGAACATGGTGTTCGACAAGTTCCCCAAGATGGCCAAGGACATCGTCGGCCTCTCCGAAGAGACCACCACGGGCGTCCACCGCCTCATCCAGCGCATGGCGGCCGGCACCTTGCTGACGCCCGCGATCAACATTAACGACAGCTGCACGAAGTCGAAGTTCGACAACCTGTACGGCTGCCGTGAGTCCCTCCTCGACGGCATCAAGCGCGCGACCGATGTCATGATCGCCGGCAAGATCGCCGTCGTCGCCGGCTACGGCGATGTGGGCAAAGGCTGCGCGCAGTCCATGCGCGGCCAGGGCGCCCGCGTCCTCATCACCGAGATTGACCCCATCAATGCCCTGCAGGCGTGCATGGAAGGCTACGAGGTCGTTACGATGGACGACGCCGCCGCCATCGGCGACATCTTCGTCACCGCGACCGGCTGCAAGGACATCATCCTGCGCAAGCACCTCGACGCCATGAAGAACCAGGCCATCGTCTGCAACATCGGCCACTTCGACCTCGAGATCGACATCGCCTCGATGACCTCCGACAAGAAGCTCAAGAAGGTCGAGATCAAGCCCCAGGTGGACCAGTTTGTCTGGCCCAACGGCAAGGTCGTGACCGTCTTGGCCGAAGGCCGGCTCGTCAACCTCGGCTGCGCCACGGGCCACCCGTCCTTCGTGATGAGCTGCTCCTTCACCAACCAGGTCATGGCCCAGCTCGAGCTGTGGGAGAACAAGGCCACGGGCAAGTACAAGAAGCAGGTGTACCTGCTGCCGAAGCATCTCGACGAGAAGGTCGCGATGCTCCACCTCGGCAAGCTCGGCGCGAAGCTCACCAAGCTGACGCCGAAGCAGGCCGATTACCTCGGGATTCCGGTTGAAGGCCCGTTCAAGCCCGACAACTACCGCTACTAGACCACGCACGCTGTAAGAGAGGCCGCGGCAATTGCGCCGCGGCCTCTCTTTTTTATATCTGGGCGCTTCCTATCGCCCGCCGCGGCCAGGTTTCGTAGAATGACCCCATGAGCCGCCCATCCCCCCTCCGCCGCCTTCTCAAATACGCCTCCTCCCACCGCCGGACCGTCACCCTCGCCACCCTATTCTCTTTCCTCAATAAAGTCTTCGACATCGCCCCCGAAATCCTCATCGGCATGGCCGTCGATGTCGTCGGCTCCGGCCCCCAATCCGCCGTCGCCAAGCTCGGCTACCCCGACCGCGCCGACCAACTCAAGATTCTCGCCGCCGCGACGCTCGTCATCTGGGTCCTCGAATCCACCTTCGAGTATCTTTACGATGTGCGCTGGCGCGCCTTCGCCCAGACCGTCCAGCACGAACTGCGCCTGGACGCCTACAGCCATGTCCAAAAACTCGACATGGCTTTCTTCGAGGACCGCAGCACCGGCGGCCTGACCGCGACCCTCAACGACGACATCAACCAGCTCGAGCGCTTCCTCAACGGCGGCGCCAACATGCTCATCCAAGTCTTCTCGACCGTGATCTTGGTCGGCGCTGTCTTTTTCTATCTCGCCCCGAAGGTCGCCGTCCTCGCGATGCTCCCGATTCCGTTTATCCTCGCCGGTGCATTCTTTTATCAGTTCAGGGTAGAACCGCTTTACGCCGGCGTCCGAGACCAGGCCGCGAACATCGCCGGCCGCTTGTCGAACAACTTGTCCGGCATCGCGACGATCAAGAGCTTCACCGCCGAGGAGCGCGAGTTAAACGCCATCGAACAAGAAAGCCTCGCCTACACCGCCGCCAACACGAAGGCCATCAAGGTCAGCGCCGCTTTTATTCCCATTATCCGCATGGCCATCCTCGGCGGCTTCCTCGCGACGCTCGTTGTCGGTGGCAAGATGGCTTTGGCCGGTACGATTACGGTCGGCTCCTTTTCGGTCCTCGTGTTCCTGACTCAGAGACTGCTGTGGCCCCTCACGGGTCTCGCCGAAACAGTGGACCTGTATCAGCGCGCCATGGCGTCCACGGCGCGCGTCCTCGACCTGCTTGAGACTCCGATTACGCTCAGCCACGAGGGCAAGCCCCTTCCCCGCGCGAGCGTCAAAGGTGAAATCCGATTCGAGAATGTGACTTTCTCTTACCCAGGGCGCCTTCCCGCGCTCAAGGGCGTGAACCTGACGATTCCCGCCGGCACGACGGCCGCGTTCGTCGGAGCCACGGGCTCGGGCAAGACGACGATGACCAAGCTCCTGCTACGCTTCTACGATCCCACCGAGGGGCGAATCACGCTCGACGGCCAGGACATCCGAGGATTCGACCCCCGCGAACTCAGGCGCGCCATCGGTTTCGTGAGCCAGGATACTTTCTTGTTTCATGGGACCGCGAAGGAGAACATCGCCTACGGAGATCCCACGAAGGACCAGGCCGCCATCGAGGTCGCCGCGAAGACCGCGGAGGCGGATGAGTTCCTGAAGGCCTTACCCCAGGGCTACGGCACCGTTGTGGGAGAAAGAGGCCAAAAGCTGTCCGGCGGCCAGCGTCAGCGCCTCTCCATCGCCCGCGCCGTGCTCAAGAACCCACCCATCCTGATCCTGGACGAGGCGACCTCTGCTGTGGACAACGAGACCGAGGCGGCAATCCAGAAGTCGTTGGACAAAATCGTCGTCGGCCGCACGACCGTGATGGTGGCCCATCGCCTGTCCACCATCATCAAAGCCCACCAAATCTTCGTGCTCACTAATGGCCAAATCGTCCAGGAAGGCACGCACGCGGAGCTCAGTGCCCGACCGGGACCTTACGCCGAACTGTGGCGCGTGCAGACCGGCCTCGTCGCGGCCTGAAGTTTTCATGTAGCTTTTCGCACCCTCAATCGCCTGGTAGCAGGACTTCGGACCCTTGCGGGCCGCGGAGGGGCGAGATACAATGTCTAGCGAAGTGAGGCGCGACTCAAGAAGCTCGAACCTCAAACGGCGCAATAATTATGGAGTCCGTGCCGATGATCAGACTCATCGCTCTCGTTCTCTCTCTACTCCCCGCCCTGGCCTCCGCCGCGGGTGACGAGTTCCTGACTTTGCCCGAGTACCGCAAAGGCCTCAAGGAGCTGCGCGGCTACTTCGTCAAACGCGGTGAAGATCCGACGGTGGCCGACCGTTATGTAGCCGACCTCGTGTCCGCGTTTCCGGTGGCTCTGGGCGAGCGCATCCCCGTAACGCGAGGCGTGTTCGACTCATTTCTCAAGTACCAGGCGGCCTGGGCGCGCAAGACGCGCGACATCAAAAACCCGAGCGTCACGCCCGACGAAAGGCGTCACGAGGCCGAGCGCGCCAAAGACTTGAAGGCGGCCTTCAAGTCGGCGGCCGAGGTAAAGTCGCCGCGCTTCTACCAGGCTTTTCAGGCGGCGGTCAAAGATGTGCGCACCCTGCGGCAGAAGAACGGGGCCGCCTATACCGGAACCTCGGATATTTTCTTCAGCGACCAGGTCGACTACGCCTACACGCACATTGACGCCGGCGATGAGGCCCTGGACAAGGGTGACACCGCAACGGCAATTAAAGAAGCCGAAGCCGCGCTGGCCATCAATCCCGGCAATGCCGACGCGCATGTTCTCCGCGCGGGCGCGCACTATGAGCGACGCAACGTGCCCGCCGCCGTGGCCGATGCACAGTCCGCCCTCATCCTGGACCCGGTCAACCTGCAAGCCCAGGTCATTCTCAGCCTGACCGCGTCCAACCCGAGCGCGGCACAAACGAAGATGGGCGCCTCCACCGGCGGCGCGAATCTCGGCGAAGACGGCCGTGCCTCGGCGACTCCCGGTGTCGGCCGGATGCTGTCGGACGATCTCAGCGTGCGCGCGATGGACACCGCGCAGACGGATCCTCGCGGCTCAATGGGCCAGCTCGGCCAGGCCATCGCGCTCAATCCCAAGAACGCGTCGGCCAGCGGTTGGTACGCGACGATCGCCAACCGCTCGGGTGACTACCTGGCGGCGCTGGGCTCGACTGAACGCGGAATCAAGAATAATCCCAACGACGCCCTGGCTTACTACAACAAAGCCTACGCCATGGCCGGCACGGGCGACCGGAACGGGATGCTCGATGCGCTAAAGCAGGCCGCTCGCGTCGATCCCACCTACCGGAGCGAATCGGATCGGGCGGAGACGCTGAACACCCGACAAGCGCTCGACACGCTTTTCGGGCTCGCCGCGAAGGAGCGTCAACCCGCCGTTCCCCAGTCGCGCCGCCGAAGCGACTTTTCCCTCATGCTGATGACCGGATTCATCGCCTCGTTTCTTCTTGTGGGCGGGGCCGCGTTGTTCTTCCGTTCGAACCAATAGGCCCAGTTTCAATCTAGACCCAAAGACCTTTAGGTCGCTGGGCCGTTGATGTACTAATATCCCCCCTCGCCGAGGAATGCCTCCGGCCGCTCACGCGGCCGGTTTGGAGTTGTATACATGAAACCCTCAGCGTATCTCGCCGCCGCGCTCGTTTTTGTTATTCCAACCAGCGCCTTCACCAATCCCCCGCCGGAGACCTTGCTCGCCTTAAACAATGTCCAGACCTTCGGTCTGGTCGGCGCCGAGTACGGGCGCTTCTTTGACGCGGGTGCGCATCACGCCTTTCTCAGCGGCGCGGAGATCTCAGGCAAGCCCGACCTTATTGACTCACGGCCGAAGCCCCTTGCAAAGAAGCTGCCGTCGCCCGTGCCCTTCGTGCTTGAGATTCCTCCGGTGCCGCCGCTGCCTTTCGAGCGAACGTTCAATCGCCTGATGGGGCGACAAGAGACGAACGGCTACGACGAGCTGATTCGCTCCTACGCGGAACGCCGCGGCCTCGACCCCAGGTTGGTCAAGTCCGTGATCGCGGCGGAGTCGGAGTTTACGGCGCGCGCAAAGTCGCCCGCCGGAGCGCTCGGGCTCATGCAGGTGATGCCCGCGACCTCCGAATATATGGGAATCTCAGGAAAGGCCCTGTATGAGCCGGAGGCCAACATCCGCGCGGGCACGGCCTACATGGTCTATTTGTTCGAACGCGCGTGGAAGAAATACCACCTTCAAGGAGTTCCCTACACGAACGCCCCGAGGTGGATCATCCAACGCATCGTCGCTGCCTACAACGCCGGGCCGCGCTTCCTCGCCCATCACCGGCTGTACACCCAGACGCGCGACTATGTGAGGAAAGTTCTTCTGTTCTACCGCTCCAAGGTCAGCGAACTGCGCGCCACGACCACTTCATAACCGCTAAAAAACTGTTGCCTTCCCGCAAAGGTCGTGCCCGGTCGCCGTGGTATGATGGACATGTGAAATTCCTGCCGCCCCTGACGGACCGCGCCGACGAGCCCGAGCTGATGGATTCGGGGACCACGAGCGCGGCTGAGCTCGACGAAGCGCTCGACTTCCTGTCCGCGGCGAATACCTACCTCGGCGGGTGGGCCGTGATGCGCGAACGCCTTGAGGTCTGGAGCGGGGCGTGGGACAAAACGAAGATCATCACGATGCTCGATGTCGGCACCGGCGCGGCCGATCTGCCGCTCCGCATCCTGAGCTGGGGACGCCGTCGCCGGTTTAACATCAAGATCATCGGCATCGATACCGACGCAAAGGTCCTGGACCTCGCGCGGGAAAGGACCGTGGGCGAGGAAAGCCTCGGCTTGATGCACGCGGATCTAAAAACCTTCGCAGCCATGGGTGGGCGCTTCGATTACGTACTTGGCTCCCTGTTTCTCCATCACCTGCCCCCGGCGGAGCTCGTGCCTGCGCTAAGGCTGTGCGACGGCCTCGCGATCAAGGGCC
>JAYTSX010000123.1:0-2065 GCA_043745445.1 Elusimicrobiota bacterium
GCATCCTGACGATGCTTGCGATGGCGATCCTGCCGATCTTCCTGCTCGTCTGGCTCATGAAGAAGATGCAGGGCGGCGGGTCCGCCGGCGGCATCAACACCAAACCCAAGATGAGCCTCGAAAAGCCGACGGCTCGCTTCGACGACGTCGCCGGCATCGACGAAAGCCTCGTCGAGGTCCAGGAGATCATCGACTTCCTGCGCAATCCCGCCCGCTTCAAGAAGCTCGGAGCGCGCATGCCCAAGGGTATCCTGATGGAAGGCCCCCCCGGCACCGGCAAGACCTTGCTCGCCCGCGCGCTCGCCGGCGAGACCGACGCGACCTTCATCTCGATCTCCGGCTCCGACTTCGTCGAGCTGTATGTCGGCATGGGCGCCCGCCGCGTGCGCGAGCTGTTTGAGACCGCGCGCCAGAACGCGCCGGCCATCATCTTCATCGACGAGATCGACGCGGTCGGTAAGAAGCGCGGCGACGGCGGCCCCGGCCAGGGCGGCAACGACGAGCGCGAACAAACGATCAACCAGATCCTCAAGGAGATGGACGGCTTCGACAACTCGTCGGGCGTCCTCGTCGTCGCCGCGACCAACCGCGCCGACACTCTCGACGCGGCGCTCACGCGCCCCGGGCGCTTTGACCGTAAGATTCATGTCGGCCTGCCCGAGGCGATGGGCCGCGAGGCGATCTTGGCCCTGCACGCGAAGAAGGCGCGCCTATCCGCCGAGGTGGACCTGCGCTTGATCGCCCGCCGCACCGCCGGACTCTCGGGCGCGTTCCTGGAGAATGTGATCAACGAGGCGGCCCTGCTCGCCGCCCGCCGCGGAGCCGAATCGATCAACGCGGCCGACATCGATGAGGCCGTGGACCGCGCGACGATCGGAGGCAAGCGCTCCCTGCGCCTGTCCGAAGCGCTCAAGCGCCGCATCGCGGCGCACGAGGCCGGACATGTGCTCGCCAACCTGCTCAACGAGAAGCCCGAGCTGAGGGTGCCGGTCAACAAGGTCACCATCATGCCCCACGGCTCGGGCGCGCTCGGCTTTGCCGAGTCCGGCTCCGAGGAGGGCGACAAATACCTCTACACGCGCGGCGAGCTCGAGGCGCGCCTCGACACCGCGCTCGGCGGCTTGGTCGCGGAGAAAATCTTCTACGGCGAGTGGTCCACCGGCCCCGGCTCGGACCTTGAGTCGGCGACGCGCGTCGCACGGGCGATGGTCCAGCAACTCGGCATGAGCGGCGAAATGGGACTCGCGCAGACCGCCCCGAACCAATACGGCCAGAGCACGTTTGGAAGCGTGATCGACGCGAAGGCGCACGCCGAGATCAACAAGCTGCTGATGCAGTCGCAGGCCCGCGTCGAAGCGCGCCTGCTCGCCGGCGCCGACAAGCACAAAGCGATGATCGAGGCTCTGATGGTGAAGGAGACGCTCTCGGCCGACGAAATCGAGGCCCTCGCCCACCCCAAGCCGAAGTAATCGTTCCGCAAATGAAAGAGAGGCCCTCCCGCGCGAGCGGGTGGGCCTCTCTTTCATTTCCCGGAAAAGCGGCTCTACGCCTTTTTCTTCTTTACGGCCTTTTTGGGAACGGGCTTGCGCAAAGAGCCGCGCTTGCGGGGCTTGAGCAAAGACGCCTGGCGGCGCAGCTCCTGAATGACCGCGCGGAAGGCGATTGCCTCGTCCTCGGAAACGCGGACGAAGTGCTCGCCGTGCCTAAAGCGCGCGATTTCCCCGGTCTTAATCTTAAAGGCGATCTTATCGCCCTCCACGCCGAGCACGAGACCGAGCTCTCCGTTCAGCTCGTTGCGCAGGACATCGAAGAGACGCACATTCTCTAATTCTATGGGAAAGCTCATGGGGAGCACATTTTAGCAAAACGCAACCGCCGGCGGCATCGCATGAAGCTGTCCCCAAATTTCCACCGATGAATTTTGGGGATAACTCGGGGCCTCAACCGAAGATGGACGCGCGCTCCTCAAAATAGTTTAATCGTTCAGGCGGACTTCATCGCCGGGGAAAATTGGCGCCGAGAGACTGGGAAAAGAAGGACCTGCTCGGCCTAGAAGGGCTGAGAG
>JAYTSX010000124.1:0-2060 GCA_043745445.1 Elusimicrobiota bacterium
GTTCCGAGCAACAGCGACGGGCGCGCGATCACGACGGTCTCAAAGCCCAATCCGATCACGCTCTTCTCGGCCTCGCCTTTTGTGCGGGGATACAGGAAAGAGGAATCGGATTTTGCACCGGCGGAGGAGACGAGGCCGATGCGTCGTGCCCCGGCGGTCTTGGCCGCGCGCGCGAAAGCGACGGCCAAATCTAAATCCACGGCGCGAAACGCGGCGTCGCTGCCCGCGATTTTTCGGGTGGTTCCAAGGCAGGAGTAGGCCTCGTCGAGCGGCGTGAAGGCCGGCCAGCCCGATGCGATGAGGGGGTTCTCGAGCTTAGGGTGCGGCGGTAAGGCCCGGCGTGTCGGCGCGATGACGCGTGCGACCCCCGGGTCACCGAGAAGCCGGCGCAAAACGCAATCGCCGACGAGCCCCGTGGCGCCCGCGAGGGCCACCGTATAGTTCAATGGCTGGGGAACCCGGTTTGAGGCTGCTTGCCCCATTCGTCCGGGGACACGGCGGGTCGCTCGGTCACGGGCGGCGTGTAAACCGGCGGGGCGGCGGGCGCAGCGGGGGGAGGAGCGACCGCGGTGCCGGTGGAGGGCGGGATCGAGGGAGTGGCCGTGGAGATCTGCGCCGGCGTGCCGTTGATGAGGGTCGCCGAGGGCAGCGATTCCGCTATGACGGGAGGCGGAGCCGGCATCAGCCGCGCGTCTCGCGCGAGACCCGCCGCGATCTTGGCCGCAAGAGGCCCGGACAGCGCGAAAAGACGATCCGTGAGCTCGACGGGCTCGGCGCGGAATTCGGTGAGCGTAAACGAAGAGCTCGTGTCGCTCATGCGATCCTCGTGGCTCCACAGCATTCGCGTGGTGTCGGCCCGGTAGGCGCGCGAAGCCGCAGACAGCAGCGGCAAAGTTCGCTCCTCCGCGTCGGGCTCGAGCCCAAAGGAAAGGTTCACCTCGACGATAATAGCGTCATCGAGCGAGAGCATCTTCGAGTAATCGCGGGCTGAACTCTTGCCGGCGTCCGTAAAGTAGTATTTGCGGCGCCAATCGAGCTGGTCGGTGGCTTTGTTCCACTCCTTGCGCTGAAGCGGAGGGATGCCGGCCTCGGCCGCGGTCTGCACCGAGCCGCCGTGCGCGGCTTTCAACGCCTTGATGAGTGCGGCCTCGACGGCCTGGTCGTAATGCGGGCGCGGGAGATAAGGCTGGATCTCTTTTGAAAGATCGTTGATGCGGTCTTCTTGGATACCCTGCAGAAAGGTGCCCAACGGCAGCAGCTTCATCGCGGTTTCCGCCTTGGAGTCCGAGTCGGCCACGATCCAGGGACCCGGTGACTGGTAGACCATGACGATCAACCGTTGACCGGGCTTGACCGCGCCGCGCGGATCGGGAGGCGGCTCGACCGTGACGCAGGCCGCGAGAAGCGAGACGAGACAGGCGAAGGAAAGCGATCGGCGCATAGGGTGTTCTTAAGGATATATAATCGGGGCGTGCGTGCGCTCGCTCTCGTCGGTCTCGCCGTCCTAACAGGCTGTGCCGCGCCGCGGCCGCGCAGCGCGGCTGAGGGCCTCGCGAACATCCAGGCGTCTCTTCAATCCACCGACGCCGCGTTGCGCGCGAAAGCCGCTTGGGATTTGGGCCAGCTCGGCCTCACGGAGATTCCCGAGGGCGCGCCCGAGCCGGCCGTAACGGCCTCGCTGCGCGCGGCCGCGACCGATGTCCTCATTCCCGTCGTGTTCGATCCTGAACCTCCGGTGCGCCGCGCCGCCATCGAGGCCTTGGGTAAGACCGGCGGACCGGAGATCGAGGACACGTTAATATCCGCGGGTACCGATGTGGATGCGGGCGTACGCGGAGAAGTCGCGCTCGCGTTATTTCGCCGTCGCTTTTTAAAACGAGTGCCTGAGTACTCAACATCCACTCTTAATAAGCTCTTAACGCTCGCCATCGATTCCAACTCCGAGGTCCGTTGGAGAGCGATCTACGCGTTCTCCCGCTTCCCGGATGAGCGCGCCGCGAAGATGTTAACGCAATCCGTGCATGACCCCGACAAGGTCACCCGCCTTTTTGCCGTTCGAT
>JAYTSX010000125.1:0-7456 GCA_043745445.1 Elusimicrobiota bacterium
TCCGAGGCTCTGCTGTCCCGGGGCTATGAGGTCGCGACGACGAGCGACGGCGAGGAAGGCCTGCGTCTTATGCAGAAGCGGCCATTCGCGCTCGCGGCCATCGGCGGCAGCGCCCTTGAGGCCACCAAGCTCGCCGGCGCGAAGCTGGCGCTGGCGATGCGCGAAAAGGACAAGGACCTGCGCATCGTACTGATGATCGACCAGTTTCCGGCTCAAGATGCGCTCAAGGGCGTGAGCCGCGCCGTCGAGCTCGGTCTTGACGACGCCATTCTGAAGCCGATCGACATCTCGCGGCTGATGCTGTCCATCGAGCGCGCGCTCGAACGCCGTTTCCTGCTTCTTGAGAACGTGCGCCTGCGCAAGGCCGCCGAAGTGTCCGCGCAGAAGCTCGCCGAGGTGAACGGCTTCCAAACCAAATTTTTCGCGACCGTCGCGCACGATGTGAAGAACCCGCTCACCGCGATCCTCGGATACAGCGAGGTTCTCGGCATGCGGCTCAAGGACAAGCCCGACGAGCTCAAGTGCGCCTCGCACATCCATAACGCGGCGAAGACTTTGAACCTGCTCGTCTCCGACCTGGTGGACTTAGCCGCCATTGAATCCGGCAAGCTGCGCGTCGAGATCGGTGCGATGGACCTCGCTTCGGTCGTCAGCGAGGTGAAGTCCCGCGTGGACGTCGTTGCTTCACGCAAGCAGATCCAGTTTTCGACATCGCTTCAGCCGGGGATCCCGGCCCTGCAGGGCGATCCCAACCGCATTGGGCAGGTGGTTCAGAACCTGTGCACGAACGCCGTTCAATACACGAAGGAAGGCGGAAAGGTCGTCATCGAGGTCAAGGTCCAGCCCGACTGGGTCATCGTCGGCGTGCGCGATACCGGCATCGGCATATCGAAAGAGGACCTGCCTCGCGTCTGGGAGCGATTCTTCCAGACGAAGGAGGCGCAGTCCATGCGCAAGGCTGGGTTCGGCCTGGGACTCAAGATTTCCCGAGAAATCGTGCAGATGCACGGCGGCGACATGGGCATCGAGTCCGAGCTCGGCGTCGGCTCCTTCTTCTTCTTTAAGCTGCCGATTCCCAAGGCCCCGCCGGCGGCCGTGCCCGTGCCGCCCGCCCCGACCATGAGCCGCCAGGTCGCGCCTCCTCCGCCGACAAATCCGCCCGCCCCGCCGGCGGCCTGATGCGGCTCGCCGAGCTCCAGGCGCAGGTGGCGCCGGGGTCTCTCCTCTCGTCGGCGACCGAGCTTTCGGTGTACTCCTACGACGGCGCGCTTGAGCGCGCGCGCCCGGACGCCGTTCTTATCGCGCGCACCTCCGAGGATGTCCGCCGTGCGGTGGCCTGGTGCGCGGTGAATAAGATTCCTTTCATCGCGCGCGGCGCCGGCACCAATTTGTCCGGCGGCTGTATTCCAGTCAAGGGCGGCTTGGTGATCGCCTTGGCGCGCCTCAATCGCATCCTTTCGCTCGATGTCGCAGGACGCGTGGCCTGTGTGGAGCCCGGCGTCGTCAATCTTGATCTTCAAAAGGAAGCGGAAAAAGTCGGGTTGTTCTACGCGCCCGATCCGGCGAGCTTCAAGGTCTCGACGATCGGCGGCAATGCGGCGGAGAATGCGGGCGGTCCGCGCTGCCTCAAGTACGGCGTGACGACAAACCATGTCCTGGCTCTCGAGGCCGTCATGCCGGACGGGACGCTCGCCAAATTCTCCCTTGAGGACGACGGCCCCGAACTGTTGAGCCTGATGATCGGGGCCGAAGGCACACTCGGCGTGCTCGTCAAGCTGTGGGTCAGGCTCACGCCACTTCCCGAAGACACGCGCACGATCCTGGCGGGCTTCCCATCAATCGATGCGGCCGTTGCCTGCGTATCCGCGATCATCGCCTCCGGCGTGGTGCCCCGCTGCCTCGAGGCGATGGACCGTCCGACGGTGGAATCCGTCGAGGCTGGCCGTTCGCTCGGCTATCCGAAGGATCCCGCGATCCTGCTCATCGAGCTTGACGGAACGCGCGTGGAGTGCGCGCGTGAGGCCGCGGCGGTCGAGCTCCTGTGCCATGAATCCTCCGCGACCACCGTGCGCGCCGCGACCGATCCGGTCGAGCGCGAGCGACTGTGGGAAGGCCGCCGGGGCGCCTACGCCGCCCTCGCACGCCTGGCGCCCAATGTCCTCGTCGAGGACGGCGTCGTGCCCCGGGACAGGCTGCCCGACATCGTGCGCCGCATTCAAGAGATCTCGGCCAAGCATCAGGTGAAGGCCTACTTGCTTTTTCACGCGGGCGACGGCAACATCCATCCCAACATCGCCTACGATGAACGCGACGCCTCTGAGACCGCGCGCGTCAAGGCCGCGGGCCATGAGATGCTTCAGGCCTGCGTCGAGCTTGGTGGGTCGCTGTCGGGTGAACACGGCATCGGGCTCGACAAGCGCGACGCCATGGCCTGGCTCTTTTCGAATGAAACGCTGAAGCTCTTCCATCGAGTGAAAGATGCCGTTGATCCGGGTCATCTGGCGAACCCAGACAAGCTGTTTCCGATCCCGGGTTCAAAGCCCGGCCCCGGCTTTATCCGCCCTCCCACCGCCGCGTTGTCGGAATACGCCAAATTGCTCGTCGATAAAGTCCGCTCGGCGCCCGCGGACGCCGCTTTTCGCGTCCGGGGCGCGTCGACTCGCTGGAAGGACGCCACGCCCGCCGGCGCGGTCGAGCTCCTGACCACGGGTCTGGGGCGCGTCACCGACATTGATAAGCGTAACTTCACCCTCACCGTCGAGACCGGCGTTTCCATGCACGCCCTGCATCGAGAGCTCGAATCTAAGGGAGTATTTGTGCGCCTGCCCAAGGGCGGCGGCACGGTCGGTGGGCTGCTCGCGACGCGTCCGTGGTCCGGCCTGCGCGAGGATATTCTGGGAATGCGCGTGCTTCTATCGAATGGTGAAGTGGTTGAGCTGGGGGGTAAAGTCGTTAAAAATGTCGCCGGCTACGATCTTTCCCGGCTTCTGCTCGGCTCGTGGGGGACTTACGGCGTCATTCTGGAGATCACGCTCAAGCTTCACGCCCGACCGATCGACATGCCTCCGGCCGCGCCGGCAGTTATTCCAGGGGCATTCTCGCCTTGGGCCCTCAAGGTCCGCCGCGCCTTCGACCCCGACGGCCGCCTTAATCCAGGCCTTGCCGCGCTGTCTTGACAACCAGAGTTTACCAGGGTAAACTTTAGTTATGAAAAAGAATGAGGTGTTCGCCACGAAGATTCCCGGCGAGCTGAAGCGTCAAATCAGCCTCGTTTGCGAAAGCCTAGGCCTGAAGAAGAACTTCGTGATCGAAGAGGCCATTCGTGAGAAGCTCGAGGACCTTATGGACGCCCACGATCTGCGCGAGGCAGTCAAGGAAGCGACTGGCTTTCAGGCCTGGGACGCTGTGAAAAAAGGCGCCAAGTAGTGTCCTATCGCCTCGAACTCGAGACCAAGGCGCTTAAGGAGTTCCGGTCGTTGCCGAAGGACCGGCGGGAACTCATCGCCGACATATTCGACGACCTTCAGGCGAACCCGAGGCCGCCGGGAGCCAGAAAGCTATCAGGCGTCGACGGTTGGCGTGTGCGCAGCGGCGATTATCGAATTCTCTACACCATCGAGGACGCCTCCAAGCGAGTTCGCGTCTACCGTGTCGGTCACCGACGAGAAGTGTACCGTTAGCGCGGTATAATAGGGCATGGCCGAAACGCTGGGACGCCTGCTGACCGACCTGGGCGAGAAGTCGCTCTATGACGCGGTAAGCCAGTGCTCGCGCTGCGGCTACTGCGAGCAGGCCTGTCCCACTTATGTCGCCACCGGCGACGAGTCCAAATCTCCGCGCGGGCGCAATCAGATTGTCAGATTAATGATTGAGGGGAAATTAGACGACAAGGCCGCAGCGATGGAAGCTTTGTCGACATGTTTGGCGTGTGGCGCTTGTACAACGGCGTGTTACGCCAAGGTTCCAGTCGCTGACATCATGTTGGAAGGCCGTCGCATGCTCCGAGGCGAGACCCATTGGCTCGTGAAGGCGTTATGCCGGATCATGATCACGAGTCCCCAATCCTTTGCCGTTCTGTTGAAAATCGGTTTTCTCTTTAAAAAGCTCGGCCTATCAGCGTTGGGGGGGCCGGCGCTGCGCGCCGCCGGACTAGCAGTCCTCGCCTCGATGGATGAACACACGGATGAATCCCCGTTGCGCAACCTCGACGATTTAGTCGCGACGCGAAAAAAGACGGAGAATCCCGCGTACCGGTACTTCGCGGCGTGCGGGCCGCGGTATCTGTTCCCGAGGGTGGGAACGGCAACGATGTTTGCTTTGGACGAGCTGAAAGGAAGAGGATCGTACCTCGGCAACCCTTGCTGCGGGCTGTTGGCGTATAACTACGGCGAGCTGAGCGATGCGCGTGAGCTGGCAAAGAAAAATATTGAGCATGCGGAGAAGAACGGCAATGAAATGATTGTCGGGGACTGCTCTTCCTGCGTGGCGCATCTGAAGACCTATCCTCAGCTCTTCCTGAAGGTAGAAGACGCTTCGTGGCGAGGGCGCGCGACCGCTTTCGCGGCGCGCGTGCGTGACGCGGTCGAGCTTTACGGGGAGTATGCCGACAAATTGCCCTCCGCTGTCGCGGAGGGCGTGGAAACGACTTATCACGATTCGTGTCGTGCGATTAATCCTCAAGGCATCAAACAGCAACCGAGGCTTGCCGCCAAAATGGCGGCGGGCGCGTCGTATTGTGAAATGGCGGGCGCGGACGCTTGCTGCGGCGGCGCGGGGGCCTTTGGCTTCGTGCATGAAGACTTGTCCGACGACTTGTTGAAGACTAAGGTCGGTCATGTCGCCGCGGTACAGGCCGAGGTCGTCTTAACGAGCTCCACTTCCTGCCTTATCCAGCTTGCTCGTGGATTTCGTAAATACTATCCTGACGCCAAGGTGCTCCACCTGTCCGAGTTCGTCGCCGGGGCCCTGGAAAAAAAACATGGGGCGTAGACAAGAGCTGGAGCAGCGCCAATCCCTCCTCGCCCGGTTCGGGCGCATGGTCGCCGCGGAGACCAGCCTCGATACCTTGCTCGGCATCATCGCCGAAGAGGTGCGCAACATCCTCTCCGCAGACCGCTGCTCGGTCTTCCTCGTCGACTTCTACAAGGGCGAGCTGTGGACGAAAATCGCGCTCGGCATGGAAGAAAAGGTCCTGCGCATCCCCATCGGGCAGGGCATCGCCGGCTTCGTCGCGCGTACCGGTTCCGCGGTCAATATCCGCGACGCTTATAAAGACACCCGCTTCGCCCAAGACCTCGACCGCATCACCGGCTATCAGACCCGCACCGTGCTCGCCGTGCCCCTTCGCGGCCGCGACGGCAAGGCGCTCGGGGTCTTTGAAGTTTTAAACAAAGCGAAAGGTGCGTTTACCGAAGAGGACGAAGGGCTGCTGCGCATCCTGGCCACGATGGCGGCGACCTTCATTGAGAACGCCACGCTGTACGACGACTTGCGCCGCTCGCACCTCGAGACCATCTACCGCATGGCGCTTGTCGCCGAATACCGCGACCAGGCGGACACGGGGCGGCATCTGCGCCGCATGAGCCGCTTCTCCGGCATCCTCGCTCAGGGTATGGGGCTCTCCTTCCTCGAAGCCGAGGACATCCGCTACGCCGCGCCCCTGCACGACATCGGCAAGGTCGCCATTCCCGACTCCATTCTTCGAAAGCCCGCGAAGCTCACTCCCGACGAATGGGAGGAGATGAAGAAGCACACGATCTACGGCGCGAAGATGCTCGCGAACGCCGAGAGCCGCCTCCTGCGCCTGGCCGCCAAGATCGCCGTCGGCCACCACGAGTTCTTCGACGGCACCGGCTACCCGTACCAGCTCAAGGGCGAGGCGATCTCGCTCGAGGCGCGCATCGTCACGGTCGCCGATGTCTTTGACGCGCTGTCCTCCAAGCGCGTGTACAAGGGCGAGTGGACCGTGGAGGACGCCGTCAAATACATCCAGGAGCGCTCGGGCAAGCAGTTCGACCCCAGGGTCGTCGCGGTCCTCATCGAGAAGTTGCCCGAGATTCTCGAGGCCCGGGACGAAGAGAACCGCCGCATGGTCGAGGACGAGGCCGCCTCCCTTCAGCAGCACTTCCCGCCGCCGAGCTCGGCGCCCTTTGTGACGCCCCTCCCGAAGACCGTTTAAGACGGCATCTTGCCGATTCCGTCAATTCTTGCTAAGATGGTCGCAGAACCGCGGGCGTGGTTCAATGGTAGAACGGGTCCTTGCCAAGGATCAGACGAGGGTTCGATTCCCTTCGCCCGCTCCAATTTCCTTCCCTTCCGGATAAATGTGAACGTCAACCGCCGAATTCTGATCAGCGCTCCTTACGAGTCGGTGCGCACCTACCTGCGCGATCTCGGTGAGATCGCGCACTACGAGCCCAAGGTCGACTCCATCGCGATCTCTCCCGCCGGCGAGTCGGCCGAGGCCAGCGGGCACTTCTTCGGAATGCCGTGGCACGGCACCTTCAGCTTCGAGTTCGCTCCTGACGGCGGCTACCACGGCGTGATGCTCACCGGTCCGCTCAAACGGATGGAATGCCGCATGATGATCCGCCCCGTCAACGGCGGAACCATGCTCGAACACGACGAAGAATACGAGCTTCCTTTTTTCCTCCGTCCCCTGCGCCCCCTGGTCCGCCGCTGGCTCGACCACACCCTCGAGACCGAGCTCGACGTTATCAAAGAGCGCGCCGAGGCCCTCAACCGGCGCATTCAGCTCCAAGTCCTCGACATCTAGCTGGAGCTCCGGACCCCTCCGTTGGTGGGCCTAAAGCCTTCATGTCTTTGGGTCTTCCGACCCCTGTGAGTGCCATGCTGTAAGCCTATGCTCTCGTTAGCGGAGTAGCAACCGCGCACGTCGTTAAAATGAGAGAGGACTTACGCATGAAGAAAACGCTCGCCGTACTGTCGTTGATGACTTTGACCGTTCCCGCTTTCGCCCATGAGTTTAATGACATGGGCGAATGGCGCCGTGAAATGCGCGAACAGCGCGTGGCCGAAGCGAGAGCCGTTGAGGTCCGTCCGACGGAAACGAACGCGGCGGGCTGCGCGGTGTTGAAGCTCGAAGACATCGTCATCAGCCGCGGTCTTCTCTCCAGCGATTTTACCGTGGAGAGCGGCGGAAGCGAGATCGCCAAGATCGAGAAGAACGGATCGGACTTCACAATTAGGTCCGGCTCAGCGGTCTCGGCGAAGACCTCCGGCTCGCTCGTGACCGACTGCGCGGGAACCGTGATCGGCTCCGTCGAGGAACTCGCGGGTGATTCCTCGAGCAGCTTCGCGATCAAGAACGCCGCCGGTCAGATCGTCGCGACGAGCGGCGAGGTGGACGGGCACTCGATGGTCCTTCGCGGCTCGGGCGGCATGGTGGCGGTCTCGAACAACCACTGGCTCATCGACAGCTACAAGGTCAGCGTGT
>JAYTSX010000126.1:0-7394 GCA_043745445.1 Elusimicrobiota bacterium
CTGGGCCGCGAGTTTTCTCCAAAGAAAAGTTTACTGGAAGGGCCGGGTGTTCGTGTTGTCCGGCAATCGTCTCGTGGAAAGCGTTTGAAGCGCGTCATCGTCACGGCCGACGATCTCGGACTTTCTCCCGAGGTGAATGAGGCGGTGCGCCAGGCCCATACGGGCGGCATCCTGACTTGCGCCAGCCTGATGGTGGCGGCGCCGGCCGCGAAAGAGGCCGTCGCCATGGCTCACGCGCTGCCGGGGCTTAAGGTCGGCTTGCACCTGACCCTCGTCGAGGGCAGGCCCGTGCTGCCGGCGCGCGAAGTCCCGGACCTCGTGGACGGCGAAGGGCGGTTTAGGCCCGGGCTCGTCGGTCCGGGCGCCCGCATTTTCCTTTCCCCTCGCTCGCGGCGTCAGGCCGTCGCCGAATGCCGGGCCCAGGTGTCGGCGTTTCAACAAACGGGGCTCGAGCTCGACCATCTCAACGGGCACAACCACTTTCATATCCACCCCACGATTCTGGACGCCGTCCTGGAGATCGCCGCGCACACGCGCATCCCGGCCGTTCGCGTTCCGTCCCAGCCGCTTTCCACCATGCCCGCGTCCTCGGCGCTCATGGCCGCCGTGATGGCGCCCTGGGTGGCGCGGACGCGTTCGCGCTTGCGGCGAGCGGGGATCATCACCAACGACTGTCTCTTCGGCCTGTTCGAGACCGGCGCCATGGTGGAGAGCGCCTGGCTCCGGCTGATCCCGCTTCTGCCCGACGGCCTCACCGAAATTTATTGCCATCCCGCGACCGCGACCGTCGGCCTGCTGAACGAAACGATGCCGGGATACCGGCACGCCGAAGAGTTGGCGGCCTTGATGAGCCCGCGCGTGCGCGAAGCCCTCGATCGCGCGGGCGCGCAGCTGACCTCCTTCTCGCGCGCTCCCGCTCCCGCCTCATGATCATAACGACTCTCGTCCTTTTCTTCTCCGTCTTCTGTTCGGCATTCGGCAATGTCTTCACGCGCCGCGGCATGTCCGAGCTCGGCCCCCTCGAGGATTTCGAGCCGCGGCATCTCCTGCGCTACGGCTGGGCGGCCGCCCGCAACCGGCATGTGCTGCTGGGCGTCGCCAGCAACGCCGGGCAATTTCTGAGCTGGCTCGTGGTGCTGTCCTGGGCGGAGCTCAGCTGGGCGCTGCCCATGAACGCACTTGAATATATCGTCATCGCCGGTCTGGCGTATAAAATGCTGGGCGAGAGGCTTAAACCCCGCCGCCTGGCCGGAATCGGGCTTATCGCCGCCGGCGTATTTTTGATGATGCTCTCTTGGACGGAGCCCTGATGCGGCGCGCGCTGAGCGTCGTCTTTCTCGCGACCATCTGCGGCTGCGTGGGCAATCTTTGCCTGCGGCAGGGCATGCTCGAAGTCGGGGCCCTGCCCGGCGCGGCGCCGATGCAGCTGTTCTTTTTTTACGCGTCGGCGATCAGCAACCCCTGGATCTGGGCCGGGATTGTGCTCGAGGTCGTGTACTCGCTTCTTTGGCTCGCGGTCCTGTCGTGGTCCGAAATTTCCTGGGCGGTGCCCATGAACGCGCTCGAGTATGTTCTGGCCGCCGCCGCGGCTTATGTCTTGCTGGGCGAGCCCATCAGCCCGCTTCGCCTGGCCGGAATCGCGCTGATCTGCGTCGGCGTCGCCCTGCTCAGCGGCTCGTGGATCGACGCCGGACCCACGACCGAGTAACGCGAGCCTCGCCGCCAAAGGGGCAGGCAACAGTTATCCACGGGCCCACAGGCTGACTCGTCAACGACAGTTGCAAGACCTCATAATAATGCTACTATTATGAGGTCGCCGCTCAAGCTCGCGCGTCGCACCTCATTTGATGAATTCGAACCCGTAACGAGAAATGTCGGGACCGACCCTCAGGCTTTGCCTGGGGGTTTCGTGTTTCAGGAGAACCCATGAAGATTCACATGTACGAGTTCCGCTCCGATAAGAAGAAGCTGAAATGCAGCTGCGGCTGGGAGCGCACCCTCAAAACCGCGGACTCGAAAGTGATCATCAAGACCTTCGCCGATCACCAGGCGGACGCCGCGGCGAAAGCCGCCTAGTGTAGCGTCCCGTGGGGAACGAGGCGACCGTTTCCGGGAACAGTTGGCGGGAACTCGCACCGGTGCGAGTTAAAAAAAGCGACCTCGAAAACGAGCCTTCGGTCAGGTGGTTTTACTTCCGGCGGCCGACGGTCGTGTACGAGGTCTCCTTCGGGCCGGTGTAAATCTGCCGCGGGCGGGAGATCTTGAAGCTCGTCGACTCGTTCATCTCCTTCCACTGCGCGATCCAGCCCGGCAGGCGGCCGATGGCGAACATCACGGTGAACATGTTCGTCGGTATTCCAATGGCCCGATAGATGATGCCGCTGTAGAAGTCCACATTGGGGTAGAGCTTGCGCGAGATGAAGTACTCGTCTTTCAGCGCGGCTTCCTCAATCTGCTTGGCGATGTCGAGCAGAGGGTCGTTGATGCCGAGCTTATTTAAGACCGTATCGCAGGCCTTCTTGATGATCTTGGCGCGCGGATCGAAGTTTTTGTAGACGCGGTGGCCGAAGCCCATCAGACGGGCGCCGCTGTCCTTCGCCTTGACCTTGTCGAGGTAATCTTTCGGGGCGATGCCGCTCTCCCGGATCGCCTGAAGCATCTCGATGACTTCCTGGTTGGCGCCGCCGTGCAGCGGTCCCCACAGGGCGGAGATACCAGCCGAGACGGAAGCAAAGAGGCTGGCGCGGCTGGAGCCGACCATGCGCACCGTGGAGGCGGAGCAGTTCTGCTCGTGGTCGGCATGAAGGATGAGAAGCAGGTCCAGAGCCTTGGCGACATCGGGGTCCACCTCATACTCCTCTGCGGGAACCGCGAACATCATCTTGAGAAAGTTCTCCGCGTAGCTGAGCTTATTCTCCGGGTAGATGAAGGGATGGCCGATGGATTTCTTGTGCGAGTAGGTGGCGATGGTGGGCAGCTTGCCCAGCAGGCGGAAAATGGAGAGGTCCAGATCCTTGCCGCCGGCGGGCTTGCCCGGAGTGTTCTGATAGAAGGTCGAGAGCGTGCTGACGGCCGAGGCCAAGGTCGCCATCGGATGGGCGTCGCGCGGGAAGCCTTCGTAGAAGTGCTTCATGTCCTCGTGAAGCATCGTGTGGCGGGTGATGTTCGTAGTGAACGCCTCGAGCTCCTTCTTGTTGGGCAGGTGGCCGTAGATGAGCAGGTAGCTGGTCTCGACGAAGGTGGAGTGCTCGGCGAGCTGTTCAATGGGGATGCCGCGGTAGCGCAGGATGCCTTTCTCGCCGTCGAGAAAGGTGATCGCGCTCTGGCAGGAGCCGGTGTTCATGTAGCCGTTGTCGAAGGTGATGTGGCCTGTCTTTGCCCGGAGTTCGGAGATGTCGATGGCGCGCTCACCCTCGCTGCCCTCGATGATCGGCAGCTCGATTTCTTTGCCGTCCAGCTTTAAAATCGCGGTCTTGGCCATGTCCTGTTTCCTCTCGGTCTGCTTCGGCGCGTCGCTTATGAGTGGCATCATAATATTTTTCGGGGTTTCATCGCCTCCGCGACAAATCGTATGCTACCGACCTCCACCGATGACCACCGCCAACGCCGCCGAATCGGTCGTGTGCACCGCCTGCGCGGCCGTGGTGCAAGGTCCGCCGCCGGCGACCTTTCGAGAGCCTTTGTTCGGCCGCGATTTCGGCGTTTACCCGTGCGGGGCCTGCGGCGTGAGCTTCTCGGTGATCCCCAAGGATTTCCCCCTGCGTGACTGGTATTCAAAAGCCGGGCACCTATACGGAAAGGAAGAGTGGATCATCCATCCCACGCCCCAAGCGGACTGGCGCTTCAACCATTTCTTCGAAACCGCCGCGCGCCGGGAACTCAAAGGCGCCCTGCTCGATGTCGGCAGCGGCGACGGGCGCTTTCTGATGCGGGCGGGCGAGAACGGCTGGCGCGGCGCTCTGACGGGCCTGGAGTTTAATCCCGACATGGCGGGGCGGCGCGAGGGAAACTACACGATCGAGCTCTCCCCGATCGAGGATTTCGTCGAGCGCCCCGGGCGGCCCTCATACGATGTGGTCACCATTTACGATGTTTTGGAGCACCTGGCCGAGCCGGCCAAAGCCTTGTCGAACATCGTCAAGCTTATCGCGCCCGGGGGGCATCTGATCGTCACGGTGCCCAATGAGGATCGCATTCGCTTTGCCGTTCGCGAGGAATGGGATTTCCCCCCGAATCACAACACCCGTTGGACGGGCAAGTCGCTCTCGGGGCTGGCCTCCCGCGCGGGCCTCGAAGTGTTAGAGGTGTCGGTCAGTCCCTTCACCGCGCGAAATTTCACCGATCAGTTATTCTATAAGCTGTTCAACGGCGCCATGCCGCTCGTCAAGCGCGTTCTCTTCGGAGGCAAGGCCGCATCGGGTCAAACCTTGACGGATCTTCTCAAGGACGAATCCACGAGCGGCGCCCCGGCCTCCGGCTTTAAGGGCGCGATCGCGAGCAAAGCGCAGCGCCGGGAAATGGAAGTGAAGCTGCGGGATTTGTTCAGCCTGCTGCTCTTGCCGTTCGTGC
Organism: Elusimicrobiota bacterium; assembly: GCA_043745445.1. Taxonomy (GTDB): domain Bacteria; phylum Elusimicrobiota; class Elusimicrobia; order UBA1565; family UBA9628; genus GWA2-66-18. Next base: position 4,570 of record JAYTSX010000126.1, read on the forward strand.
TCCCCGCCTACCTCATCGTCCCCGTCTTCATGCCCAACCGCACCGGAAGCACGCTGTTTCTTCTGGCGCGCAAGCGGCCTTAATCGTCGCGCGTTCCGCTCCAAAGCGATTGGTACTTTGTGCAGGTTTTACAGATCTCGGGGAAATCCTTTTTCTCGTGGCGCTCCAGCAGCTCCTTGAGCTCCGGCCCGGCGAGGATGTCGCCCAAGGAATTCTGCTTGATGTCGCCGATGATCAAGGTCGCCTCCACATCGCGGCAGCAGCAGGCGTTGACGCGCCCGTCGGCGAGGATGACCGGCCCGGTCAGGAGACGGCGGCAGGGCCCGTCATGCACCGGCGGGGGCAGCGGCACCAAACCCGCCTGACGCAAGGCCGACTCCGTGATTTCCCCGCCCCAGTTGTCGTAGGCCGAGACTCCCGCGATCGTGATGACACCCTCGTCGCGACGCCGGCGAAGATAATCCCAGAACTCGCCGCTCTCGCTGCCCAAAGGCACGCGCAGATTGACATTGATGCGCATGGTCGAGCCGGTCCGGATCTTAGCCTCGATCAGGGCCCGGATGGCGGACACGGCCTCCTCGAATTTATCGATGCCCATGACGCGGTGGTACACTTCGCGGTCAAAGCCGCCCAGCGAGCAGAAGATCCAAAAGCGTTCGCCGTAGCCCATCAGCCGGTCGAGTTCCTCGACCTTGAGCAGCACCGCATTCGTATAGAAATGAAAACGCTTCACCGCGGGCCGCGAGGCGAGATCGTCGAGCCGCTCAAACAGATATTTATCCGCAAACGGATCACCGACGATGGGGGTGAGGTCGATCTCGGCCGGTCCCAGGCGCAGGTACTCGTCGATGGCCTTGCGGAACACCTCCATGGTCATGGTGACCTTAGGGCGTTCCATCTGCGGATAGGCGCAGAAGGCGCAACGAGCGTTGCAGATGTTGGTGCCCTCGATATAAAGAGCGTGCGGCCAGGCGCCGAACCGATGAAACCGGTTGATTAGGGAAGAGCGCATCAACTGATAGTTGAGCACCAGCTTCGCCCGCTCCAGGCCATAGGAGATTTTCTCCCTCAAAGACACGGGGAGCAATCCACGATAGACGACTTTGACGATTTGGACCATGAGCGCAGAGTTATTGTACCAATCTGTTACACTTGAGCATCGAACTCTCCGAAAAAGAACTGTCCCTCGGCCGAGGCATCATCGAGACCTGTCTCGATCTGGAGCGCCGCGGCCTCAACCAGGGTTCCTCGGGCAATGTCAGCGCGCGCCTGGGACCGGGCTCCTCGGAGTTTCTCATCACGCCCACCGCCATGCCCTACGGCGTCATGAAGCCCGAGGACATGGTGCGCATGCGCTTTGACGGCACCCACACCGGGCGCCATGAGCCTTCGAGCGAGTGGCGCTTTCACCTCGACATCTACCGCACCCGCCCCGAGGTGGGCGCCGTCATCCACACTCACAGCGGCTACTCGACCACGCTCGCCTGCCTTCGTCGTGAAATCCCTGCGTTTCACTACATGATTGCCTTATTCGGCGGCAGCAACATCCGTTGCTGCGAGTACGCGACTTACGGAACTCAGGAGCTCTCAAACCATCTGCTCAAGGCGCTCGACGGCCGCAACGCCGCGCTCATGGGCAGCCACGGACTGGTCGTGCTGGGCCCGACCTTGCCGCGCGCGCTGGCACTCACGGTCGAGGCGGAGACCTTGGCCATGATGTACTGGCGCGCCGTGCAGATGGGCGCCCCCCGCCTGCTCTCCGACCCCGAGATCGCCCGCGTCCGGGAGAAGTTCGCTACCTACGGCTACAGCGGGCCCGCCAAAGATTAAGCTAGGCCTCGAGCGGTACGCCCCAGGGCTGCTCGTCGGCGGGAGTGAGCGCATCGACATCGAGCGGCCGCACGAGGCGAAGCACGCGCAGGGCGGCCAAGAGGCGGATGATGGGGTAGCACGGGTCGAACTCGAACCAGCGCACGGCGAAGTTGGCGCGCGTGCACTGCCAATGGTGATTGTTCTGGAAGAGCTCGCCCAAGGTCAGGAAGTCGAACGGGAGCGTATTGCGCGACTGGTCCTTCGTCTTGAAGTTGCGGTAGCCGTAGCGATGCCCGCCCCAGTTCACGATCGCGCCATGGATCGGGCCCATCAAGTAATGCGCGGGCAGGAGCAGCCACATCCACCAGGCCGTGGCGAAGTAATAGTAGAAGCCCGCGTAGAACACGGCCCAGAACGCCATGGACAACGGGTGGTCGCCGATTTTTTCCAGAAACAACCAGCTGGGATAGCCGCCTTCGAAGCGCTTCTCCACAATCTCCCGGTAATGGCTGATGGCGCTGAAGCGGCGGAAGGTCGCCAGCATCATCGTGACCACATTCGTGAAGAAGACCGGAGAATGCGGATCCTTGACGGTATCGCTATAGGCGTGATGAAGCCTGTGCAGCAGCGCGTAGGCGCGCGGATTGAGATAGGAAAAGCCCTGGGAGACATACGCGGCCAGGTGGAAGAAGCGATCCCAGCCGCGGCTCATGACGAACATCCGGTGCGAGGCGTAACGGTGCATGAAGAATGTCTGAAAAAAAAGCGAGGCAAACCAGTGCGCCAAGAAGAAGATTATAATGATCATCGTTTTCTCCTACGGGATAATAACAATAATTGGTTCAGGGCAGGAGAGTGTGGGCAGGTCTAGGAATATGCGGTGTGGCGGTCGACTATCCCCGTGGATAGTCGCCCCGCCGGTACAGACCGGGATCATAGGTAACAGAATAGACCGGGCACATGGGTAACAGGTAGGTATTGGCAAGAGGTAGAGCCAATGCCCTGGAGAGAGA
>JAYTSX010000127.1:0-7366 GCA_043745445.1 Elusimicrobiota bacterium
AAGTTGTGGGAGCAGGGCTTTAAGTTCACGATGGCCTTCAACTCCGGTAACCCTGCTCGTCAGACCGCTTGCCAGATCCTGAAGCGCAACGTCGAAAGCCTCAACCCAAAGTTTAAGATCGACGTCCGCGCCGTTGAGTGGCCGACCTTCCTCGACGCTTACAAGCTGTCGAAACTCCCGATATTTGTCATGGGCTGGAACGCCGACTACCCTGATCCGCACAACTTCGCGTTCCCACTCTTGCACTCGAAGGGCGACTATCCCGCGACCCAGAAGTTCAAGAACCCCGAGTTCGACCGGATCATTGAGGAAGGCAACGCGGAGACCGACCCCGCCAAGCGCAAGGAGCTCTACAAGAAGCTCCAGGACCTCGCGTTTGAGGAAGCGCCGCAGCTGTATATTCTCGACACCGTGCTTTACCGCACGCAGCGCGAGTGGGTGAAAGGCTGGGTCTACAATCCGATATTTCCGGATTCACCCTACGGCAGCTACTACTACACGATTTCCAAGGAATAACGAGTGCTCAAGTTCTGCCTGAAGCGCCTAGCCTTCCTGCCTCTCGTCATGTTCGGCGTGACCTTCCTGCTGTTTTTCTGCCTGCAGTTCCTGTCGCCCGAGATGCGCGCGTCACTTTACATTAAAGATCCGCGTCAGCTCTCTCAGCTCGACGCCGTGATCGAGAAGTACGGCCTGCGCAAGCCGATGCCGGTGCAGTACGCCATCTGGCTCAAGCAGGTCGTCCGCGGCGACCTCGGCTACTCGGAAACGGCGAAGATGCCCGTCGCTGAGGCGATCCGGGCTTTCTTCCCGGCGACATTTGAGCTCACTTTGCTGACATTCTTCCCGATCCTCATCGTCGGCGTATTTTTCGGCGTCCTGTCCGCCGTCTACCGGGACCGCTTCATCGATCACATCACGCGCTTCGTCGCGATCACCGGCTACTCCCTGCCGAGCTTCGTCCTGGGCCTCGTGCTTCTGATGGTATTCTACGGGCGCCTGCACTGGTTCCCGCCGGGCCGGTACACGCTCGAGACGGACATGCTCGTGCACGGCGACGCGTTCAAGCACTACACGGGTCTGCTGACCTTCGACTGCCTGCTCAACGGCCAGTGGGGGGCGTATCTGGACGCGGTGAAGCACATGATATTGCCGTCCGCAACCTTGCTGTACATCTCGGTGGCACTCCTGCTGCGCATCACGCGCTCCTCCATGCTCGAGGAGTTGTCGAAAGACTATGTGCGCACCGCGCGCGCCAAGGGCCTGCCGGAGCATGTCGTCATCCGCAAGCACGCGCTCGCCAACGCGCTGATCCCGGTCGTGACGCTGTCAAGCCTGCTCTTTATCGGCCTGCTCGGCGGCGTCGTCATCACCGAAACGGTCTTCGATTTCCCCGGCATCGGCCGATGGGGCGTGCAGGCCGCCCAGCAGCTCGATGTGCCGGGCGTGCTCGGCTCGACGATGCTGGCCGCGTTCTTATTTGTCATAGCGAACATGATCTCGGACATGCTGTACGCGATCGTCGATCCCCGTATCAGAGTGGGCAACTGAGATGGCGAAGCTCAAGTCAATCTGGAAAATACTCAAGCACCGGCCGATGTCTCTGCTCGGCTTCGTCATCATCGGCAGCTTTCTTGTCGTCGCGGTCCTCGCCCCCGTGCTGGCTCCGCCTGAGGCCGGCTCGCGCGACGCCTACATCATCCCGCAGACCGGCTACAGCCCGGACCCGGTCCGGCCTTCGAAGGAGCATCGGTTCGGCACCACCGAGCAGCAGTACGACCTGTACTACGGCATGGTCTGGGGAACGCGTACGGCCTTCAAGGTCGCCCTCAAGGTCGTCGGCTTCTCCGTGATCATCGGCGTCCTACTCGGCGGCGCGGCGGGCTTCTACGGCGGATGGGTGGACGAAATCATCATGCGCTTCACCGATGTGGTGCTCGCCTTTCCTGACCTCGTGCTGGCGGTCGTCATCGTCGCGATCATGGGACCGAGCCTCGAGCATGTCATGTATTCCGTCATGGCCGTGTCCTGGCCGTCCTACGCGCGCTTAATGAGGGGCGACGTCATGTCCGTTAAAGAGCGCGATTTCGTCGCCGCGGCTCGCGCGCTCGGCGCGTCCGACGCGCGCATCTTGTTTCGCCACATCATTCCGAACTCCATTTATCCGGTGCTCGTCGTTGCCTCGCTGTCCACCGGCTCCGTCGTGATCACGGCGGCCGCGCTCTCCTTCCTCGGCCTGGGAGCCCCGGTCGGTTACGCGGACTGGGGACAGCTGATTTCCCTTTCGCGAAACTGGATTCTAGGATCCGCCGGAAATCCTTTTGAGTATTGGCATACCGTGTTCATTCCCGGCATCTCCATCTTTCTGTTCGTGCTTGGCTGGAACCTAATGGGCGACGCCGTCCGCGACATCCTCGACCCCAGGCAAAAATAGGCGACCCCGCTATGTCCACCCTCAACGCACTCCTCGACAGATCGGCGCAGGAAGGCGGGGGGAAGATCGCCCTCGTCTTCGGCGCGCGCGAAGTCTCCTTTCTGGATTTGCGCCGTGAGGTTCTCGAGATCGCCGAAGGCCTGCGCCGCAACGGCATCGTCAAAGGCGACCGCGTGGCGATCGTCCACCGAAACGCGCCTGAATTCATCATCGCCTATTTCGCCGTGAACCGCCTGGGCGCGATCGCGGTGCCAATCAACTTCATGGTCTCGAAAGCCGACGAGCTCGCCTACATGCTCGGCGACTGCGGCGCGAAGGGCGTATTCACCCAAAATGATTTTTTACCCGGCCTGAGCGCGGCCGCCGTGAAATGCGGGTCGCTTGAAAAGCTCTGGGTGACGGACCTCTTGGCGCCCCCGACCACCCTCATCAGACCAATGCACGAGCTGCGGTCGCCTGCCTTTCTCGATCAGCCGCACGACGCCGCGATCGAAAGCGACACCGCCGCCATTCTTTATACCTCGGGCACGACCGGCTTCCCCAAGGGCGTGATGCTCACGCACCGCAACCTCGTGACCAACTGCGAATCGGCTCTGAGTCGTATGACCCTCGATCGGTCTGACGTCACGCTCTGCATCCTGCCGATGTTCCACAGCTTCGCCTGGACCGGCATCGTGCTCACCTCGATGCGCCTGACCCTGACCTGCGTGGTCTTCGCCGCGATCGCACCGGCCAAGCCCTGGCTTAAGGAGATGGGCCGCCGCGGGGTGAGCCTGTTCGCCGCGGTGCCGCAGGTGTACGCGGCGCTCACGCGCGAGGCCAAGGACTGGAAAACCCGCGCGTTCCTGCGGTTCTGGGCCTTCCGCCGCGTCAAGATCGCGGTCTCCGGAGCGGCGCCGCTCTCGATCTCCGTCGCAGACGCTTTTAAATCCGCGTTGGGCGTCGAAATCGTCGAAGGCTGGGGGCTCACCGAGACGAGCCCCGTGGCCACGATCAGCGCACTCGGCGCCGTCCGTCGCGGAGCCGTAGGCCCGCCCATCGACGGCGTGCGAGTCAAGATCGTCGACGAGCTTGAACATGCGGTTGCGCAAGGAACCGAAGGGGAAATCTGCGTCCAAGGCGACTGCGTAATGAAAGGCTATTGGAACCGGCCGGAGGATACGCGCGCCGCCTTCACCGCCGACGGCTGGCTCAAGACCGGCGACATCGGCGTCTTGGACGCAGACGGCTACCTCTCGATCCGCGACCGCAAGAAGGACATGATCATCGTGAAGGGCCTCAAGGTTTTCCCCGCGCAAGTCGAGGCGATCATCGCCGAAAACCCCGCCGTCGAAGAGAGCGCCCTCATCGGCATTCCCGACGAGGTCGGCGACGAGGTGATCAAAGCGTTCGTCGTCCTCAAAAAGGGCTGCGTCCTCGAGAAGACGGAATTGCTCCAGTTCTTTAAGGAGCGCCTCGACGCGTACAAACGTCCACGCGATGTCGAGATCGTCGACTGCTTGCCCAAGAATGCGCTCCAGAAAGTCCTCAAGCGCGAGTTGCGCGAGCGTGAACTGAAGAAGCGCGCGGCCCCGCCCGCCGTCAAGGCCTGATGGCCGCGCGGCATGTCCGCCTGGGCGTTGAAGCGCGCGAGACGCTTGCGCGGATCTACGCCGTCGCAAAGCAGCCGGTATGGCTCGTCGGCGGCTCCATTCGCGACGCGGCCCTCGGAAGAGCCTTCAGTGACCTTGACCTGGCTTGCGCCGACGCGCGCGCTCTCGCGGCCCAGCTCGCCCGGGCGTTCAAGGGCACGCTCGTCACCCTCGATGAGGAAAACGCCGTGTACCGCCTCGTTTTGGCGCCCGCGCGCGCCAAAACGATCAAGCAGATCGACATCGCGGGACTCCAAGGCAAAACGATCGCGGCGGACCTGGAGCGTCGCGACTTCACGATAAACGCCGTTGCCCTCCCGCTCACCGAGCTGATACCCGCGTCCCTTTTAGAATCCGCGTTTATCGATCCGCGAAGCGGGCTCAAGGATCTCGCGGCGGGGATTATACGCGCGGACAACGAAGAGAATTTGACCGAAGATCCACTGCGCCTATTGCGCGCTTTCAGAATCGCGGCTCAACTCGGACTGGCGATCGACGATAAGACGCTTAAGGCGATCGCCCGACGGCGCAAATTACTGTCGGAGCCGGCGCCGGAACGCGTCACGGTCGAATTGCTCATGCTCCTCGCCGTGCCGGGCGCCTCGACCTGGCTCCAGCGACTCGATGAGCACGGCCTCTTGATTGCCTTGTTTCCCGAACTTGAGCCCGCGCGCCATTGCGCCGAGGATTACTACGGACCGGGAGGCGTGCTCAAGCATACGCTCGAGGTCTGCGCCCGGGTCGATTTTCTGCTGACGAACCTGCGCGCCGTGTACCCGTCGATCGCCGGCGATCTCGAGAAGCACCTCGCTGAGCGGGGGGGCGCCCCGTTTCGCGCCCTGCTGCTGCTGTCGGCGCTTTTGCATGATGTCGCCAAGCCCGCCACCGCAAAAAAGATCGACGGCCGTCTGCGCTTTTTCGAACACGACACGAAGGGCGCGGCGGCAACCGAAAAAATTCTGCGGCGGCTTCGATTTTCACGCGATCAGATCAACACCGCCTCCGCGATCGTACGCCACCATCTGCGCCCGGGCCATCTGGCCTCCGGCGGCCCGCTGACCGAGCGCGCCGCGTACCGTTTTTTCCGCGACCTGGGCCCCGACGCCCCCGGCCTGCTGATCGTCTGCTGGGGAGACCACGCAAGCTACATGCCGGAGGCGCGCCTGAAGCGCCTCCTCAAAACGGCCACCGCCGATCCCAAACGCTCCGACCTTACGCGCCTCAAACCCGAAGACGCGCGCAAAACCGTGCACCACCTCCAACTCGTCTCCTCGCTCTTGCGCCGCTGGCGCGACCTGTCCCGCGCCCCGGCCCCTGAGCGTCTGCTCGACGGTCGAGACGTCATGAAGGCCCTTAAAATTCCGCCCGGACCCCGGATCGGCGAGCTTCTCGAACGCGTACGCGAAGCCCAGGCCGAAGGGGAAGTGAATGATCGTGATGGTGCCCTGGCCTTGATCGCTCGCCTGAAATGATTGCGTAACAGCCGAAAGCTAGCCTCTCCTAATAGGATGGCGCGAACCTCGCTTACCGCACGGTCTTTTTTGACAGCCTCCGCTTTCGCGGCGGGCGCTTTTTTCGTCGCCTCAACCGCCTTCGCCACCGCGCCCAGCATCTCGCCGAAGGTCCTCCAATGCGACGGGAGCTACCTGTCGGGCTCCCTGACAAGCCACCCGCTCCCGACGATCCTCTCCGACATGCAAAGCGATACGGGCACGAAAATTGGCCAGCGCCGACTCAGCCTCAACCTGGCCAACACCATCGGCCTCTGGCGTTTTGACGGCGACTACGGGGTGCAAGTTTCGTCAGGCTATGCCGGCGGCTGCCCCTCCGGCTGCTGCAAGTCGTATTACTACAACTATGTCAGCACGAACGGCTCCGTCAATATGGCCACGGGGCAGTGCAATTACCGGGACGCCGTCAATAATAACTGCTCGGTTCTCGCGTCGATGACCGCCTTCGGCGGCGTGACTAACAATCAAAGTCCGGTGCAAATCGGCGCGTGCCCCGCCAACCCGTCAGCCCTCGCCGTCGTCAGCAGCAGCTTCGCCGTGGTCCAGGCTGGGCCCCTCGCCGGCCTGACAACCGTGGGCGGATCCTCGACGGCTCTCACGCTTAATGGCACCCAGTGGGCGACGGCGCCCAATTCAACCCAATGGGGGCTGCCAGGAAGCTACACTCTCGCCGCCTGGATCAAAACCGCCACGCCGGGTGGACGCATCGTCTCCCAGCAAGGAGCCACCGGCTTTTGGGGCATCGGCATCGCCGCGGGTGGCGGACTGCGCCATATCGATTCGCGCGAGAATGTGGGAAAGACCGATGTGGAGGGCGGGACCAACCTAACAAACAACGCCTGGCACCTCGTCCATTTGGTTCGAAAAAATGGCTTCGACCGGCGCTTCTACATCGACGGCGTGCTCGTCAGCACGGCGGTCGCGGCGAGCACGACGACCTTCTTTAGCCATCAGAACAACGCGACCCTCGAGATCGGCCGCTACAATAACGGCGCCGCGGGAGCCGAGTACTTCAACGGGCAGATCGATGACGTTCGCCTTCAGAACGGCACGATCTCCGACGACGACATCATGCTCGAGTGGACGACGAACATGCACAAGTATTCCTCGAATTCCGGGCTCACCTATAGCACCGCCACCGGAGGCTATAACGGGAACCCGCCCAGCGGAACGGCGGGCATCGTCACCTACTCGACGGCCGGAGCGGTGCAGCTTGAGCCCTACGCGGCGACGGCACGATGGCAGTTCGTCGCGCAAAGCGTCAACGGCGAAAGCGGCTTCGGCACCGCCTACGGAGTTACGGTCGACAACTCGCCGCCGATCGCCCCGACCTTGACCGCGGTCGCGACCACGCCCAACGACATCACCTGGAGCTGGGGCGCGCCCCCGCGCGTTTGCCTGCCTCCCGGTTCGGCCGCCGTCACTTATAATCTTGTCGATGCGACCGTCCTAGCGAACTTAATCCCGCCTGGTGCCATGCCCTACACCGGCGCGAGCATGAATGTCGGCGAAAATATCGGCGGCGGCTCGAACCAGCTCGTGGGACGCATGCTTCGCCTCACCGATATCTGGGGTTCCAATCTCAGCGGCGCGACTTCCATCTACACCTTGGCTAATCCGCCTCTGGTCAACAGCGTCGTGCCGAGCGTCGTTTCAACGGGGAGCGCGCTGATCAGCTGGAACCAGAACGGTAACCCATCCTACACGCGCTATCTTCTCAGCATGACTCAAGATGTGACCTTCGCGACCGGAGTCTCCACGCCCACGACTTTCTCGAGCAACTTCACGGGCAG
>JAYTSX010000128.1:0-7337 GCA_043745445.1 Elusimicrobiota bacterium
GTGATGGCGACGGGAAACTTCATCTGCTTTGCGGCGATCCTGGTCGCCTCGGCCGTGCTCCTGGCCCTCGACACGAAGTTCCGGCTGAATCCAGCCCAGGTCTTCCTCGTCGCGGCCGCGATGTCGGGGGTGATGGCGTATGAACTGCTGAGACGGCTGCCTGATTTTTTCCTGCGCCTCATGTTCCTGCCGCTCACGAACTGCCTCTATACGATCCGCTCCGTCGGCCAGGAAAATGTGCCGCTCACGGGGCCGGTTCTCCTCGTCGCCAACCACGTCTCTTTTGTCGATGCGATCTTAATCGCCATGGCGAATCAGAGGCTGGTGCGCTTTCTCATGCTTCGGGCCTTTTACGAGATGCCCGTGGCGGGGGCCTTCTTCAGGGCCATGGGATGTATCCCCGTCTCCAGTGGAGATGGGCCGAAGGCCCTCGTGGCTTCGTTCAAACGGGCCCGCGAATATATGATGTCCGGCGAAGCCGTGTGTATCTTCGCCGAAGGCGAAATCAGTCGTCATGGCCAAATGCAAAGGTTCAAACGCGGTTTTGAAAGTATGGTCCATGGCGTCGACGTACCCATCATTCCGGTGCACTTAGATCAAGTGTGGGGCAGTATTTTTAGTTTTTCCGAAGGAAAAATTCTCTTTAAATGGCCGCGCCGCCTTCCCTACAAGGTCACCGTCAGCTTCGGAAAGCCGTTGCCTGCCTCCTCGAGCGCTTTTGAAGTCAGGCAGGCCATATTAGCGTTGGGCGCCGAAGCCTTCGCTCATCGCCTCCAGGACTCCCCGCCATTGCCATTGGCGTTCAGCCGTCAGGTAAAAAGTCGTCCTTTTGCGTTGAGCATGGCCGATTCGTCCGGCACCCGTTTGAGCGCCATCCAATCGTTGACGGGGTCATATCTCCTCGGTAAATCCGTTGCCGTCAACGTCGCCGAAGGCGACGAAAAGATCGGCGTACTCCTCCCGCCCTCTGCCGGCGCGGCGCTCGTCAACGTCGGCCTTCTTCTGCACGGCAAGGTCGCCATTAATTTAAATTATACGGCCAGCAAAGAAGTCGTGGATGCCTGCATCGCAAAAGCCGGTATCACCACCATAGTTTCTTCCAAGAAATTCTCCGAAAAGCTCGGCTGGGAACCAAACGGCAAAAAAATATACGTCGAGGATCTCGCCCCGTCCATTTCCTCAATCTCAAAAGCTCTTCACGCCTTCATTTTTCTCCTCACTCCGTCGGCCGTCCTCGAACGCACCTTCTTTTCAAAGGCGCGAGGCCCGTTGGATCGTCTCGCGACGATCATGTTCACCAGCGGATCAACCGGAATCCCCAAAGGCGTGATGCTCACCCACGCGAACATCCTCGCGAACCTGGAAGCCGTCGCTCAAGTCATCCAATTCGGCCCGGATGACCGCATGCTCGGCGTTCTCCCGTTCTTCCACTCCTTCGGCTTTACCGTGACCCTCTGGATGCCCCTGCGCCTAGGCATGGGCGCGATCTATCACTACAACCCGCTCGACGCCCGCCGCATCGGCGACCTGGCGGCGGAATATAAAGTCACCTGCCTTCTCGGCACCCCGACATTCCTGCTCGCCTGGATGCGGCGCGTAGAGGCCGACAAGTTCAAGACCCTACGCCGCGTCGTCGTCGGAGCCGAGAAGCTGCGCGTGGAAGTCGCCAAGGCCTTCCATGATAAGTACGGGCTGACGCCGCTCGAAGGCTATGGCGCCACCGAACTCTCGCCTGTGGCGGCGGTGAATATCCCCGACATCGAATGGCCCGGTATCCATCAGACCGGAACCAAAATCGGCACCGTGGGCCAGCCCCTACCCGGCGTGTTTATGAAAATCGTGGATGTGGAAACCGGCAAGGAACTCGGCGCCGATGCGCCCGGCCTCCTGCTCGTGAAGGGCCCGAATGTGATGAAGGGCTACCTCGCCGACGAGGCCAAGACGGCCGAGGTCATTAAGGACGGCTACTACATCACCGGCGACATCGCCAAGATCGACGAGGACGGCTTCGTCACCTTGACCGACCGTCTCTCCCGATTCTCCAAGGTCGGCGGCGAAATGGTGCCGCACATCAAGGTCGAGGAAAGCCTGCACGAGGCCCTCGGCGTGCTCGACATGACCTTCGTCGTCGCGGGCGTGCCCGACGACAAACGCGGCGAGCGTCTGGTCGTCTTGTACAAGGGCGACTTCGAGCTTGAACCGCTTCTTAAGAAGCTTGCCGAGACGGGCCTGCCCAAGCTTTGGCTTCCCGACAAATCCAATTTCCATAAGGTCGAGGAATTCCCGCTACTTGGATCCGGCAAGATCGATATGCAGAAGCTCAAGGCCGAAGCGAGACGCTTGGAAGGGCTATAATTCCAACGCGATGCTGATCTTTATAATCTTGGCGCTGATCGCAGTCAACGCGCTTTTTGTGCTCATGGAATTTGCGCTTGTGCGCGTGCGTCCGTCGCGCATGGAGGTGCTCGCGCGCAAGGGGAATCCCCGCGCGGCGGCGGTGCAGGAGGTGTTGGCGGGCTTCGACGAATATCTCGCCGCGATGCAGGTCTGCATCGCGCTGATTTCGATTACCTTGGGGGCACTCGGCGAGCCGGGGCTTGTCTCGGCCATCCAGACGCGCCTGCCGTCATGGGCGGAAACGCTGCCGCACCGTTGGCTGCATGCTTTCTCCTTCTCGGTCGCGGTGGCGCTTTTGGCGGCGGTGCAGATCGTGTTTGCGGAGCTCGTTCCGCGTGCGATCGGGGCGCACTACGCCGATTACATCGCGCTGTACGGAGCGCGTCCGCTTAAAGCGCTTGCCGTCTTCCTGCGCTGGCCGATCCGCGCGGCCACCGCTTGCTCCCGCGCGGTTTTGCGGGCTTTCGGCCTTAAGCCTGCCGCCGAGGCCGAGCATCCCGTCAGCGTCGAGGAGATGCGGGTCGTGCTCGGTGAGACGCAGGAACGCGGGGCCATGCCGCTTGAGCGCCTGCTTCTGCTTGAAAACCTTTTTGACTTCGGCTCGTCCAAGGTCTCCGAGGCGATGCGGCCGCGCGAGCGGATCGCCTATCTCTCGCTGGCGCGGACCTGGGCGGAGAACCTGGCCGTCATCCGCGATAAGCGTTATTCCCGCTACCCGCTGTGCGAAACCGAGCTCGATACGGCGATCGGGTTCGTGCACATCAAGGACCTCATTCTCCATGACGCCGGCGCGGAGCCGGACCTTAAAAAACTGCGCCGCGACCTATACGAGGTCCCTGACACGGACTTGCTCGAGAAACTGCTCAAGACCATGCCCGACAAGGGGGTGCACCTCGCGGTCGTGCGCGACGGCCTCAATCGCATCATGGGCCTGCTCACGCTCGAGGACATCTTGGAGGAGCTCGTCGGCGAGGTCCGCGACGAGTTCGAGAAGACGACGGGCTGGATGGCCGGGGAGTTCTTCTCCGGCGCGGCCGTGGACGCGAATCTGCCCACGACGGAGCGCAAGGCAACGATCCGGCATCTGATGGCCAAGATGAAGGTCGCGCATCCCGAGCTCGACACCGAAGCGGCCTTCGAGGCGGTGTGGGAGCGGGAGCTTAAATTCGCGAGCGCGGTCGGTCATGGCGTGCTGGTGCCACACGCGCGTCTGCCCGGGCTGAAGGAACCGCTCATCGCGGTCGGGCGCTTCGCAAAGGCCCCGCCCTTGCCCACGCCCGACGGCGCGCCTTTGCGCCTCGTGTTTTTGATCCTGACGCCCCTGGAGACCCCCACGATGCAGCTCAAGGTTCTCCAGCGCATCGCTTCGCTCATTACGAACGAGACCTTGCGGCGCAAGATTCTGCGTGCCAAGACCGACGAATCCCTCCTCACCTTGCTGCGCACCGCCGACACCCTCCTCGCGACCTAATCGAGTCGGGGTCAGGCCTGACACCCAGACACTATTCAACCCGGCAGTAATGTTGTCTAGGTGTCAGGCCTGACCCCGAGGACCTTGTTCTAAGTGGTATTATGGGTTTGTGGCTAACGAATCACTGCGCTTTTTACGCGCCTGCCGTTCACAGGCGGTTGACGCGACTCCCGTGTGGTTCATGCGTCAGGCCGGGCGCTACATGTCGGAATACCGCGAGCTGCGTAAGACTCATTCTATTCTCGACCTTGCGAAGACGCCCGAGCTCGCCTGTGAAGTGACCTTGCAGCCCGTTCGCGCTTTGCCCGTCGACGCGGCTATTTTGTTCGCCGATATTCTTCTGGTTTTGGAGCCGATGGGGCTTAAGCTTAAGTTTGCGCCCGGCCCGAGCATTTCCAACCCCGTGCGCACCGAGGCCGACATCAAGCGCTTGAAGGTCAAGGGTGCGGCGGCCGAGCTCGACTGCGTATTCCAAGCGGTCAAGCTGGTTCGGCGCGAGACTGAGGGCAAGGTGGCCTTAATCGGCTTCGCCGGCGCCCCGTTTACCGTCGCCAGCTACATGATCGAAGGCGGCCACTCCGACCATTACAAGATTACCAAGGCGATGATGACCGACCGGCCCGACATGTGGGACGCGCTCATGCGCAAGGTTCGGACCGTCACCGTCGAGTATCTTGAGGCTCAGATCGCGGCCGGCGCTCAGACCGTCCAGCTGTTCGACTCGTGGGTCGGCGTGCTGTCGCCCGACCAGTACCGGCGCTATGTACGGCCGCACTCGAAGTGGATTCTGGATCGCCTGGAGAAGTCCGGCGTTCCGGTTATTTCCTTCGGCACGAACACCAACGGATTCCTGGAGGATTTCGCCTCCGCGGGCGGCTCGGTGATCGGGGTGGATTGGCGCATCGACCTCGACGAGGCAAGACGGCGCATCGGGCGCAAAGCCGTGCAAGGCAATCTCGATCCGATTTTGTTGTTCTCCGGAAAAAAAGCCTTGAAGGCCGCGGTCAAAGACATTATCGACCGTAACAGCGGACGAAAAGGGCATATTTTCAACCTCGGCCACGGAATTCTTCCGACGACCCCGGTCGACACCGTCCGGCAGGTCGCGCAATGGGTCCACGAATTCAGCGCGTCATGAGACCTGGAAGACCGATACCGACTAAACGGGTCATCGTCCTCGGCGGCGGGATCTCCGGCCTCGTAGCCGCCTATGAGCTCGTCAAGCGAGGCCATCCGATCGAGGTGACGGTGCTCGAGGCCGCGCCGGTTCTCGGCGGAAAAATTCGTTCCGAGTCGATTGACGGACAGAGGTTTGAAGCGGGCCCCGACAGCTTTCTAACCACTAAGCCCGAAATGCTTGAGCTCGTGCGCGAGCTCGGTCTTGAGAAAGACCTCACCGGCACCGGCCCTGACGCCGGCTTTGATATTCTGCTCGGCGGGCGTTTCGTCCCGATGCCCGCGGGCATGAACCTGATCGCGCCGACGCGAATGCTTCCGTTTGCGTTTACGTCTCTTTTCACTCCGGCTGCGAAGCTGCACATGGCCCTTGAGCCTCTTCGGCCGTGTCGCCTTGACGGCGTCGATGAGTCTCTGGCCGACTTCACGCGCCGCCGCCTTGGAGCGGAGGCTCTTGAGCGCCTTGTGGCACCCATGCTCGCGGGTATCTATGCCGGCGACCCCGAGCGTATGAGCGTGCGCAGCACCTTCCCGCAGCTTCTCGATATGGAGAAGAAAGGTGGGCTGGTGAAGGGTATGTGGCTGGGCTGGCTCGGGGCCCTGCGTCCCGCGCGCCGCGACGGCCTCACGACCTTCGTCACCTTGAAAGGGGGGCTGTCGACGGTCGTCGACGCGCTCCAGCGCCGCCTGCCGCCGCGCAGCGTGCGCACCGACTGCCCCGTGCAGGCCGTACGCCGCCGCGACGGACATTGGGAAGTCGTCACGCCCAACGCCGTGCTCGAGGCCGACGCCGTGATCTCCGCTCTACCCGCGTCCGCGCTCGCCGATGTCGTCGAAGGACTCGACCCCGAGCTGTCCATGCGCCTGCGCGAAATCCCGTTCTCCTCGACGGCGACCTCCGTCCTGATTTACGATGACAAGGATGTGCCGCGCCGGCCGAAGGGCTTCGGCTTCTTGGCTCCAAAAGGGGAAGGCTTGACGGTGACGGCCGCCACTTATTCCTCGTCGAAATTTCCGGGCCGCGCGGTCGCGGGCCGCACCACGGTACGGGCCTTCGTCGGGGGAGTGGGGCGGGAGGCCGACGCCGAAAGCGCGATTACCCGGCTCGAGTCGCGCGTGCGCGCCGACATCGACAAGGTTCTGAATTTAAAAGGCGCGGCTCCCCTGGCCCAAAAAACGACCCGGTGGATCAAAGCCAACCCGCAGTACGAGGTCGGCCATTCGCGCCGTCTCGATCGCATCAGCTCGTGCCTGAAAAGTCATCAGAGCCTCATTCTCGCCGGCGCCTCTTATTGCGGCGTAGGCCTGCCCGACGGCGTGCGTTCCGGTCGGCGCGCCGCGGAACTCGTTTTCGCCGGTTCACGGAGGAGCCATGACGCCGTACGCCCAGGACTTGCTTAGCCTTTCCGTCGCCCTTGTTTTAGGAGCTTTCATCGGTCTTGAGCGCGAGCTCAGCGATAAGGCCGCAGGCCTTCGGACCAACATCCTTATCTGCGTGGGCTCCTGCTTGTTCGCGATCATCTCGCGTGATCTCGCTTCGGTGGCGGGCACTGACATCACCCGCATCGCCGCTCAGATTGTTTCCGGCATCGGCTTCCTCGGCGCGGGCGCGATCATGCGCGAGGGCGAGCATGTGACCGGCCTGACGACGGCGGCGACTATCTGGGTCGTCGCGGCGATCGGCGTGGCCGTCGGCTTTGGCATGTACTCGATCGGCGCCGCGGCCGCGGTCATCACGCTCGTCGTGCAGGCGATTTTCCCGCATCTCGACACGATGATCGACGAGCTGCGCCAACGCCACACCTTCCGCATCACCTCCGACCTCAACGAAGACGGCCTCGAGGAGGTCAAGACGATCTTTCGTAATTCCCATGTGAAGGTCCTACGCCGCAAGCTGATGAAGCGCTCGAATCTTTACTACAGCGAGTGGTATGTCGCCGGCCCGCGCCTTGAACAAAAGAATGTTGTGCGCCTGCTCCTCGACAACAAGCATGTGCGGGAGCTCACCTACTAGTGGACGCGGCCAAGGTCCAGGCGGCGTTGACGGCCTTAGGCCAGCCGAAATTTCGGTGGGACCAGGTGCGCCAGGCTGTTTTCGGAAAGGCGGTGTCCTCGTGGGATGAGATATCGGTACTGCCGGCGGAGACTCGTCGCGCTCTGTCGGAAACGGTTCCGTTCATGAGCACCCGTGAACGACGGGTGGACGTTTCCGGCGACGGGCGCGCGCATAAGGCCCTGCTCGACCTGCATGACGGGCGGGTCGTCGAAACCGTTCTGCTGCGGCCCAGCGATA
>JAYTSX010000129.1:0-7317 GCA_043745445.1 Elusimicrobiota bacterium
GGCGTTGACGCCGCCTTGCGCGGCGATCGAGTGCGCGCGGCGCGCGGAATCCTGAATGCAGAAGGACTCGACCTGGTACCCGAGCTCGGCACAGGAGGCCGCCGCGGCGGAGCCGGCGAGGCCGGTGCCGACGACAAGGATCTTGAACTTGCGCTTATTTGCGGGGTTGACCAACTTCAGGTCGAAGCGGTGCTTATCCCACGATTTTTCGATCGGTCCCGTCGGAGCCTTCGATTCGAGCTTCACTTGGTGCCTCCATCAGTCGGCGCGCAGCAGGCCAGGCTACTCTTATGGAAAAAGCCGAAGTAAACGGGCAGAGACGCGAAGCCGACGAAGATCAGGAAGGCGAAGGCGAGGCCGGCTTTCCGGATGAGCGGCGTATATCGAGTGTGGTTCAAACCGAAGGTTTGAAACGCGCTCTGCACGCCGTGCGACAGGTGCAGACCCACGCCGCCGACCGCGAGAACATAGAACGCGGCGTATAAGGGATTTGAGAACCAGCCCAGGACATGCGCGAACAGGTCGGTTCCCTTGAGGCCGCCGACATCGTACTTGAAGGTCGCGATATGAATGATGAGGAAGACGAGAATCAAGGTGCCGGTGTAGGCCATCGTGCGCGAGCCGGGCGTGCGCGCGCCTTTTCCTTTATAGACCTGGTAGCCCTCGGGGCGCGCGGCGCGGTTGGCGAGCGTCGCGCGGGCGGAGAGGACGATGTGCAGGACGAACAGCACGACCAGGCCGATCTCGGCGACCGGCAACAGCGGGTTGCTTTCGAGCGCCTCGGCGTAGTGGTTGAAGGCGTCGCCGCCGACGAACATGAGCAAGTTGCCGAGAAGGTGGGTGATGAGGAAGCCGCACAGCAGAAGCCCGGCGGCGGCGACCATAATTTTCTTGCCGATCGAAGACTCAAGGAACGTCAAGATGCGGCAGGAACATTTCGAGGCGCAGCTGTCGTTGGCTTCCATGGCACGATTCTATCACGGCATTGATGGGTGAAAGTTGATCTGGGTCAAATATTGCGAGGAGCCGGACCTCTGTAATTTCTGTTGTTCTGACGGGTAGATATGACTGTTCGAAAAACGCTATCGTGCCGGAATGATCACCGCTCTCTTACTCGCCGCCTCTGTCGCGTCCGCCGCCGAGCCGGTCAAGAACCCGGACTTATTCACCAACCTTGAGATCGGGGAGGTGGGGGGGCTCGATCCTGCGTATCCGTATGACGCGTCGAGCCAGTCGGTGATTCAGAACGTGTATGAGACCGTGATCGCGTTTAAGGGCGCGTCGCTGTCGGAGTACGAGCCGAGGATCGCGGAAAAGATTCCTTCGCTTAAGAATAAATTGATTTCTATTGATGGGCGGACGTACCGGTTCCCGATTCGAAAGGGCGTTAGGTTTCATGACGGCACGGAGGTCACGCCTGAGGATGTACGGTACTCGCTTCTTCGGTTCATGATCACGGATCGCGCGGGGGGGCCCTCGGGGCTCTTGTTGGAGCCGATGGCGGGCGTCCCCTCAACCCGGAATTCCTCGGGGACGATTACTTTGGATTACGCTTCGCTTGAGAAGGCGGTTCGAGTTAACGGCAACGAATTGGTGATCTCGTTACCACGGCCCTTTGGGCCCTTCCTTGGGATTATGGCCCGATGGTCATATGTTATGTCCAAATCTTGGGCGATCGCTCACGGCGAGTGGGATGGGACCGCGGAAACTTGGAAGAATTTTAACGATCCGCCCAAGGAAAAATCATTTTTTTATGAGCATATGAACGGAGCGGGTCCCTTTAAGCTCGTACGCTGGGACAAAACGGCGCGCTACGTGCTGTTGGCCCGGCATGAATCTTACTTCCGCGGCCTCGCAAAGTTCAAGCAGGTGCTGGTCAAGTGCGTGCCCGAATTGAACACCCGCAAGCTCATGCTCCAGGCCGGCGACGCGGACATCATCGAGACGCCGCGCCCTTATGCCTCGCAATTGACCGGCATTCCCGGCGTGGTCCTGCTCGACGGCCTGCCGCGCCTGCAGACGGATCCGGCGATGTTCTTCACGGTCAAGATCAACCCCGTCGCGAACCCCGACATCGGGTCGGGCAAACTCGATGGCGAAGGCATAGCGCCGGATTTTTTCTCCGACCCGGATGTCCGGCGGGGTTTTTCATATGCGTTCGACTACGAGGCCATCTTACGCGACACCTTTAAGGGCACGGCGGCGCGCGCGCTCGGCCCGATCCCGCCGAGCGTCGCCGGCTACGACGCGGGACAGCCGCGCTATTCCTACGACCTTAAAAAAGCGGAAAAGCACCTGCGCAAAGCGTGGGGCGGCCGGGTCTGGGAGAAGGGCTTCCGTTTTACGCTCACCTACAACACCGGGTCCGAGAACCGCGAGGCGGCGGCGCAGATTCTCAAGAAAAACATCGAGAAGCTTAATCCTAAATTTCGCGTGGACTTGCGCGGCGTGGATTGGGCGAGCTTCCTGGATAAGACCCAGCGCCATCTCATGCCACTGTTCGTGCGCGGCTGGCTCGCGGATTACCCCGACGCGCATAACTTTATCTATGCCTTCTACCATTCGCAGGGGCGATATCCTTCCGCGCAGGGTTACGCGAATCCGGAGTTGGACGCGCTCATTGAAAAGGCGGCCGGGGAGCCGTCGAGCGCCAAGCGGGCGGCCTTCTACAAGAAAATTCTCGCCAAGGGCTTCGATGACGCGCCCGCGATCTTCACGGTCCATCCGGCGGGCGTCTACGGCATGCGCTCCTGGGTGAAGGGCCTCGTCGACAATCCCGTAAACCTCGGTATCTACTACTACCCGATCGAAAAGCGGTGAGCGTTAAGACCGAGCGTGCCAAGAAGCTGATCAAAGGCCTGCGCAAGCTCTATCCGGACGCGCATTGCGAGCTGGATTACGGCTCCGCCCACGAGCTTCTCTTCGCGGTGATCCTGTCGGCGCAATGCACGGATGTGCGCGTGAATGCGACGACGAAAACGCTCTTCAAACGCTACAAGACGCTCGACGACTACGCGAAGGCTGATCCCCTCGAGCTCGAGGCGATCGTCCGCTCCTGCGGCTTTTATCGCATGAAGGCGAAGTCGATCATCGAGAGCGCCACGGCGGTGCGCGACCTTCACGGCGGCAAGGTTCCTGACACGATGGAAAAGCTTCTCTCTCTGCGCGGCGTCGCGCGCAAGACGGCAAATGTGGTGTTGGGCGAAATATACGGAAAGCCCGAGGGCGTGGTCGTGGACACGCACATGAAGCGCCTCGCCTACCGTTTTGGCCTCACCGATGAGGAGGATCCGGTCAAGGTCGAGAGAGACCTGGCGGATATCGTTCCGCGAGAAAGCTGGGTGTTATGGTCGCACGCGGTGATTTGGCATGGGCGACGAGTGTGCAAGGCCGCCAACCCGCAATGCGGCGCGTGCGCTTTGCGGCCCGACTGCCCGCAGCGCGGCGTGGATTCCGAATAGCCGGGTCCCCAACTTGGTACGTACCAAGTTCAAATCCGCTCCTGAGCATGCAACTTTTTGGACCCCTCAATCGTCTAATAGTATGGATGACCCGCGCCTTTTGTCGGATGAACAGCTAATCTGCAATATCGAGACTTTCGTCGCCGACGAGCGCGCGAAGCTTCACACATTCCTATCATGGCTCGGGGAAGCCGACAGCAGGAACCTTTTTGTTCCGAAAGGCTTTACTTCGACCTTCGACTACTGCGTTCGCCATCTCCGGCTCAGCGAAGACGAGGCGTATAGGCGCATCCATGCCGCGCGGGCGGTCGCGATCAAGCCAGAACTGAGATCGGCCCTCGCCGACGGTCACTTATCTCTTTCCGCCGTATCGAAGATCGCTCCTCACATTAGCCGGCCGGAGGCGGCAGACTTAATCGTGCAAGCCAAGGGTAAGTCGGCGCGCCAAATAGATGAAATCCTCGCGCCGCTGCGTCCGGCGCCCGAGAGGCGCGATATGATGCGCGCCGTCGCGGTGACCCCTGTTGCCGCGGAAGGCGGCGTTATAATGCCCCAACAACGCGTCGACTTCGGCTTTCGCGGCACGCAGGAGTTGCGCGCGGCGATCGAGCGCATTCAGGAACTGCTTGCGAATAAATTTCCGTTCGGCGGCCTCGACGACATTCTATTAGAAGTCACGCGTGATTATCTCGAGCGACATGATCCTCAGCGGAGACTGCCGGGCCGATTGGCTCCGGTTCGAGGAGGTTCCTCGATCTCAGCAAGTGTACGCCGCGCGGTGTGGGCTCGGGACGGAGGGCGCTGTGTCTACATCGGGACGACCGGTGTCAGATGTCTGGCGAGGCGATTCCTCCAGATGGATCATGTGAGGCCGCGCGCGCTCGGCGGCGGGGACACGATCGGGAATCTGCGCTTACTATGTCGGCCGCACAATGATTCTGAACGGCGCAGGATACTGGGAGAAGGCGGGGGAGCTACTTCGATTCTTTCGGTAGCGACGCGAGGAAGTCCTTGATCGCCTTCGGGTAGACTGACCTCGAATCAAGGAAGCCCTCATTGTGCGAGCCCTTGAGGTCGACGAAGCTCTTTTTGACCGAGCCGGACGCCGAAAAATTTTGCCGGGCCATCGCATAGGGAATGACCTCATCGTCGGGGCTGTGGAGGAACAGCGTGGGGATCGCCACGCGCGGCAGGCGCGAGAGATTGTCGAAGCGGATTTTGGCAAGCTTGATCGGGAACCAGGGCAGGACTTTGCGTCCCATGTCCGGAATCGAGGTGAAGGCGCTGTCCACGATGAGACCCGCGGCGGGCACGCGTGAGGCGAGTTCGATCGCGGGGCCGTTGCCGAGCGATTCGCCGTATAAGACGAAGCGCGAGGCCGGCACGGACTTGACCGCGTTGAGCCAGGCCCAACCCGCGAGCGCGTCGCGATACAGGCCGGGCTCGTTCGGGCTGCCGCCGCTGTCTCCGTAGCCGCGCCAATCAAGCCACAGCTGAGAGGCGCCCGCGTCGTGGAAGATGCGCATTTTGTCGGTGCGATGGGACAGGTTCCCGCCGTTGCCGTGAAGGCACAGCATGACGGTCCCGTCATGCGATACGCCCGGAATCCACCAGGCGCGCAGGATCACGCCATCAGATGTTTTGAGATTCAGCGTCTCATATGCGAGGCCGACGGTACCGGGATGGGCGTACATTTTGCGTGACGGAGCAAAGACAAGCGCGCTCTCGAAAAAACGCAGGCCGATCCAGAGAAGCGCCGCGACGAGAACCAGCGCGGCCGCAGAGGGGAGCTTCACTTCCACTTAATCGTGCAGCCGATCGCGTGGATCTCGGGCACATGCACTGGGCGGGACGCGACAAGGTCGTCGAGCGCGGCGCGGACGCCGGTGACCGAGCCCGTGTAGGCGACCTTGAGGTCGTGATCGAACACGAAGAGCTGCGGCGTGTGCGTCGCACCGTAAGCCTTTGCGGCGAGTTGTGTGCTGTCGCGAAGATAGAAGAAGGGGAATTTCTTCTCAGCCGCGCGGACGATCATGTTCTCGAAGGAGTCCTCCGGATACGCGTCGGAGTTGTTGGAGTTGATGGCAGCCATGCCGAGACCCAGGGGCTGGTATTTCTTGAAGATCGCTATGAGCTCGTCCTCGGCCTTCACGACATAGGGGCAGTGATTGCAAGAGAAAACGATGAGCGTCGCCTTGGCGCCCTTGATGGAGTCGAGCGTGTGCGTTGCGCCGTCCACCCCCTTGAGGCTGAATGCGGCCGCCCTCATGCCTTCTTTTGGAAAGCGGTGATGTCTTGGAAGGTAATGCCGGCGCCGACTACCTGCCCATGCGGGTCTTGGATGAGCAAGGTCGAATACCCGAGCAC
Organism: Elusimicrobiota bacterium; assembly: GCA_043745445.1. Lineage (GTDB taxonomy): Bacteria > Elusimicrobiota > Elusimicrobia > UBA1565 > UBA9628 > GWA2-66-18. The sequence continues at coordinate 5,829 of JAYTSX010000129.1, forward strand.
GCGGGTGTCTCCTTTGTGCTTCCACCACAGGTCCTGGCGCTTGACCGTCTCCTTCTTGACCAAGGTGTCCATGAGGATCTCGGCCATGTCGGGGATCATGATCAATGTCGCGTCCGCGGGCTGGTTCATGGGTAAGTCCGGGTGAAGGCCGAGGATTTTCTTCGCGGCCGGGTTGCACAGCATCACGCGGCCGTGGATATCCACGGCGACAAAGCCGCCGCCGAGGTTTTCAAGGATGCTCGCGTTGTGGGCGGTGACCTTGTCCACGGTCGATTCAAGTCGCAGGGAGCGCAGGGCCAGGGCGCACGCCGAGCAGGCGGCCGTGACGAAGGCGAGGTCGGCTTCGGTAAAGGGTCCGCTTCGTTTATTGATGAGCTCAATGACACCCGACAGTTCCATCCGGTCGAGCAGCGGCACGGCAAGGACGTGGCTCGTCTTGTAGCCCGTCTCTTCGTCAAACTGTTTCATGAACCGTTGATCGCCGTATGCGTCGTCCGTCAATACGGGCTCGCGGTACTTCGCGACCCAGCCGCAAAGGCCCTTGCCGGACTCGACATGACGCGACTCGACGCGGTGGCCCGCGGCGCCGAGGGCCGCGCGCGCGATGAGCTGGGCCTGCTTGGGCAGAAAGACGAAGTAGGTCGCGGCCTCGCAGTCGAGCGCGGCGGCGAGCTTGTCGAGAACGCGCGCCCAAACCTGGTCTTCCTCCGCCTCCTTCACGGAGGAAAGAAAATGCAGAAGATCGACAAGGGCGGGAAGCGCTCCGGCGCCAGGGGTGATCAAGGTTTTCTCCGCGTGCGCTGACGGGCGCGTTCGTCATCGAGGAAGCTCTTGATGCCGGAGACGATGGTCTTCGCCATGCCGAGCTGGTATTCGGGATCGGACAAAAGGACTTCCTGGTCGGGATAGTTCATGTACGCAGACTCGGTCAGGACGGAGGGCATCTCCGGGATTCGCACCACGAGATAATCGCCGAAGCGCAGCTTCTCATCCCGCAGCTTCGACTCCCGCTGATACGAACGGTAGACGGCCTGTCCCAGCGCGAGGCTGTGCGGATGGTAGTAGAAGATCTGGTAGCCGTGCATCGGGAACGGATTTTCCGCGTCGTTGAGCCCGTTGTTGTGCACGCTGATGAACAGGTCGCCTTTGTTTTCCCAAGCGATACGCGCCCGATCCGCAAGACCCACCTCATCGCTGGGGCTGGTGCGCGTCATGACGGGCTTGGCGCCTTCGGCGAGAAGGAGCTTCTCGACGGCCTTGGCGATGGCGTAGTTGGCGTCCATCTCCGTCGTCCCCAGCGGACCGAAGCGGCCGGACGCGGACGGCATGTGGCCGGGGTCCACGATGACTCGTAGGCCGGAGAGCGGCGAGCCTGACCGTGCCAGGGTCGGCGCCGGACGGACCTCGACGCGCAGCGAGCGTCCCGAATAAGACGCGTGGTAGCCCCACAGCGACCGGTCGGGGTTGAGGCGGATCGTCACGGCCGTGA
>JAYTSX010000130.1:0-27085 GCA_043745445.1 Elusimicrobiota bacterium
CAATTCCGACCGTGAAGGACGGGGCATGGAGCGGCTGACGGTCTTTGCGCTTGAGATCGCCTTCGGCGTCCTTGGCATGATCGTCGTCGCCTGGTTCTCGCGCTGGCGAGAGTTCCGCGCGGACGCGGGCAGCGCCAAGCTCGGCGGCCGGGAGAAGATGATCGCCGCACTTCAGGCCCTACAACGCCGCTTCGAGCCGCACGATACCCAGGAGGCGTTCGCGGCGCTCAAAATCGCCGGAGGGCGGGGGGGCCTGATGGCGCTGATTTCGACGCATCCGCCGTTGGCGGAGCGGATCCAGGCCCTGCGCCGAGCATGATCACCTACGAGACGGCGCGTAGGACGGTCATGGTCACGGCGGGGTTTCTGATCCTCGCCACGGGCATCGTCATGATCGTCCTGCCGGGGCCGGCGATCCTCGTCATCCCGCTCGGACTGAGCCTGCTCAGCGGTGAGTTCTTGTGGGCGCGAAATCTATTGAAAAAAATACAGGCCCTCAAAGAGCGATTCAGCTCGATGAGTCCGGGCCTGCAGATGAAGTCGTTGTTCGGCATCCATGTCGACCGCCAAGCAGCCCAGATGGGGCGGTTCCGAGTCGGTTTCTCGCTCAAAGAGATGTGTCGACTTTGGTGTCAAGTTTGGAGCAAAAGCCCTCAACCACTGACAACTAACGACAATAGTGGTTGAGGGCTTCTCGTCGGGGAACGGTTAAAGTGGAGGTGCGAGCGGGATTCGAACCCGCGAATAATGGTTTTGCAGACCATCCCCTTAGACCACTTGGGCATCGCACCGTCGAGGAGATTATACAGAAAAACCAAGGCTTCGGTCCGGTGAAACGCGGTGTCCGTAGTATTACAGGGGGCATAGGCCTAAAGCTCTATTGAGGCCGCCGGGAAAAAGTATTACTATCGGACCATGACTACAGGAGAATTCGGCGAGAAGACTTTCACGACGTTTGAAGTGGCGCGCTTGTGCGGCGTGTTCCACACCACCGTCATCAACTGGGTCAATAAGGGCAAGCTCAAGGCGCGCGTGACCCCCGGCGGCCACCGCCGCATCCCGCTCTCCGAACTGGTCATTTTCATGAAGAAGTACGAGATGCCGATCCCCGCGAACATCGAGGACGCGCACAAGCAGGTTCTGATCCTCGACGACGAACCGATGATGACGCGCCTCCTTGAGAAGGGTTTCATCAAGCACAAGGACCGCTACGCCGTGCAGGTCGCCAACAACCCCGTGGACGCGCTTGTAATCATCGGCAAGAAGCTCCCGCATCTGCTCGTCGTGGATCTCATGATGCCCGTCATGGACGGCTTCCAGGTCTGCCAGATCCTCAAGTCGAACCCCGCGACGAAGGCGATGAAGATCGTCGCGATCTCGGGCAAAAAGCTCAGCGCGTCACAGCAGGACTTCCTCGGGAAGAACTGCGACAAGTTCCTGCAGAAGCCCTTCGAGATGAGCGATCTCGTCGGCACGATCGACAAGCTTCTCAACTGAGCGTCTTGACTTCGTAACGGCGGGGGAGCTACCCTGTCGTCATGACCCGATCCGCCCTCCTCGTCCTCGCCGCTTTCGTCGCCGTTTCCCTTATGCCCTGCGCGCGGGCCTCCGATGCGCCCGTCTCCGCGGCCGCGCGCTCTCGCGCCGATGTGCACTTTCTCTCCGGCTACGACCATTTTCGAGCCGGCCGCGCCGCGGACGCCCGCCGTGAGTGGAACGCCTGTCGCGAGCTCGATGCCGCGAATGATTTTTGCGAGTTCGGCCTCTCCGCGCTTGATGCGGGCGCGCCAAAAAGCGCTGAGGCTTCGGATTCGCCGGTGACCGGGGCTCCTCCCGCGGCGCCGGATAATTGGGCGGCGCCATCTCCGGGCGACCGGGAGGCCAATCAGGCGTATCTCGAGGGCGTGATTTATTATCAGAAAGGCGATTACGAGAAGGCTCGGGCCGCCTGGCTCAAGGCGAAGGAGCTTGCTCCCGCGGGGTCTGAAGCCGCGCGCGACGCGACGGTCGGACTCGAGAAGCTCAACACGCTGTACGGGACGGCTCCCAAGAATCTGAAGGCGGCTCCCGAGAAGAAGGACGAGCATGAGGCCCTGCAGACCTACTTCACGGGGCTGATTTATTATCAAAAGGGGGAGATGGATAAGGCGAGGACGGAGTGGAAACGCGCGCTCTCCATGGCCCCGCCGGGATCCTCCGTCGAGTCCGACGCGAAGGGCGGGCTTGAGAAGCTCGACAAGGACGAAGCCTCGACACGCGGGGGCCGTAAAAAGTAAAATCCCGTCGTGAGCCACCCCCAACAGCCCTCCGGTCCGACGCCGCCCGCCGCAGAAGTCCCGGCCCTCGATCTTCGCGAAAAGGGCGGCATGAAGGACGGCCAGCCGCAGCTGTCTGACAAGCGCCTTTTCATGCAGTTGACCGCGTTCACCGGCTGCCGCGACTCCCAGCTCCTGATCAACGGTCTCATCGGTTGCGGCGTGGACTGTGTCCTTTATGAGGAAGCCAACGATCCGACGGGCGTCGCAGTGCTCGCGATGGCCGAGAATCCGGAGCTGTTCATCACCAAGTTGCGGCGGGACCTCGCGTCCGGGCCGTTCAAAGACCTGACCGTCAAGCCGGAGTTCTCCATGCTCGGTCGCACTTACTCGATCGGCTACGAGCCCAAGCTTGAGGACTGGCTTCTGCACCGCCCGCGCCGCATGGCGATGGATCCGGCGACGCCGTGGGCGATCTGGTACCCGCTGCGCCGCACCGGGGCCTTCTCGCGCTTGGCGAAGCTGGAGCAGGGGCAGATTCTCAAGGAGCACGGCGTCATCGGCCGCCAGTTCGGCGACCTGGGCGTCGCCTCCGATATCCGTCTGGCCTGCCACGGCCTCGACAAGAACGACAACGACTTCGTCATCGGCCTGATCGGCAAGGAACTCGCGCCGCTGTCCCAGCTCGTCGAGACGATGCGCCCGACGGTGCAAACCTCCCAGTACATCCAGAACCTGGGGCCGTTCTTCGTCGGCCGCGCGATCTGGCGCACGCCGCAGAAAGCGTAAGGAGCCTGACTATGCCCGCCCGCAAATTCCGCATCGCGATGTCCGATCGCTGCTTCCGTTTTAAGCCGGACGCTCTGCCCTCTCATGCCCCGCACAAGCCCGGCGTGTATGAATTCGTGACCTTCGACGCGGAGAAGAACCCGGTCGTGCTGTTCGTCGGCCTGGCGCTGACGGGCTCGGTGTACGAGGCGCTCGCCGCGCACATGGACAACACGGCTTCGCCGACGGCCAAGGAGCTTTTCGCCGCCGCGCCCGACATCTACTTCGACTATGTCGCCTCCGCGGATATTCAGGAGGTCGACGAGCTCAAGGACATCGCCGGGGTTTTCGTCGCCAAGCATAAGCCCCGCTTCAACACCGGTCCCGCTCCCACCTCGGGCAAGCATGCGTCCGTTGAGGTCGAAGAGGTCGGTTAGTGCCGCTGTCCTCCTTCCCGGCGCTGAACGCGTCGCTCAACGCGACCACTGCGGTGCTGCTGCTGACAGGCTGGGCGTTGATCAAGTCCGGAAGGCGTGAAGCTCATCGCTGGACGATGGTCGCGGCCTTCCTGTGTTCGACGGTGTTCTTGGCCTGCTACCTCTGGTATCACTACCATGTGGGCTCGGTGCGCTTCCAGAAGACGGGCCCTATCCGCATCGTGTACCTGTCGATCCTGTTCACGCACACCGTCCTTGCCGTCGCGGTTTTGCCCATGATTCTTCGCGCTCTGTATCTCGCGGTCAAAGGGCGTTATGACGAGCATCGCGCGGCGGCGCGTTACGCCTTTCCGGTGTGGCTCTATGTGTCGGTCACAGGCGTGACCGTGTATTGGATGCTCTACCGTGGCTGAGAGCGCGCTTGAGCAGGCGGTGAGCGAGGTGGCCGCCGGAGGGCACCAGGCGCGGCGCCGCGTGTACGAGCTGCTCGCGCAGGACTCGCTGTACGTCGAGGCGTCTAAACCTTCGAGAGAGCCGGGGGACGCTGTTAAGCTGACGACCGCGACGAAGGGCGGCAGGCTTGAGATGTCGGTGTTCACCAGCACGGCAAGCGCGCTGGCGTTTGATCCGCGCGAAGAGATCTATCGAGCCCATGCGCCGGCGAGCTGGATTTTTTTGGAGGCCCAGCGCTTGGGCTGCGCCGTGGTGTGGATCAACCCGCCTCAGTGCGAGATCCAGAGCGCGGACTTTGCCGCGCTGGCCAAGGGCCTCGTCCCCGGCGACTCGCCAAAGGCGGCTCCCGTCCCGACGCCGCCCTTGCCCAAGGTGACCGCGCCGACGGCGTCAGTGCCGCGGGCGGACGCGCCTGTCATCCTTGCTCCGAGCGGCCGGGTGCCGGGTGAAGCGCAGGCGTATCTCGCGACCGCGCTGAGCTCCGTGGCTGAAATCACTGCCGCTTACTTCTTTGACCTGATCATGCCAGGGGAGCCGCGCATGCTCTGCCTGGGCCTCAAGATCAATTTGCCGTCAGCGGAGTGGAACGCGTTCGTCGAGGCCATCAATCAGCTCGACATTATCCCGGGCTTTCCCAACGGCGTTGCGGTTTGCCCATTGAGCGACGAGATGCTCGCCGCGGCCTTCGATGTGGGCATTAAAGTTTTATAGGTAACGCAGAGCGTAAGCTTCGAGCGTCACGGTGGGCTTCTCGATGTCGCCGGACGGATCACGCTTGAAGCCGCGGCTCTGGTAGAGGCGGGCGACGCCGTCGGCTCCCTTTCGCACATGAAGGCAGATGGCGTCGACCTTCCACTCGTCGCGCGCGATGGCTTCGGCGCGGTCGAGGAGCGGCTTGGCGATGCCTTTTCCATGGAGCTCCGGCTCCACGGCGAGGTGGCGAAGATCGGCCGAGTTGGGAAGCCAGGCCTCGGATCCCGCCGCGCCCGGACGGAAGATCGCGACGGTGCCGACGACGCGTCCGTCGATCTCGGCCGCGAGCACGACCGCACGGCCGCGCTTCGTCGCGACGTCTCTGAGATCGTTCTTGCGGGCGTCGTCGTAAACGACCCCGGGCATCTTTCTCGCGTAGGTCGAGAGGAAGGCGTCGACGAGCAGTTCCCCGATGACGGGATCGTCCCCGGGACGGGCTTCGCGGATGATCAAGTCGAGAAGGACTTGCCGCAGGAGCAGGACGAGGTGGCCTGAGGATTTCTGACCGTGAAGCCGGACTTCATGAGCGACTCTTCATAATCGACTTGAGAGCCGCCGATGAAGAAATCGGCCTTCGGATCCACGACCGTTTTCGCGCCGAACGCCTCATGCACGAGGTCGCCCGCGGCGATCTCATCGCTGACGACGAACTCGTAGCTCATGCCCGAGCAACCGCCCGAGCCGACCTTCACGCGCAGAACCGGCTGCAGGCCTTTTTTGGAGGCCATGGTCTGGATCGTCTTGGCGGCGCGCTCGGTCAAGGTGATCATTGGATTAGAACTGCTTGGACTTGCCGCAGCCGCAGGAGCCCTTCTCGAGCGGGTTCTTGATCTTGAAGCCGGAGCTGGTCTCATCCTCGGAGTAGTCGATCGTCGCGTCGGCGATGAACTTCAGGCTGTCGGCGTCCACGATGACGTCAAAGCCGGACTGGGGGAGAATCTTGTCGGCGGGCTTCGCGTTGTCGAAGCCGATCTTGTACTCGTAGCCGGCGCAGCCGGATTCGGCGACGCTAAGGCGGAGGGATTTGCCGAGAGCGGTCTCTTCGGTCTTGAGGAAATCGGTGATCTTCTCGGCGGCTTTCGGCGTGATGGTCAACATTGTTTTCTCCCGGCCCTATAATCCCGACTAAAAAGGTCGTGTATACAGTATACGACGAGAATCGGGTGGAGTCAAGGCGAACCCCGGGGCCTAATTAAGCGGGCCGAGAGGCCCAGGTTGAAAACCAGTAATGTTGTTATAATGACAGGGACATGCATGCTGCGTTCCTTATATTAGCGTTGAGCGCTTCCGCCGCAGTTCCGGAGCCGGTGGCCGTTCTCGTTCCGCTCCCGCCGCGCGCTGTGTCGGCGCCGCTGACCAACGCGGTGCTGGAGCGTTGGGGCATCCCGCTCGACAAATACATGGCCATGTCGCCCGAGCGCAAAACGCAGTTACGAGACGATCTCGCCGAAGGCGAAAGCGCGCGTCTGCGCCGCCTCGATCTGATCCGCTTGATCCGGCCCAAGGACTGGCCGACCTTCGTCGACCCGAAGGGCTTTCTGACCCCCGACGGCCAACGGCTCGTGGAGGCGCGCGAGAAGGCGCTTAAGACGAGCGGCCTCGCCGTGCCGGTGGGCGTCGACATCCAGCGCGCCGACGGCAAGCCGATGACGGCCGAGGATTTCACCCGCGCGCGCGCCGTGCTCAACGGCATCTTCGACGGGGCCGCGGCGCTTGATCCGTCGCAGGCGAAGGCGGGCGACCAACTCATCTTTGACGCGCGCGTGCGCAATGAGACCGTGCGCTCCGTGACGGTGACCAATCCCAAGACGGGCCTCAGCGTCGAGGTGGGACAGCTCGGGGTGGACGGTCGCACGACCCTTATCGCGCCGAGCCCGTATGGCAACCTGACCAAGAAGTGGGAGAGCGACCCTGGCTCTTGGGTGGATTATCGCGTTCACGCGCAGATCGCCTATGTGGATATGAAGGCGCGTTTTTTCAGCGATGGTCCGGACCCGCGCGTCGGGCGCATGGCCGATCTCGCCGGTTCTCTCGGCGTGCCGCAGCGCGAGATCGATTCGATTCGTTCGAGCCTGACCTATGACGACGCCTATCGCGCGCAGGGGCTCGTGATCACGAGCCTGATGGCGCAGATGGGGCGCGCCTATCATCTCGGCGGACCGGTGGATATCGCCTGGAGCGTGACGAGCCTGACGAAGGTGATGCATCTCGCGCCGAACCAGGCGTTCGATGAGTCGATCGGCTTCCGCATCCGGCTGCCCGGCGAAGAGCTGTTTCTCGGCGTGTTCGGCGGCGTCATGCAAAACATCTCGCCGATCAGCAACCGCGTCTACCAAGAGCTCATCAATACCGGCACGGTGAAGGCCGGCTTCAATCTGGAGAACGCGCCGCATTGGACGACCGGCCTATGGGGCCGCGTCCCGGGCATGGACGATACGAAGTTCAGCGTCTCCGTCGGCCAGCGCTATAACCGCGACACGACCGTGACCCAGGGCGAGGCCGCGTTGATGACGAGCTTCCAGCGCGTGCCGGTGGCCGTGCGCGCGCAGTACAGCCGCGAGCGCGGCGACGGCATCGAATTCGACCGGCAGAAGGCCCGCCTTCAGCTGGACGCCCAGCTCAACGACCGCACGCAGGCTTATCTCGCCTATGAGCGCGACCGCATCAAATACGGCAACGCCGAGCTCAACTCGAACGCGGTGATCTTGGGCGTCACGATTAGTCTCGATGGTAAGCGCGGCAACGGCGACTCTCGTCTCACCGTGGACCATCTCTTCGGCGGCGAATATGAGGTCAAGGGCCAGCCCCTGCGGCCCTTCCTGCCCGAGGCGACGCGCGTCGTCACCACCGCGATCGCCGACGGCGTCGAGGCGGCCGACCGCGCGGCGGACCTCGCGCGGCTTGTCGACGCGGGCGCGGCCGTGGCCCAGATCGACGCGGGCCTCAACGCGCTCTCCCTGTCGCTCTCGCGCCTGGGCCCGGAGGCCGCGACGGCGCTCATCGAGCGGATGGGGTCCTTGCCGCTGACCGACGCCCAGAAGCGACTGCTCAGCGACGCGCTCCTGCGTGTCGTGCCGGTGGGCTCCGCGCTTGAAGACAGGCTGCGTCAGACGATCCTGAGCGCGCTTGGCCCCGGCATGGACGCCGTGCTCGCGCGCCTGCATGACGGCGCCGCGCGCACGGAGCTGCTCAACCTGATTCATACCGACGCCGCGCACGCCATCGAGCTTCTGCGCCTGATCGGCGACCAGGAATCCTGGAACGCGATCGCCGTCGCCGCGGGCCGCCACTCGCTCCTTGAGGCGCTGTCGAAGAATCAGGTTCTCCAGATTCCGGTGCTCGACAAGTCCATTACGATCAAGACCAATGCCGCCGTGGTCATGGCCGCCATGGGCGCTTTGAATAGCCGCCTGTCGCCGCTCGCGCCCGTCCGGGCGGGGGAGGTCGAGCCGTGGATTTTGCGCCGGGCCGGAGACTCCCTCGGTCTGCCCGCCGGGGCCGTGACCTCGGACATGGTGGCGGGCCGGCTCATCGAGATGGGCCAACAGCGCCTCACCGAGGAGCTCGACCGGCGGCTGGCTCCCTCGATCAACCAGCTCGTCGCGTCCGGCACCTACGATCGTGGACAGATCACGACCGCCGTGTTCGGCTCCCTGCCTCAGGCGGCGGCCGACGCCTTGCGTGCGCGTTTTGGCGCGAACCTTGAGGGCCTCCTGCCGCCCGCGGGCGCGACGGCCGAGCAGATGCGCGCGTTCATCACCCAGCGTCTGGGCGCGGAAATTTCGACGGCCTTGAGCGGTGAGTTCCGCGGCGCGGCCGCTCGGGCGGTGGCGGAGATGACCTCTTGGGCCGCGGACCTTCTGCGTCGCGAGCTGAACCTGACGACCATCCAGCTCATGCTCGCCGCCGAGGAGCTCGACCGCCTCACCGTGGATCACGGTCGAAAAGCGGGGGATCTCGGAGTCGAGATGATCGCGCGTTCTTTTAATCAGCTCGACACGCGCAAGCGCGACAAGATGTCGCGCGGCGTCAATTCCGCTAAGCGGGTTGCCTTCGAGGATTTCACTGTGGGAGAACGCGCCCTCGCGGCTCGCCTGACCTCGATGGGCCGCGAGCGTCTCTCGGAGATGACGCTCGACCCCTCTTGGCCCGCGGGCTTTAATCTCATCGTCGCCGACGAGCAGTGGGCCCCGCTTCTGTCGGCCTACGGCGACGGGGCCTTCTTCGATCTCGTCGCGCGCTGCGCGGCCAAGCGCCGCGCCACGGGCAAGACCGCGCCGTTCACCTTGACCTTCGAGTACGGCGACGCGAACGGGATCGGCGGCACCTCGGTCTGGAACGAGAAGGACGGAAACATGAAGATCGTGCTGTCGCCGCCGCGCGATCAGCGCGATTCCAACTTCCGCCTCCGCGGCCTCGAAGACTACCTGAAGTAGGGGGTCAGGCCAGGCGGCCGGATTTCAGGAAGGCGGTCAGGCGCGCGCGCTCAAACAGGCCGTGTTGCCGCGCGAGCCGGACGAGAATGACGAGTCCGGCGATTTCCGCCACGACGCTCCACATGACGACCTCGCTTAAAAAAGAGCCTCTCACCGGGCGGGGGAATTGTCCGAGCAGCGGCCAGAAGAGAATGATGGGATTTTCATTGCGCCACATGCTGTCGAAGAGAAAGTGGCCGATGTAGCAGCCCCAGAGCAGAAAGGACGGCTTCAGCCGTCGCTTCCAGATCAGCAGCGCGCCCAGGACGAACAGCGAAAAGAGCGCCGTGTGGCCAAAGCCGCGGGTGTTGTGGCGGACGAGCTCCGGCCATAGGCGCGAACCGGGCTTGTCGATCAGGTCGGGGCCCAGGGCCAAAAAAACGGCCCAGCGCAGATCCACCTCGTGATCCGCGGCGCGCGCCGCGGCGACCGTCAGGCCTGAGTGGCCGAAAAGGTACACGGCATATTCTACCGCGTAACCTTCGTTATATGTCCCAGACATTTAGGGGCCCTGTTTGGGACCCCGTCGCTATGGACTTGCCCGAGGCAAGATTCATAAGATAATTCTCGACGGAGGAGGCCCGAAGGCGGCGATAAAAGTTGCCCCGGGATAGCCCGTCGCGTCGTTAAAATTAAATGGAGGGAAGATGACCCCCAGAAGCCACGGAGCCGTAGATTCCATGACCGCCAAGAAGCCGTCGCGCACCGCCGCCCCCGCCCGTCCCAAGATCTCCGATTACTACGGCTGCAATGTGTTCGGCCTTGAGACCATGAAGCTTCTCCTGCCAAAGGAGACCTTCCGCAAGGTTCAGGAAGCCGCCGCCAAGGGCGAGCGTCTGGATCTTGACTGCGCTAACGCCGTCGCCTCCGCGATGAAGACCTGGGCCATCCAAAAGGGCGCCACTCACTATTGCCACTGGTTCCAGCCGCTGACCGGGGCCACCGCCGAGAAGCACGACGCCTTCATCGACCCGACCGGCAACGGCAAGGTCATGGAGAACTTCACCGGCGCCATGCTCACTCAGGCTGAGCCGGACGCGTCCTCATTCCCGTCGGGCGGCCTGCGCGTGACCTTTGAAGCGCGCGGCTACACGGCGTGGGATCCGACCTCTCCCGCGTTCATCCTGGAGAGCGAGAACGGGTCGACGCTGTGCATCCCCACCTGCTTCGTCTCGTATACCGGACATGCGCTCGATACGAAGACGCCGCTCCTGCGCTCGATCACCGTGCTCAACAACGCGGCGCTCGGCATCCTGTCCCTGTTCTCGAGCGACGCGAAGAAGGTCGTCGCGACCCTCGGCGCCGAGCAGGAATACTTCCTAATCGACAAGGAGTACTACGACGCGCGTCCCGACCTTCTGCTCGCCGGCCGCACCTTGTTCGGGGCCGCTTCCCCGAAGGGCCAGCAGCTCGAGGACCATTACTTCGGCGCGATCAAGGATCGCGTCCTCGCCTTCATGGTGGACTTCGAGAGCGAGTGTTTTAAGTTGGGCATACCGCTTAAGACGCGCCACAACGAGGTCGCGCCGCATCAGTACGAGTGCGCGCCGGTCTACGAAGAGGCGAACGTCGCTGTCGACCACAACCAGCTCGTCATGGACATCATGAAGCGGGTCGCGGAACGCCACGGCCTCGCCGCGCTGACGTATGAAAAGCCCTTCGCGGGCGTCAACGGCTCGGGCAAGCACAATAATTGGTCGCTCGGAACGGACACGGGTAAAAACCTTCTGTCCCCCGGCGCGACGCCGCACGACAACCTGCAATTCCTGACCTTCCTCGTGTCCATCATCAAGGCGGTCCACACGCACGGGCTTCTGCTCCGCGCGGCGATCGCCTCGTCGGGCAACGACCACCGCCTGGGCGCCAACGAGGCGCCTCCCGCGATCATGTCGATCTTCCTGGGCGCTCAGCTCACGAAGATCCTCAACGACCTCGAGAAGGGCGCGGTCACCAAAGGCACGGACCCGCAGTGGATCGAGCTCGGGATCAACCAAATCCCGGCCGTGATCAAGGACAACACCGACCGCAATCGGACCTCGCCCTTCGCCTTCACCGGCAATAAGTTCGAGTTCCGCGCGGTCGGCGCTTCGGCGAACAACGCGATCCCGATGTCGACGCTCAACACCATCGTCGCCGGCCAGTTGATCGCCACTAAGAAGGAAATCGACGCGGCGCTCAAGAAGGGTAAGACCCTCAAGGAAGCCGTGACGAGCGTTCTGCGCCAGTACTACACCGAGTCGAAGGCCGTCTGCTTCGAGGGCAATAACTACTCGGCCGAATGGGTCGTCGAGGCCAAGAAGCGCGGCTTGCCCAATGAGACGACCACGCCCGCGGCGCTGAAGGGCTTCGCCCTGAAGAAGTCGGTGTCCTTGTTCGCCAAGCTGGGCGTACTCACCGAGGAAGAGGCTCAGTCGCGCTATCACATCCTCATGGAGAAGTACGCCAAGGATATCGACATCGAGGCCAAGCTGGTCCTCGAAATGACGAGCACCTTGTTCATCCCGTCCGCGATCGAGTACCAGAACGAGCTGTCGAAGACGCTCTCCTCGTTGTCGTCCAACGGCATCAACGCCCCGGCCCAGGCCGCCTTGCTGCGGTCCGTGTCGGAGAAGGTCGAGCGCGCGCTCATCGCCATCGATGAGCTCACGCTCGCGCTCGCCAAGGCCGACGCGGTGGCCGATGTCGACGACAAGGCCTTCGAGTACTGCAATAAGGTCAAGCCTTTCTTCAACAAGATCCGCGTCGAAGTCGACGGGCTCGAGTTGCTGATGCCGGCCGCTTCTTGGCCGTTGCCGAAGTACCGTGAGATGCTGTTCCTGATGTAAGGAGTTTTATCATGGCCACAAAGGACGAGGTTCTAAAAGCGTTATCGACGTGCATCGAGCCTGATCTTCACAAGGATATCGTGACGCTCGGCATGGTGCAGAACCTCGTCGTGGAAGGGGGGGTGGTGAGCTTCGACTATGTGCTCACCACCCCCGCCTGTCCGTTCAAGGGCATGATGCAGCTCGAAGCGGAGAACGCGGTCAAGGCGGTCGCGGGCGTCAAATCGGTCAAGGTCAACATGACGGCCTCGGTCAAGAAGGACGCGCGCATCGGCAGCATCCTGCCGCCCGGCATCAAGAACCTCATCGCCGTCGCCGCGGGCAAGGGCGGCGTGGGCAAATCCACCGTCGCCTCAAACATCGCCGTTTCATTGGCGCTTGACGGCGCGCGCGTGGGCCTCATGGACGCCGACATCTACGGGCCCAACCAGCCGCAGATGATGGGCGTCTCCGGCTACAAGCCGGTGGCCGACGCCGACAATAAGATCCAGCCCGCCGAGAATTACGGCGTCAAGGTTATGTCCATGGGCTTCCTCATGGACCCCGACGCTCCGGTCATCTGGCGCGGCCCGATGCTGCACGGCGCCATCACCCAGTTTTTGAAGGATGTGAAGTGGGGCGAGCTCGATTACCTCGTCCTCGATCTGCCGCCGGGGACCGGGGATGTTCAACTGACGCTGTGCCAGACCGTGCCGATCGCCGGTTCCGTCATCGTGACGACGCCGCAGTCCATCGCGCTCTCCGATGTGCGCAAGGCCGTCGCCATGTTCAAGAAGCTCAATGTGCCCATTCTCGGCGCCATCGAAAACATGTCCGGCTTCATCTGCCCGCACTGCTCCAAGGAGAGCAAGATCTTCGCGGAAGGCAGCGCCGCCGCCCTCAAGAAGAACTGGGGAATTGATCTTCTCGGCGCGATCCCGCTCGACCCTCAAGTCGGGCAAGCGTCCGAGGACGGCAAGCCCGTCGTCCTGTCCCACCCGGACTCCGCCCCGGCCAAAGCCCTGCGCGAAGCCGCCCGCAAAGTCGCCGCCCAAGTCAGCATCCGCAACGCGACCTCCAAGCCCCTCGAAATCAAGCTCGTCAAAGCTTAGTTGGTGTCAGGCCTTCACATTCGTGCAATTCTTTTTAAATAGGAGATAGAAATGACTACCGCCACTGCCGCCCCAGAAACGACGCCGATCGCCGTCGGAGCCGTCGCTCCCGACTTCAAGCTTCCCGATTCCGAAAAGAAGGATTGGACGCTGTCTGAGTTCAAGGGCAAGAAGCCTGTCGCCCTGTTCTTCTACCCGCTCGATTTCTCCCCGACCTGCTCCAAGGAGAATGTCTGCTTCTCCCAAGATCTCTCGCGCTACGAGAAGTCGGCGCAGGTGTTCGGCATCTCTGTCGACTCCGTCTGGTCTCACAAGGCGTACAAGGCGCAGATGGGCCTGAAGCACACGCTTCTCGCCGACATGCACCGCTCCGCCATCAAGGCCTACGGCCTGTTCCATCCGGGCGGCAACATTTCCCAGCGTGCGACCGTGCTGATCGGCACCGACGGTAAGGTCGCCTTCGTGAAGGTCGAAGGGGACATCACCAAGGAGCGCGACTATAAGGAGCTCGAGGCCGAGCTCGCCAAGCTCAAGTAATCGTTCCGAATCGAAAGGAGCGCCCCTGGCCGCGAGGCCCGGGGCGCTCTTGATTTTGGGGCGCGCGTGCCCTATCCTTCAAGGTCTCTTGGAGGATGCGTGGATAAAGACAAGCTTTGGTTCTGGGGGCCGATAGCCGCGGCCGTCGTTTTTTCCGTACTGTGGGTACGGCCCTGCCGGCGGCTGCCGATAGATGATGAGGCGAAGGCGCGCGGCGTGATCGTGCCGCTTGATGCGCGCGACCCCTCCGCCCTGATTATGGGGCCGGTGGCGGAGCGGGCCCGATGAGCATCCGGGACGGCGTCCGAAAGCACGGCCAGACGGTCGCGGCGGTCCTGCTCGTTTTCCTGCTAGCGGGCTGGGCCAAGTGCCGTCAGGAACGGCGCTTCGCGCGCGAGTTGATGGAGGACCGGTACCGGGCGGTCCCCGTCCAGTTCGGCGCCTGGCAATTGCGTCATATCCGCGCGGGTGACCGCGTCGATGTGACGGCCACTTTCGAGGCGTTGATGGCCAACGGCGCCAAACGCAAGGTGACCGCGACGATGCTGCAGAACATCAAGGTCCTCGGCGTCGAACGGCCGTGGAATCGTTCGGAGAAGGGGACCCTCGTCCTTAAGCTCAATCCTTATGAAATGCAGTACGCCTTCCTCGGGCCGAGCCAGGCCGATCTCGGCGTCGCGCTCCGTAACCGGGGCGACAACGATATTTATCCGTTGGAGATGGCGAGCTTTATGAAATTCTTCCGCTAGCCTTCTTCAAGAGCCCGGCAGGGGAACGCGCGCCGGGGCCGTCGCGCAGAACGGGTCCACGCCGTTGAACTTGTCCGTGGTGTAGTCCTTCGTGGCGGGGTCGAAGGTATAGCGAGACATCCAGCCGAAGCACTGGATGGGACCGCCATTCTCGGGCGCAGTGCCCTCGCCCGCGGGATCGCCCGTCGTCGGTACATCCTTGAGGCGATACAGGCAGGTGCGGAAGTCGAGCGACGCGTTAAGCGCGGAGAGAACGGTGCCCTCCTCGTTGATGATGGATTGCCCGTGGTCGGGCAGGTCGCCGACGAAGGCGATCGCCGTGGGCGTCGTAACATCCTTCAGGAAGGTTCGCGCGTCAGGGCGATCGAGGTATTTCATGTCGGCGGCCATGCTCGCGGCGTCGGAGCGCAGGCGCATGGGGCCGTTGGGCACATAGAGCAGGTCGAGGCGGTCCGCCTCGCTCGGATAGGAGACATAGAGCGGGTCGAGTTCGGTCTGGTCCACCTCGTACCCCGGGTGGTTGAAGACGACGCGGGGGCCGCGCAGATGGCGGGCGACATCGAAGACCTTCTCGGTCTGCTCGCCGGTCGCCTGGGAGTAGCGCGTGTGATAGACGCAGCCGCGCACGAACTGGACGATGCCGTACTCGCGTAGGCAGTCGGGGGAGGTGGTCTCGATCACCGCGCCCATTTCGGTCATGCGTGAGGCTTCGCCGTTCTTAACGCTGTCGCGCATCTCGTAGTCGAGCACAGTGAAGGCCTTGAGGTCGCATTTCCCATCCGGGGAGAGGGGGAACTTCTTCTGCTGAAAGCGCGGGATGATTCCATCCTTGACCTCGCGAGGCACGGGCGCGGGCTTGAGCAGCTTCGTCTTGCGGGCCTGGGCGGTCGCGGTTTTCACTCCGGATTCGATCTGCGCCTCGAAGCCGGTCTGAGCGGAGGCAGGAATGGTGAGAAGAAGCAGAAGTATAATCATAGGGGTTTCCATCCAGGGAGGTTCTTGGCGCCCGCATCGTGGACGATCTTCATCGCCTCGGTGACCGCGGCTTCGAAGTCGGCGCGCGTGGGGTAGGTTTTGACGCGCTCACGGAAATACTGGGCCCACTGGAACTCGGCGAAGGGGACGGAGGTCTTGTCGTAGCCGCCGCGCTTGCGGACCTGCCAGGCGACGCTGCGGAAGGAATCGTCGGCCATGCTGCGCACATCCTCGGGCAGATGGTTCGGGTCATGCGGGCCGGCGCCGAACTGGTCGCGGTCGTAGAACAGGCCCATCGCATGCGCCACCGCGTAAAACTGATCGCGGGGAAGGGCTTTGATTCGGGCATGCAGTTCGTCGTCGAGGTAGCGGTGCGTGTAGATGTCTTCCTTGCCCGCTTCCCACGCGGCGCGGGCTTCGTGATGATGATCCACGGGTCGTTTGCGGCCCTTGTAGTCCTCGATGAACGGGACGGAGCGTTCCTTGAGCCAAGACTCAAGCTCCTTGTTCTTCATGGCGCGAAGGTCTTGGGCCTTTTCCTGGACCTCGAGCATTCCGGCGGGAATCTGCATCGGCTTGAGGCCGAGGATTTTTGTCTTCTTGCCGTCCGGGTTCGCGTTGAGGTGCTCGTCTTTGAGCGTTCTGAGCGCGACCGCGGCGGCCTCGGATTTTTCCCGGTCGCCTCCGGTGAGATCGGCGACGAGGCGCGAAAATTCCGCGCCGCTTTTGGCGAGCGCGTCGGCGGCGCGGGCCGTGCCCGGAGCCTTAGGGCGCTCATCGGCGGACGCGGCCGGGGTCTTCGCGGTGATGAGCGTCGCGGCGAGCACGGGGATCGCGATCGGCGCCGGAGCGGATGCGGCCAGCGCCGGCGCGAGGGACACAGCGGGTACGACGGAGACCGTGATCACGGCTGGAGCGAAGGCGACGGGCGAAGGTGCGGCGAAAGACGCGCTGAGCGCGGGAAGGAGGGGGCGCACCGCGATCGTCTGAGCGCGGACCGCGGACGAGAAAAGCGCGAGCACCAGAAGAATCTTCATCACCGACATGCTAGCCGTTCCTCAGCGCGGACGCTTAGGCGTAAGGTCCCATGAGCGGGTCGTTAAAGGCCCTATGTCGTTTTAGGTCCCGTAAAAGCGGACCTCGCGTCGGCGCGAGTTGTCTTTGGTAATATGCGGGACCACTATGAAATCCATGATCGATCCCAAAACATTAACCGTGCTCGTGACCGGCGCCACCTCGGGCTTCGGTGAAGCCACCTGCCGCCGCTTCATCGCGGCAGGCGCGAAGGTGATCGCCACCGGCCGTCGCGGCGACCGGCTGAAGGCTCTGAAGAAAGATTTAGGCAAGCGCTGTTGCACATCTGAGTTCGATGTGCAGGACCGGCGTGAAACGGAAGCCGCGTTGGGAGCGTTGCCCAAGGAATTCGCCAAAATCAATCTCGTGGTGGCCAATGCGGGCTTGGCGCTTGGGCTCGGGCCGGCGCATGAATCGAGCCTGGACGATTGGGATACGATGGTCGCGACCAACATCAACGGAATGCTGTACACGGTGCGCGCGGTTCTGCCCGGTATGGTCGCGCGCGACGAGGGTCATGTGATCCTGCTCGGCTCCACCGCCTCCGATTTTCCGTATCCCGGCGGCAATGTTTACGGCGCGACGAAGGCTTTTGTTAAGCAGTTCGGGCTGAACCTGAGAGCCGATCTTCTCGGCTCCAACATCCGTGTGACCAGCATCGAGCCCGGCTTGTGCGAGACCGAGTTCTCGCTGGTACGCTTCCACGGCGACGCAGAGAAGGCCGCTCAGCCTTACAAGGGAATCGAGCCGCTCTCCGCCGATGATGTCGCCGAGACGATCTTCTGGTCGGCTCTGCTTCCGCGGCACATCAACATCAACCGGCTGCAGGTCATGCCGGTGATGCAGGCCTTCGGGCCGTTTGCGTTCAAGCGCAAAACGAATGCCTGACCTGCCTCAAGCCTTGCGTGAGCAGGCCCGGCGTGGGAGGTGGACTCCGGCGCGGATGGCGCGCTTCGCCGCCCAGTTGCCCAAGGTCGAGACGCACCTGCATTTAGATGGAGCGCTGTCGCCGGAGACCGTGCTTCGGCTGGCGAGCGTGACGCCGGACTCGCCTTTGCATGGCCTTGGTATCGAAGAGATTCGCCGAAAAGTGGTCGTGGACCAGCCCCGCGCGTCCTTGGCGGCGGTGCTTGACGCCTTTCACGCGTTCTATCCGCTGCTGCGCTCGGCCGAAGCCGTCGAGCTGAGCGCCTACGAGCTTGTACGGGACTGCGCGAGGCAGAACATCCTGCATGCCGAGGTGCGCTTCGCGCCGGCGCTTCAGCAAACCGGCGCCTTCCCGATGAGCGGCGTACTCGACGCCGCGTTGAGGGGGCTTAAGCGCGGACATCAGGACTTTGGAGTAAGCAGCGGCGTCATTATCTGCCTGCTGCGGCCGTTCGCGGTGATGGACACGGCGTCGAATGAGGCGATGGCCGATCTCGCCGTGGGATACGCAGGACGCGGCGTCGTCGGCCTCGATGTGGCCGACGCCGGGCCCGGCGACCAGGCCCTGTCCGATTACGGCGATTGGCTGCGGCGCGGCCGTGAGGCCGGCCTCGGCTTGACCGCTCACGCCGGAGAGTCTCCGCGGGGAGGCGAAATCGAAGATGCGCTTGAGATCGGCGTGGACCGGATCGGCCACGGAATCATTCTACGCGAGCGCTCGGATTTGCTTAAAGAGGTGATCCGGCGCGGCATCGTCGTCGAGGTTAATCCGACATCGAATGTGAGGACCGGGGCCGTCGCTTCGTACCGGGCGCACCCCGTGCGCGCGTGGAAGGACGCGGGGCTCCTGACGACGCTCAGCACCGACGATCCCGGCGTGTTCGGCATCGATCTCGCGCACGAGTACGAGGCGCTTTCGAGAGATGCGGGATTTACGGCCGAGGAGTTCCTGGAAATGTCGTGGAATGGCGTTTGGGCGTTGTTTCTTCCGCCGGAGCGTCGAGCGGAGGTGGCCGCGCGTTTTGAGCGGGCCGCTACCGCCGCCCTTGATTAATCGCGCCGAGCGGCTATAATCAGTCTGCGGGAAGCGACATCGATGAACGAAGACCAGCTGGATCCCAAGAAGGTCGCCCTGTTCGTGATTTTGCTCGCCATGATCGCTTTCGCCGGCTGGCGCTATTGGCGGGCCCGCGCGGCCGTCGCCGCGGTCGCTGAGGCCTCTAAAGATTACCGCAAGCTTTTTCCCGCGCGCTCGACGGAAGAGCCGTCTCCCGCGCCGAAGCCCTTGGTCCCGGCCGAGGCGCCCGCCTCAGGTATGATGCTTCAGGTCGACGACGACATGCGCGCGGCCAAGCGCGCTCCCGCCGTAGCGGCGGCGCCAGAGCCTACTCCGCCCCAAGCTGAAGCCCCGCCGGCCCCCGTCGTGAAAGCTGCGGCGGTCGCTCCTGTGAAGCCGGCCCCGAAAGACTTTAATCGTCGGGGCCTGAATTCCGGCGGCTTTTCGAGGCTTAATGGCGGCGCGGGCATCGGCTTCTCGGGCGGCTCTTCAAGCGGGGGAGGCGGATCCGCGCCGACAACGCCCGCGCTGCCCACGGTGCCGGCCGCGCCAACCGTTCCTCCCGACACCGACGCACAGTAATCCTATTTAACGGGAGTCGCGGCCGCGCTCAGGTTTACTTTTACGGCGGCTGACACTCCTTGGACCTTGTCCACATACTCCTGCGAATGGTTGTAGCCCCAGATCGAACGGGCGACATCCTGGTTGTATCCGTGGACTTTCAAGTAGTTGCCGACGGAATAGGCGGCGGTGCCGAAGTTAAAAGGGTCGCGCGGGCCGCCGTCCGGGGAGCGGGAGTAGGCGGCCCAGCTCGAGGGCAAAAATTGCGGAGTGCCCATCGCGCCCGCATAGGAGCCATAGACTTGGTTGATCGTTAAGCCGCCAAGCTGGCCCTCCGCTTCAAGGCGCGTCAGCGCGACGAGGTCACGGCCGGCTTGAATCGCGGCTTTCGTGGGGCGATTGTCCGGCCCGACTCGCTCGCTGATTGCCTTCAGCGTCCCCGGCAGAGGGTATTTGCCCGTGTTGCGCCCCAGATCGGTCTCGACTTTGAGAATGGCGAGAATATCCTCGGGCTTTACGCCGAAGTCCTTGAGCGCTTTATCGAATACATCCTTGTTTTTCTTGAAGGCGTCGAGCGTGCCCGTGGGAGAGGCCGCGCGCGGCGGCGGTGGCTTCATGGCGAACTGCTCGATCTCCGCGCGCATGGCGGGAGGGAGAACGGGCGCGGCCGCGACCGCCTTGGCGGCTTCGGCGTACGCGCCGGGTGCAACCGGAGGAGGCGGAGGCCCCGAGGCGCGCGCGATGGCCGTCTCGACATCGATGTCGTCGGGCTTAAGGCCGTTGTCGACCAGGACGCCCTGCGCGGCCTTCGCGACCGCTTCCGGTGTGACGGGACGGCCCGAGCTTTGTAAATCGGAGATGGCGTTGCGAATTCCGGAGTCCACTTTGTTTTCCATCGTGATCTGGCGCATGATTCCGGCCTCAAGGCTTGATCCGGCACGCATTGCGGCAGCATCGCCTCTCCCCTTGAGATCGTGCGCCGCCGCCACCAAGTTCGCGGCGGCGCCGGTCAGCTTGGCGTCAGCGGGCGTGACAGTCTCCGCCACATGTGAACTCTCTTTCTTATCGTCATGAGCGTCAGGCCCGCGCGCGACGCCGGCGGCCGTGGCGCCTGCCTGGACGGGAACCGGGGCCGCCGCGGAGGCGCTGTGGCCGACGGTCGCTGTCGGCGCTCCGTAGCCGCCGGGCATGTTGACATTTCCTCCAGTCAAGCGCGCGGCCGCGGCGGACGCCGGACTCTTCTCGGGTTCGACGCCTAAAGTGCCTCCAGCCGACGCGCCATTTGATGAGGGGCTGGAAAACCGACGCTCCGCGGATTGTCGCAGAACCGGTGCGGGAGGTTCGAGCTCCGCGGGGGCGTCCGTCGTCGCCACGGCGGACCGATCGGGGGACGCCCCCGGCGCGCCGCGAGACATAACGGCCGATCGCCGCACGGGCACGGGTTTGCCCGAGGTCGCGGCCCACCATGCGAGTATGAGGACCGCCGTACCGATGGGCATGGCGAGGCGCCGGGTGAGCTTCATGGAGCTAGTGTGTCCGGGGCGCGGGGGGCTGTCAAGCCTTGACGCGGAGGCTTTGCGGGTCTATCCTCGCTTCCAGAACCCATGAAAAAAATAATTCTTGTCGCCGCGTTGCTGTGCCTGCCCCTCGGGTCCCCGGCCAAAGGCCCGGATGTCGTTGAGACGCCGCTGGCGGGCGATGCGATGAAGACGACGGTCCACAGACTGTCGAACGGGCTTACCGTTTATCTCAGCCCGAACACCCAGACGCCGCGGGTCGCCGCGAACATCGCGGTACGCGCGGGCTCCAAAAACGATCCCGCCGACAGCACGGGCATGGCCCATTACCTTGAGCACATGCTGTTCAAGGGCACGCGCGCGCTCGGCACCCTCGATGACGCGAAGGAGGCGCCGCATCTGGAGCGCATTCTCGCGCTGTATGAAAAGCACTTTCAGGCCGCCGATCCGGGGGAGCGGGCGCGCATCTACAAGGAGATCGACGCTGAGAATATCGCCGCATCCGAGTACGCCGTTCCCAACGAGCTCAGCAAGGTGTACGCCCAGCTCGGCATCCACGGCGTGAACGCCTACACCTCCGATGAGCAGACCGTGTATGTCGGCGATTTCCCCTCGAACCGGGCGGAGGCTTGGGCGACGGTCGAGGTCGAGCGCTTCGCGCGGCCGGTGTTCCGCTTATTTCTGGGCGAGCTTGAGACGGTCTATGAAGAAAAGAATCGTTCGCTCGATAATGCCGGCCGCATCCTCGGCGAAGCGATCAATAAGCGGCTGTACGGCGAACATCCCTATGGGCGCACGACGCTCGGCTCCATCGAGCATTTGAAGAACCCTTCCTTGAAGAAAATGTATGAGTTCTACGGCCGTTGGTACGTTCCTGAAAACATGGCGATCACGCTCGCCGGGGATTTTGATCGCGCGACGATGCTGGCGCTCCTTGAGAAGCACTTCGGCGCCTGGAAGCCCACGCCGCTGGCGCCCGATGATCGGCGCGTGCTGCCCGTGCTGCGCGGCGAAGCGCTGGTCGAGGTCAAATACGAGGCGGAGGAGATGGTCGAGCTCGTGTGGCCGACGGCGCCGTTTCGCCATCCCGACGCCGACGCGCTGCTGGTGCTGGGGATGATGCTGAGCAACGGGCGCACGGGAATCATCGATCTTCAACTCAACCTCGCGCAAAAGGTGAAGCGCGCCGGGGGCGGCGCGTCCTTCTATAACGAGGCCGGCGAGTTCGAGCTGTCCGCGGTGCCCAAGCTCGGGCAGACGGTCGAGCAGGCGCGCGCGCTGCTGCTCGACGCTGTCGCCGCGGCCAAGGCCGGGGACTTCTCCGAGGACGATTTGCGCGGCGCGATCACGAATTACGAAGTCTCGGAGAAATACCGGCTCGAATCGAACGAGGCGCGCGTCTCGCGCATGACCGGATCTTTCATCCGTGGCGAGCCGTGGGCCGTCACGGCGGCAAGCCTCGACCGGCTGCGGCGCGTGACAAAGGCGGACGCGATGCGCGTCGCCGCGAAGTATCTCGGTGAAAACCGGATCACGGCCTATCGGCGCAAGGGCAAGCCCGAACTGCCGAGCATCACCAAGCCGGTATTCACGAAGCTCAGCATTGACGCCGCTCGGCAGTCGGCATTCGCCTCCAAGGTGCTGGCTTTGCCCGCCGAGCCGCTGACGCCGCGCTGGCTCGTTGAGAACCGTGATTACACGCTCGTGCCGGTGCCTTCGGGCAAGCTGTACGCCGCGGCAAATCCGTCCAACGATCTTTTTTCGCTGACATTTTCTTTCGAACGCGGGCGTCGCCAGGAGCGCACCTTGTGCTCCGCCTTGGGGCTGCTCAATTTGTCCGGGGCGGGCGAGATAACGGCGGAGGAGTACAAACGCAGACTCTACCGGCTGGGCTCGAGTGTGTCCTACGGCTGCGGTGAAAATTCGTCCTATGTCTCCATCAGCGGGCTCGATGCCAATCTGGAGGCGACGCTTGAGCTGATGCGGGCGCGCTTTGCCGCACCGTCGCTGTCGACCGACACCCTAAAAAAATCCGTGGATGTCGCCATCGGTGCGCATCAAGACACCAAAAAGGAGCCGGGCGCGATTTCCTACGCCCTTGGGCAGGTTGCGCGCCGGGGCAAGGATGGCTCGGTGCTGAACGAGCTGACCGACGACGAGCTGCGGGCTCTGAACCTGGACCGCGTTCAAGCCCTGATCCGCGGCGTCTTCGACTTTAAGCGCAAGATCTCCTATATCGGCAACCGGCCGCCGGAGGCCGTCGCGAAGCTGGCCGGTGGAGAAGGTTCATTCAAGGACCCGCCGGCGCGCGCGCCGCTGCGTTTGCTGAGGCCCTCGCGCTCGAAGGTCTACTTCACGCATCGCGACATGGTGCAGGCCCAGGCCGGTGTTTTTGCCGCCGACGAGGTGCTTGATCCGGAGCACGCGGTGGACTACTCATTCTACGAGAACTACCTCGGCGGCGGCATGGGCGCGGTCATTTTTCAGGAAATCCGTGAGGCGCGCTCGCTGGCCTACGCGGCCGGGGGTGGCTATGATCGCGGCAACTTTAAGGGCGACGACAATCAGGTGTACGGTAGCGTCGGCTGCCAGGCGGACAAGACCATCGATGCGGTGACCTTGCTGTCGGAGCTCCTGCGTCGGCCGCCGATCGCCGCGAAGCGCTTCTCCGAGACCAAGCGCACGATCGAGGAAAGCTATCGCGACAACCCGACGCCGTTTCGCGCCATCCCGGGGACGGTCCAAAGCTGGGAGGATGAGGGCATTATCGGCGGAGATCCAAGGCCGCGGCGCTTCGCGCAGGTGCTCGGCTACGGTCAGAAGGACCTCGAGACTTTCGCGGGGCGTTTTAAGTCGCGGCCGATGAGCTACTTCGTCTTGGGCCATCGCGACCGGGTCAATCTCGAGGGGCTCAAGAAGCTCGGAGATTACGAGGAGAAGACCCTCGAGCAGATATTCCCTTATTAGCCGGGATTAGATGCGCTCGATGTCTTCGAAACGAACGAGCGCCTGGCGCTCCTCGTCCCATAAGGTCAGGAACACGCATGTGAAGCTCTTCCACAAGGTCAGACGCGAGGGGGTCTGCAGGATGGGATTTTCCATCATGCAGCGCTCGAGCTTGTAGTTCGGTATGCGGCTGTTCAAATGGTGGATGTGGTGGAAGCCGATGTTGCCCGTCAGCCACTGCAGGACGGCGGGGAGATCGTAGAAGGAACTGCCGCGCAGGCTCGCCTCGACGAGGTCCCACTTGTCGTCGCGGCGCCAGTAGGCTCCCTCGAACTGGTGCTGGACATAAAAGAACCAGACCCCGGCGATCGCGGTCATAATCCCGACGGCGAGCTGGACCAGGAAGAAGTGCTTGAGCCCGATTGTGTAGTGCGCGAGAGCGAGCAGGGCGACCAGCGCCAAATCATTGAGGAGGATGCTGCGCCGTTCCGCCTTCCAGTCCGCGGGGACGATCCCCGGCCAGCGGTGGTAGACGACGAAGTGGAACGCGGGCCCGATGAAGAAGAGGACCGGGATGGAACGGTAGGCTCGGTATTTCCAGCGGCCCCAAGGCGTCAACGCGGTGTACTCGTTGACGGTCAAGGTCTCGATGTCGCCGTAGCCGCGCCGGTCGAGATTGCCCGAGGTGGAGTGGTGAATGGCGTGGGTCTGTTTCCAGTAAGTGTAGGGCGTTAAGGTGAGGACACCGAGCACGGCGCCCAGCCAATCGTTGGCGCGGGAGGACTTAAAAAAAGAGCCGTGGCCGCAGTCGTGCTGGATGATGAACAGGCGCATGAGCAGGCCGGAGGCGGGAATCGCGAGGAGCAAGGAGACAGGCCAGTAGCCTTTGTAGGAGGTGAAATACATCAAGGCCATGGCCGAGAAGAACGGGATCGCGGTGTTGGCGATCTGCCAGAGAGAGCTCGGCAGATGGGATTCCTTGTATTTGGAGAGGATGGCGTTGAGCGACGCCAGGTCGAACGTGTGCTCGGAATTCGGGCTAAAAGTGGCTGCGTTCATGGGCTCATGGTAACAAAATCCGAAAGGGGTCGCTTTGGTGTAGACTATGGCATGAGCCGATTAATTTTGACCCTCCTGCTGGCCGTTTCCGGAGCCATTTCGGCCCGGGCCGCCGAGACCCCTAAATTCGGAGCCGGGGTCGTGCTCGGCGTGCCGTTCGGTGTGACGGCTAAGTACTGGCTTGATCCGGTCTATGCGGTTCAAAGCCATCTCGGCGTTTCGGACGGCGATTTTACGATGAACGCCGATTTCCTGAAAAACTTCGACAAAATCCTGCCGCGCAAGCTTCCCGGTTATCGCATGCCGTTGTACGCCGGCCTCGGCCTGAAGTTTAAGACCGAGCACGACACCTTCGTCGGCATCCGCTTCGTCGGCGGCGTTTCGATGTTCCACTCGACGAAGCCCATCGAGTTCTTCATGGAGGTCGCGCCCGTTCTGCGCGTGGCTCCGAATGAAGGCGCGACATTTGACGGCGCCGTCGGAATTCGTCGCTACTTCTAGTCGCCGCCACGCGAATTCTCGTCGGTAAATGGGTCTTGACGCTTGTCGGGGGCGGGGCTACACTGACAGCAGTCCCCACCACACCGAGATGATCAAGACGAGCCGTACCCGCCTCGAAATTCGGCAAGAACCCGACGCGACCGCGTCCATGGCGGGCCTCGCTTTGGCCTGCTTCGGCTTGGTCGAGATGATCTTTACATTTGGGACGGTCGTCGCCGCCTACTTCCTGAAGAGCTCCACCCCGCTGCTCATTCCCTGCGTGCGCTTCGTGTTGGGCGCGGTGTTCGTGGCCTCGGGCTGGCTGTTCCTGCGCGGCCGCTCGCGGGTCGTGCTCGACCGGGAGCACCGCATGGTCGCGCGCTATCTCGGCGTCGGGGGCCATTCCGTCGGGGGCAACGCGACCTGGGACCTCGAAGAATTCCGCGCCGTCATTCTGATCAGTCGTGAGCGCCGGCGCCTGTTGATCGGCGCGATTCGACAGACCTATGTGGTGTGCCTGCGCCGCATCGACGGCGGAGACCTCGAGTTGTACTGGGCCCGTGACGCCGAGGATGGCGCACGCGCGGCCGTCAGCGCCGCGGAATTCGCCGGGCTTCCTTACTACGGCCGCGAACCGCTCTAACCGCTCTTAACGAGGGCGAAGAGGCGAAGGCTTGCCGTCCTTCATCGCGAAGTGACCGCGCAGGGCGCGCGACGTCGGCGGGACGACGGGCTTGTTGACCGGCACCTTCAGCTCCGCGCCGATGCGGCAAACGCCGTCGAAGCGTGTGTCGTGCATGATGCGGTAGACCTCGCAGCCCGCGGCGAGCGCTTTGTCGCCGAGCGCGCTGACCAGATCCAGGATCATGTCGGTCGCGCAGAAACACCAGGGGCAGGAACGGTGGGCCACGGACAGGTGGCCGCATTTAGGGCAGGCGCGGCCTATCTTGGCGTAGCCGTCGCGCACCAGCACGCGCGCGACGCAACCCTGTTGGACCGCGGCCGTGACGGCTTCAAGTCCGGTCACGGCGCCGCCCTGGCGGGCCTCGTCCAGGAGCCGGTGAACCAGCACTGTTTCACGGACGCTGCGGGCCTGGCGCTCGTTATGCAGGACGCGTTCGAGCACCGCCTCAACGGGGCGGTCCGGCCCCAGGACCGGCTCGAGAATGAGATCCTTCTGCAGCACTTGATCGAGGAGGGGGACGAGCGCCGCTTCAAGGACCGGGGAGGCGCCCAGGATGAGGCGGTCGTAGCGGCGTTCTCGGGCGAGCGTGGCGGCGCGCGCGGCCACGGTTCCAAGGCCATCGAGCGTGTTAAAGTCGCCGATGAGCTCCTCGAGTTCGAGCGCTTGCCCCATATGAATTTCAATAAAGCGCGCCTTCTTCGCGCCGAGCAATAGGGCCACGAACCGGTGATACTGTCCCTCGAGCGCCCTGAGGGGACGAAGGTCGAGCTTTTCGTCGACGCTCAGCGAGCTCTTAAAGGGTTGGGGTAAATTGAAGGTTTCGAACAGGCCTCGCTTGGCGCAGGAGAACACCGCGGCCATGCGGTGCGGCCCGGGCACGAACTCGGAGGCGATATAGGCCTCGATGCGCTCGAGGTCGCGGATGAGCATTTTCATCTTCGGATGTTTACGCGCTTCGGCGGCAAGCGCGTGAAAGGTCGAGGGATAAAGCCCGCCGGCGTCGACGGCGAGGTGCAAAGTGATCGCGTCGGGCTCCAGCGAATGAAATGCCGCGAGAGCTTCGATTCTCGCGGCGCTTAAAAACAATGGTGTGGGCGGCATAGCGGGTCCTTGTTTTAAGGATAGCCGGCGAACGGGTTTGCGTCAAGGAAACTCCAGCTTAAGACTTGCTTGGGGCAAGGGCTTGACTAATCAAGGCTTGGGGGTTATGCTGACTTCGACGCGAACATTCCCGGAGAAACCCCATGGCCATCACT
The DNA here is from genome assembly GCA_043745445.1 of Elusimicrobiota bacterium. GTDB lineage: Bacteria > Elusimicrobiota > Elusimicrobia > UBA1565 > UBA9628 > GWA2-66-18. The sequence continues at coordinate 26,881 of JAYTSX010000130.1, forward strand.
CTTTTAGCCGCCGTGCCCGCCGCGATCCTGACCGCGATGTATCTCTATGAACGCACCCAGGTGTCGCCACTGAAGGCGCGCGCCGCGGTTTCGACCCGGGACAACGCCCTTCGCGGCCGGCGCTGATTAAACCTGGCAGGAGGGGCAGTAGGCGCTGGCGCGCCCGCCGATGCTCTTGCGTGTGCCGATGACAGCGGCTCCGCAG
>JAYTSX010000131.1:0-7250 GCA_043745445.1 Elusimicrobiota bacterium
AGCTTTGAAACGCCGGCGGTGCGAACATGCAACGGGGCGGCGACTTCAACGACCGGTCGCCGATCGAGCAGCGCACGCGCGGCGATCTCGGCATTGATCTCGAAGCCGTTTGAGACGAGGGAAATATTTTTAATGAAGGAGGCGCGGTACAGCCGGAACACGGGGGTGTAGGCGGTGAGACGCATGCCGAATAGGCCGCGGTAAAAGGCGTTTATCATGAGACCGGGCAGGCGCCGGATCCAGGGCACGTCTGCCATGTCGCCGCGGCGAAGGTACGGCGAGCCCGACGCGAGATCCGCGTTTGCGTCGACAGCGGCCGCATGGAGGTCCTTGAGGTAGGCGGGCGGGAAGGTGAGGTCCGCGTCAAGCGTCGCGAGGAATGTTCCTTTTGCTGCCGCGAACCCCGCGCGCAGGGCGCCGCCCATGCCCCGGTTCGGCGAAAGATTGATGAGGACCGTGTCCTTGCGAGCGGATGCGAGCTCAGCCGCCTTCGCGGCCGTGTCATCGGAGGAGCCGTCGTTGACGATCACGACCTCGTAAGACACGCCCAGCGCGTCGAGTGCGGGATAAAGATCAGCCGAGTAGCGGCTGATATTCTCCGCTTCGTTGTGGCAGGGAAGGACGACGGTGAGGACGGGGTTCAGAGGACGGTGCGGAAATAAGAGATCGTGCGCTTCAGGCCTTCTTCGAGGGGAACCCGCGACTCCCACTTGAGTTTCTTGCGCGCGAGGGTGATGTCGGGGCGCCGCACCTTGGGATCATCGACCGGCAGCTTTTTAAAGACGATTTTCGACTTTGACTTCGTTAGCCGCTTGATGAGCTCCGCGATCTCGAGCAAAGTCATCTCGACCGGGTTGCCGATATTGATCGGCCCCGTCGAGCTCGAGCGCACAAGGCGGTCGATGCCGTCGACGAGATCAGACACGTAGGTCAGGCTGCGGGTCTGCGAGCCGTCGCCGTAAACCGTGATCGGCTTGCCCTTCAGCGCCTGGGTAATGAAGTTGGGGACGGCGCGGCCGTCTTCGGTGCGCATGCGCGGGCCGTAGGTGTTGAAGATGCGTACGATGCGTACCTTCATTCCGTGATAGCGGTGATAGGCCATCGTCATCGCCTCGGCGTAGCGCTTGGCCTCGTCATAGACCCCGCGCGGTCCAATCGGGTTGACGTTGCCCCAGTAGGTCTCGGGCTGGGGGTTCACCTCGGGGTCGCCGTACACCTCGGAGGTAGACGCGAGGGCGAAGATCGCCTTCTTGTCCTTGGCCAGCCCCAGCGCCTTGTGCGTGCCGAGCGCGCCGACCTTGAGCGTCGGGATCGGCCAGCGGGCGTAATCGATCGGGGAGGCAGGGCTGGCGAAGTGCATGACGAGATCGAGGGGGCCCGGCACATGAAGATAGTTGGTCACGTCCATCTTGATGAAATCGAAACGCGGGTTTTTGAGCAGGTGCTCGATGTTCGTCATGCTGCCGGTAATGAGGTTGTCCACCGCGATGACCTTGGCGCCTTTGTTAAGAAAATTCTCGCAGAGATGGCTGCCGAGGAAGCCGGCGCCGCCGGTGATGAGCACGCGCTTGATCATGGGCGTCCCACGCCGGCGTAGTCGAAGCCGAGGGCGCGGGCTTTCTCCGGATCGAAGATGTTGCGTCCGTCGAGGAGCACGGCCGTGCGCATCAGTTTTTTGGCGCGGCGCAGGTCGAGGTCCTTGAACTCCGGCCACTCCGTCACGATCGCAAGTGCGTCACAACCCTTGATCGCGTCATACGCGTCCTTGGCGAAGTGCACGCCCTTGAATTCGGGAAGAACCTTGGCGCGTTCCATCGAGACGGGGTCGAACGCGCGGACCTTGACGCCGCGCGCGCGCAGGCCGGTCACGACCGCGAGCGAGGGCGCGTAGCGCATGTCGTCGGTGTTGGGCTTGAACGCGAGGCCGAGCACGGCGACGGTCTTGCCCTCGAGGTTCCAGAGCTTTTCCTCGATCTTGCGGGACACCCAGGACAGTTGCAGCTCGTTGACTTCCTGCACGGCCTTGAGCATCTTGAAATCGTAGCCCTTCTGCTTGCTGATCCAGTAGAAGGCCTCCAGATCCTTGGGAAAGCAGAAGCCGCCAAAGCCGATGCCCGCGTTGAGGAACATCGGGCCGATGCGCCGGTCGAGGCCCATGCCCTGCGCGACCATTTTCACATCTGCGCCGACTTTCTCGCACAGGGCGGACACCGCGTTGATGTAGGAGATCTTGGTGGCGAGGAAGGAGTTGGACGCGTGCTTGATGAGCTCCGCGCTCTTGAGGTCGGTGATAAGTATGGTGGCTTTGAGAGGCGCATAAATCTCGCGCATCAAAGTTTCGGCGCGTTTAGACGAGATTCCGAGAACGACGCGGTCGGGCTTCATGAAATCTTTGACCGCGGAGCCTTCGCTCAGAAATTCGGGGTTCGACACGACGTCGTAGGGCGTGCCGGATTTATTGAAGCGCTGGATCGTCTTTGAGACCCAGTCGCCAGTCTCGACGGGCACCGTGGACTTGTCCACGATCACGGTGTAGCCGGTCATGTGCTTGGCGACGGTCATCGCGACGGCCTCGACGGCGGATAAGTCTGCCGAGCCGTCGTGGCGCGGCGGCGTGCCGACGGCGATGAACACGACCGAGGCGCGGCGGCCCTTGAACAGAAGCCCTTCCTCGACCGAGGCGGCAAAAGAAAGCTTGCCCGATTTTACCACGCGCTTAAAGACTGCCTCGAGGCCGGGCTCGTGAATCGGAATCTTGCCGGCCTTCAGCGATTTGAGCTTGCGGGGATCTGAATCCACGCAGACCACGCGGTGCCCGATCTCGGCCAAACAGGATCCGGTGACCAGGCCGACATAGCCGGCGCCGACGACGCAAACATCATGGCTCTTCATAAGGAAGATCGCATTCTTTCATAAATAGCGGGCATGGACAAGTCCCGCTTCATCCTCTATACTCTCGCCGTGGAACTAGAACGCAAAATCAGTGAAAAAACGGCCCGCGTCGGCGTGATCGGCCTGGGCTATGTTGGCCTGCCCCTGGCCGTCGCTTTTGCTCGGCGCGGCTTCAAAGTCACGGGAATCGAGGTGTCCGCGGAGCGTGCGGCGGCCCTTCGTAAAGGCCGATCCTATATTGAAGATGTCCCCTCGAAGGAACTCGCCGCGCTCATCAAGGGCGGAGCCCTGACGATCGAAGACGATGGTTCGGCCGTCGGCAAGCTCGATGCCATCCTCATCTGCGTCCAGACCCCTTTACGCAAGACGAAGGAACCCGATATTTCGAACATCATCTCCGCCTGCCGCGGGGTCGCCAAAAAGATCAAGCGTGGCACGTTGGTCGTCTTAGAAAGCACGACCTACCCGGGCACCACGCAGGAGGCGGTGCTTCCCGAGCTGGAGAAGTCGGGCCTCAAGGCCGGCAAGGACTTCTGGCTGGCGTTTTCGCCGGAGCGTGTGGATCCGGGCAACCAGAAGTGGAAGATCGAGAATACCCCGAAGGTCGTCGGCGGCATCGATGCGCGATCGACGGCCCTCGCCACGGAACTGTATTCTTCCGTGATCTCGAAGGTCGTGCCCGTGACGAGCGCGACCGCCGCCGAACTCGTCAAGCTCCTTGAAAACACCTTCCGCTCCGTCAATATCGCCCTTGTCAACGAGCTCGCGCAGATCTGCGACCGCCTCGGCCTCAATGTCTGGGAAGTCGTCGGCGCGGCGGCGACGAAGCCCTTCGGCTTCATGCCTTTTTGGCCCGGCCCCGGCATCGGCGGACACTGCATCCCCAAGGATCCGCAGCTCCTGGCGTGGAAAATGAAGACTCTTAATTTTGAGCCGCGCTTCATCGAGCTCGCCTCGACGGTCAACGGTCAAATGCCGCGCTACACGGTTGGCCGAATCGCGAACTTGCTCAACAAAGACTCCAAGTCGGTGAAGGGGGCCAAGGTTCTCGTGCTTGGCGTCGCGTACAAGCCGGGCGTTGGAGATTTCCGTGATTCGCCCTCTCTCGACATCATGCACCTCCTCGCTGAAGATGGGGCCAGAATTTCCTATCACGACCCCCATGTGCCGCGCGTTTCGGTCGGCGGCCGCTCCTGGGCGAGCCGCCCCCTGACGGACGCCGCCGTGCGCGAGGCCGACTGCGTGCTGATCCTGACGGCGCACGCCGGGCTCGACTACCCGCGCGTCGTTCGGCTAGCCCGCCGGACTTTCGACGCGCGCAACGCCCTATCGGGTCTTAAAGGACGCATCGAGAGGCTCTGATGGCCGAAACTTCCCCGCCGCCGACTCCGGGACCAGGCGCGACTCTCGAGAAACAGACGCTCGAGGCGCTGAAGGCGATCGGCAAGGCGCTCGGCCAGATGGCCTTGTATAAGGTCGGCCATCCCGCCGTGATCGCGACCATTACGCTCGCGCAGGAAAATCTGGCCGCCGCTCTGGCGCTGTCTTCGGGCGGTGAGATCGCGATCGGCATCGATCGCGACAAGCTCATCCTCAATGCCCGCGTCGTCGGCACTTTGTCCCAGCTTCCGGCCTCGCTTGCCAACCTTTTTAATCGCTTCAAGCTCTCGAGCCTGTCCTTCAAGACGGGTATTAGCGCCGATGAACTGATCGCCTTCTGCGAATTAGCCGCCATGCGGGGTGATTCGTCGGCTGCCGCCGATCCGAAAGGCTATCTCGCCGAGCGCTCGGTCACGAACATCGTTTTTAACGAGGCTGTGTACCTAAAGGCCGGTGACAAGGGCTCGGGAGCCGGCGCTGGCGCGGGACCCGGAGGAGGGACCGGCGGCGCGGGTGCGGGTGCAGGCGCTGGTCCCGGAGCCGGTGGACAAGGCGCCGGCGACGGTCCGGCCGGCGAGGGCGAAGGACCGGGCGCTGGCGCGGGTGCTGGTGCCGGAGAAGGGGGTGCGGCGGCAGGTCAGGCCGCGATTCAGGGAATTGCCGATGCGATTGCGGGTGGTTCGCTTGAGCGCACGATGATGGCACTTGTTGAGAAGGCCGTGCCCGATCCGGTCCTGCGCAAAAAAGTCATCGAACAGGTCATGAAGCTCCTTGAGCAGGATATCGCCAAGCGCGTCGAAGAGGTCACCGTTCCGCTCAAACGCGAGAAGAAGACTTTACAGAACGAGGCGAAGCGGACCGACAGCGTCCTCAGCAATATGGTCGAAGGCGTCGTTGTCGTCGACGATCAGGGCAAGATTTTGATGATGAACCCCGCCGCCGAGCAGATCTACGGGCAGACCCTTGCCCAGACCGCCGGCCAAGGAATCACCGATAAGTCGAGCGAGCAATTCGTCGTGACGATGGCCGCCGATCTGACATCGCCGGCCGACCGGGACATCGGCACCGAGGTGAAGCTCCAGGGCGACGCGGACACTCAACGCACCTTGCGCGCGTCGAGCGCCATCGTGAAGACCGAGGAAGGCAAGGTCGTCGGTATGGTCTCCGCCCTGCCCGACGCGACGAAGCACAAGGAGCTGCAGAGGATGCAGCGCGACTTTGTCGCCCACGTCACGCACGAGCTGCGCGCGCCCCTGTCGTCGATCCGCGCCGCGCTTGAGATTCTCCAGGGCCAGTTTGCCGGCAAGATCGAGGAAGACGAAACGCGGATGCTTAATACCGCTCTCAAGAATTCCGACCGCCTGGCCGACATGATCAACAGCATTCTGGATTTCTCCAAGATCGAATCCGGGCAGATGGAGGTGTACCCGAAGCCGACCGAAGCGGCCAAGATCGCTCAAGATGCGGTCGACAGCCTTCAGCCGTGGGCCCAAAAGAAACGCATCGAACTCAGTTTGGCCGCTCCGGATGGACTCCCAGTCGTCATGGCCGATGCGTCGCGCACGGTTCAGGTTATCGTCAACCTCCTCTCTAACTCGATCAAGTTCACGCCGGCCGGGGGCAAGATCACGGTCAAGCTCGCCAAGCGCGCCGAGGGCAATCAAGGTTTCGTCGAATATGCCGTCACCGACACCGGGCCCGGCATCGCTAAGTCCGAGCAAAGTAAGATTTTCGAGAAGTTCGTTCAGATCGCCGCGGGCGAAATGCACATCGGCGGCACGGGCCTGGGGTTGTCCATCGCCAAGGCGCTTGTCCACCTGCAGAAAGGCAAGATGTGGATCGAAAGCGAGGCCGGCCAGGGCGCGACTTTCCTGTTCACCTTGCCGGTACATGTCGCGGCCTCCGCTGAAGCCTCCGTCGTGCGTACGAAGGCTCCCGTGGCGAGCTCCGTTCCTTGGTGGAAGAAGCTTCTCGGCCTCAAGTAAACGACCCGGCTCGCGCGAAGGCGTAGCCCGCCGTATCCGCCGCCCCCGCCGCGCGCAACGCGACCGCGCACTCCTCGAAGGTCGTCCCGGTCGCGCTTACATCGTCGATTAGGAGCACGCGTTTTCCGGCGACAAGAGCGCCGGCTCCCGCGCGCGGGGCGTAGGCTCCCACGAGCTCGGTGCGGCGCTCAACGCGTCCGAGTCTCCAGGACGGCGCCGCCGCCCGCGAGCGCTCCAGGACGTCGAGCAAGGGGAGCCCGGTCGAGGCGGCGACCTCCCGGGCGAGTATTTCCGCCTGATTATAGCCGCGCTCCCGTTCGCGCCGGGGATGAATGGGAACGGCGGCCAGCGCGTCGAATCCGGACAGCTCCGGGTGCAAAGTCAGCGCCGCGGCCATGCTCCGTCCGGCCGCTTTCGCGGCCGGCTTTGAGCCCCGAAACTTAAACGCGTGCACGAGTGAGGCGGCCGGCCCGCGGTGCGCGGCGGCGGCCCGGATCAGACGACACGAAAATATCCGCCCCACGCAGTCCGCGCAGAACGGAGACGGTCCGCCCCGCCGTCCGGCACAGCGCACGCATGCGGGCTCAGGCGGCGGCGGCAGCGCCGACGCGCATTCCCGGCACAGCGGCCCTGAGGCGCGGCTTAAATCCTCGCGGCAATGCGCACAAGCGCGCGGCAGCAGGATGTCGAGCGCGATCTCCCAGTAGGTTCCCATCCCTTTATACGATTGAGACCCCTAAAAAGTTGCATGCCCACGGCCATCTCTTGCTTATCCGGCATGGGCGGGCTACACTCGCCTGAGCTGCCCCATGAAATACGCCCTCCTCATTTTCCTGTCGTGGCCCCTCGCGGCGCGCGCCGGCGCGCCCCCCGATCAGTTCGCGCTGAAGTCCTACGACTTTGACCCGTCGATTCCTCTGCCGCGAGTCCGGCCCATACCACCCTGGCTGCTTAAGATGTGGACGGATCTCGACGAGTCGCCCTATCAGGCGT
>JAYTSX010000132.1:0-1973 GCA_043745445.1 Elusimicrobiota bacterium
ATGCAGTGAGGCGACGGTCTTCGCCTCAATGATGAAGCGATCGCGCTCACGCGCGTTAAGCCGCAGTTCGTCACGCATCTTCTTGATCGCCACGCGCCGCCCAAGCGAGCGGTCCGTCCCTTCATAGACCATGCCCATGCCGCCCGCGCCGATCTGCCGCGAGATCTCATACTGCCCGCGGATAAGGCCGCCGACATTCCCGGCGACAGACGCCGGCTGAGCCGTGGCAACGGGAGACACCGTCGGGCCGGTCCGACTGACGCGCGTGAAGGTGGAGACGACCTTGTTCTTAAGGGGTGCCAGCACGGTCGCCATCAACCCCAAAGCGAGCAGAAGACCGCCGACGATACCACCGCTGACCACGGCGCTGAAACTCTTGCCGCGCGCCGGCATAGAGGCCGCGGGAGCCTTCGAATCGCCGCTGGCGGCTTCGCCGGGAAACAAGAACATCACATCGGATTCCGAGGGCAGCTGCAATTGAGCCGCGTCAGCCGCCGCCTGCCGGAAGCTCGGATCGAGCAATGCCGCGTGATTGATATCGGCAAGCATCGCGTCGCGGTTGCCCAAGCCCGCCCGAGCGTGCGCCCGCTGAGCGTAGCCCCAGGCGCTGCGCGGATCGGCCGCGATCATCAGTTCCGCGGTCACGAGCGCCTCGCGATAGCGATGTGTCCGGTTCTGAGACAACGCGAGGGTATTGAGCAAAGCCATGTTGCCGGGCGCGATCGCGAGCCCAGCGACCGCGTCCTTCAGCGCGTCATCCCATCGTCCAAGACGCGCCGAGGTCGCCGCACGGAGATTGAGAAGAGCCGGATTGCGCGGATCCGCCGCGAGAGCTTTATCGAGGAGTGCGCGCGCCCCCGAGAAATCGCCAAGGCCCATCGAGCTTCGCGCCGCCCTTTGCGCCGCCTCGCTGGTGACCGCGGTGATGGTCGACGAAGGGCTCAGGGCCAAGGAGCCCGCGCCACCCAGGCCCGCCGCAGGAGCGCCCACGCCTGAAGCGGGTGCGCTCGGGCCGGCAGCGGCGGGAGCCTGAACGCGGCCTTCTGCGGAATGCAAAATCGCTAGCGCGCTGCGGTCGCCTGGTTGAAGCTCAAGGGCGCGTTGGGCCATCGCGTACGCTTGCGCGTAGCGGCCGGCCTGAAGATCGAGACCGCCCTTCTCAATTATACCGGAGGTCCCACCGCTGACGACTGCTCCGCCAATATCGTACGGGGAGTTGCCCGTACCGCCGCCGCTCCCGCCTCCCCCTCCGCCGCCGCTACCCCCGCCTCCATTTGGCGGGGCAGGAGGCTGAACCGCGAAACGCGCCGCCTCCATGCCGAGGTCAATGATCTCGCTCCGCAGCTTGGCGTCCTTATTCGATGCCTCTCCGCCTCCGTCCTGCTGGGTCAACTTGGCCATATGATTGTTCATGCGCTCGCGTTCCTTGCCGAGCCGTTGATTGCGTTCCTGATCGGTCAGCTTATCATCAGACAACACATGGAATACGCGCTTCATGCCGGGCATCATCACCCGCTTAACGACGTGGCTGAGAGCGTCGATCTCACGCGAGCTGTATTCTTCCTGCGTCAGGCGTTTGTTCGCGCGGTCCGTGAAATACTTTTGTGTGCGATCGACAACGGCAGGAAAATTCGGATTTTTGGGGTATTCTTTGGCCACGTCTTCGCGCAGTTCCTTGAATTCCGTCGTCGCGCGGCCGACGACCTCCTCCTTCTTGACCTTCTCTTCGGGTTTATCGCTGCCAAATCCAAATAACCACCATGGCCCCGCATGGGCGGGCGCGGCAACCGCCGCGCACAAAAGCAGCGTGGCCGTGAACCGAACGAGGTTCGGCGCCCTCATATCGCTTTTCGCGCTCCGTCGACCGCCGCTGCAAGAGCCGTGACGAACTCAAGCGGCGTGCGGTAGCGCCGGTCGGGATCGGCCTGGAAGGCTTTCAGGAAAACCTCATCGAGCGCCTCCGGCAATCCCGC
>JAYTSX010000133.1:0-1963 GCA_043745445.1 Elusimicrobiota bacterium
TGCCGTCCTGAAAGCCCACCAGCTCCGAAACGCCGATACGGACATGGAAGGAGATGACGCTGCTCCCCGGAGACACAATGGGCGTGACCTCAAGGTCGACGCCTTCCGGGATGTACTGGATGCTCTGCGTGGTGGCCGTCTGGGTGACCTGGGAGGTCTTGACCGGCAGATTTTGGCCGACATGAATCTTCGCGGTCTTGTTATTGCCCGTGAGAACCATCGGCTCGGAGATCGTCTTGCTGCGGGAGTCGGCCTTGATGAAATTGAGCAAGCCGTACAAGGTGGTCTTGTTCATCACTAAAGAAACGTCGAAGATTCCGCCGGTCGGAAAGAGCGCGGGAGTCTGGGTGGTGTTGATGGTTCCATTCGGATTGACCGTATAGTTGGACTGATCCTTGATGGTACGAACCATGCCGCCGCTGCCGAAATTCGTGCCGCCGGCCCAGTTGATGCCCCAAGTCAGGCTGTTGCCGGCCTGGACTTCGATAAGACGCGCTTTAATCGCAATCTGAGGCGCGGGGATATCCAGTTGGCCGATCATAACCTTCATTTTATGCAAAGTGTCGTTCGTCGAGGTAACGACCAAAGAGTTGGAGGCGTCATCCACTGAGATGATGGTGTTCTCCTTCTCTTTTCTATCAAGTATGCTCACGAGCGTCTTCTGAACTTCAAGGGCGAACCGGTACTTGAGGGGGAAAACCTGTACGAGTACGGGCATATTGACCAGCTGGATGACCTCAATAACGCTGGCGCTCTTCTGGATCGCCACCAGCCCTCGCTGTTCGAGCATGATCCGGAAGGCTTCGTCGAAGGGCACCCCGTGCAGCATGATGTTGACGCGGCCGCCGACGCCCGGAGCCGCAATGATGTTCTTCTTGAATTTAACGGCGAAGGTGCGCAAAATTCCCAGAAGATCGGCGTCCTTGAAATTAAAATCGATTGGATCTGAGTTGAGCGACTCGACAAGCGCGTTCAGGCTCGGCTGAGGGTTCATCGTTTTAAGGAAAACGCTGGGGGAAGAGTCCGTGAGCGTCGCGCTGCTCGCGGACATCATGGCTTCAATTGTCTCCGGCTCAAGGTCGGTCAGGCGGGCCGTCCCGGTGCTGGTCTGAATCATTTGGGCCCACGCCATGTTGCCCTGAAGAAGAACGACGGCCATCGCGGCGGATAGGATTCGCGCAAATTTCATCTTAATATCCTTTTGACATCAGTTTCAGCTATTTCGGCAATGCGATCGAATATCGCCTGCCGCCCGCGCTCAGCGAAAGGGAATTATCTCTTATTTCCGAAGTCACGCCGGGGACTTCTTTTTCGTTTTCCTGAAAAAGCTTCCCCCCGCGCGCGACAAAGCTTGCCCCCCCGCCGTTGAGCATGACCAGGGAGTTTTGGCTGTCGCCGAAAACACCGGAGACCGTAAGCCGCGCCAAGAAAGCGAACGGATCAACCGGAACCTTGATCGCCGCGGCCTTTTTCTTTAGGAATTTTCCTTGAAGGGCCCGCTCTTTCTTGGCCGTTGCTTCGAGGCGCTGCTCGGTCGCGGCCTCCCGGCGCGAGACGCGCACGGCCCAGACGCCATAAATGCTCAACGCCGATACCACGAGCACCGGACCGGCGATCAGACGCCAGAAATTCGGTGAAATGTCCCCGATAATGGCGGAACGACGCGCTCTTCGAGGCACAAGATTAATGCGGGGCTTATGGGTTCTGCGCACGAGGGTGTTGCTTAAGCCGAGGCCGCAGGCCGCCGCGAACCCCGGGGCGAGCGGCGCGATTCCGAGGCTGTCGTCAATTGAGGTCACATTGACCATCGGGCGGAACACATCGACGGACATGCCGGTGTCGGAGGCGAGGCGCTCCGGCAGGCCCTTGAGCTCCGCGCTGCCGCCCGCCAGCACGATCCGGACGATCGGGGGATACTCAGCGGGACGCCTTTCAAGGAACACGTCGATCGTGCGCTGAATTT
>JAYTSX010000134.1:0-7074 GCA_043745445.1 Elusimicrobiota bacterium
TCGCCCGCAATCCAAATCTGGCCGCCCGTCGCCGTGAACTTAAGGCCATTGGCGATAAGGTTGACGAGGACCTGACGCACTCGGTCGGCGTCGCCCATAACGGCGGGCATGGCTGCCATGCGATTGAGAATCGAGACCCCTTGCTGAAGCGCCTTCGCCTCAAAAAATTGGCAGACCTCGTTGGCGAGGACCGGTAGTTCCATTGGCCGCAGGACGCACTCCATCTTACCTTTCTCGATCTTCGCGACATCGAGCAGATCATTGATGAAACCCGACAGGCGACGCACGTTGACCTGAATGCGCTCCAGGAATTCCGCGGACTGCGCGTATCCAGCGGGCGTGCCGCCGGCGATCTTGTCGCGAATCAGCTGAAGGAAGCTCTCGATCGCGCCGAGGGGTGAGCGCAGCTCGTGCGTCACCGAGGAGACGAAGTTGCGCTTGATCGTGTCAAACTCCTCGAGGCGCGAGGACATGCCGTTGAATGCGCGCACGAGCCCGCCAAGCTCGTCGTCCGACTCCCAGGCGAGCTTACCGCCGAGCTTGCCGCCGCCGATTTCGCCAGCCAGCCGGCTCAGCTCGATGATCGGCTTGGTCAGGCCGCGGGCGATCAGAAAGGAGACGAACAGCCCGAGCAGGCTCGTCGCACCCCAGACGGCGAGGATGATCTTCGCCAGGCGCTTATTGGCGTCCCAAAACGGTGCCTCGAGCACGGCGTAATCCAAAGCGACATTCAGCTCGACGGTCCTCTGCGGATCGGCCGGATCTGCAACGGTCAGGCGGGTCTCCCGCGTCTGCGCCCCAAACCGGGCGGTGCCGACTGAGGCGGTTCTCTCGCGACCCCTGTTCACCCAACGGATGCGAGCCTGGGCGATCGCGGGATACTGAACCTCGAGGAATTTCATATAGCTTAGCAGGGCCACATCGTCCTTCTGAATCAAGGAGTCCGACGCGGCGCGCTGCACGGCCATCTCGATCGTCGTCGCCGATGCGCGCAGCTCGCGTTCCTGGAACTGACCTCGCACCACCAGCACGCCCCAGCCAAGCAAGGCCATGGAAAGAACCTGCAGCAGGAAGGTGCTGACAACGAGCCGCGCGCGGATCGTCACTTCTTCTGTCCGCCCGAGATAATCTCCGACTGCACGCGGTCGAGGGCGCGCCGCGCCGAGGTGTTGTTCGGTTCGGATTCGATGATGCGACGGAAGGCGGCGGCGGCCTCGGCCAGCTTGCCCTGCGCGTAGAGATCGACGCCCTGCTCATACAGCCGCTCGATTTCAACCGGCGTCAACCCGGTGGACTTAGCCTCGGGCGCCTTGGGCGCCGGGGCCGTCTCGCGCCGGCCGCGCTCGAGGATCGACTGCAGCGCGTCGATGTAGCTCTTGATCTGCTTGCGCGAATCCGAGTCGGTCTCGAGCTTGTACGCCGAGCGCAGGGCCTTGAGCGCCTCCGCGTTGTGTTTGAGCGCGTAGTGCGCCGCGCCCAGGCGCTTGTAGGCCAGCGCGTTGGCCGGGTCAAGCTGAAGCACCTGGTCCGCCAGCTTCACGACCCGTTCGAAGTCCCGCTCGCGCAGGGCCACTTCCATCAGCGCCATCGTGCCACCGACGACCTTCTCCGCGCCCATCGTCGGAGCCTTACCCGCTTCCACGACCGCCGGACCTTCGCGGGTCACACCGCTCTTGGCCTCGATGGCCTTCGCCAGGCGTCCGATGCGCTCTTCCGTCGGATTGAGGCTTTCCGCATAGGCGAGCTTGCGCAGGGAGGCCTTGGCATCGCCCGAGACGAAGTCGAGCGAGCCCTCGTATATGGCGGCCTGCGCGGCGTCGGTCTGGTAGTCTTTGACCGCTGGGAAGACTTCGGCGACGGTCGTCATGCGCTCCAGGCTCTGCTGAAGACGCGAATCCTTGGGCTTCAGCGACAGCGCCTGCGTCAGCTTGTCCGCGGCCTCGCTGAAGCGTCCGCCGCTCGCGTCGAGCTTAGCCTGGCGGAGGAACTCGTCGATCGCCGTGCGCTTGTACAACGCGAGGTCCTCCATCTGGTAGCGGAAGTCGGGCGTACCGACGGCCGCGAGGTCGCGAAGGTTCTCAAGAATGGCTTCGCTGAACGCGGCGTCCGCCTGCTTCGCGCGACCAAAGCGGAAGGTGAGTCCGAGCCGGTGCGTGCCGGAGGTGCCGCTCAAGCCGCCCAAAGGAAGCGCGAAACCGTAGTCGAACTGCATGCGGTTGATCTTGTATGACAGGCCGAACGCCACCTGCCGATAGTCACGGCTGCCGTTAGCGAGTGAGCCGCGCACGCCAAAGGAGCCGTGCAGCAGCGTGGGGAGCCACTTCTCCGCGCCGAAGGCGAAGATCTTATCCGTCGAGCCGTCGGGCGCGCTCTGCAGTCGCAGGTCGCCGGTCAAGGTCGAGAAGGGCGTCTTGTAAGCGCCGCCGAACTTGATATTGCGTCCGAGCTTGTCGGTCTCGGAGAAGCCGACATTCGGCTCCATCAGATGCTGAATCATGAGGCCGACGGTCCAGCGCGGCTTGACGTGCCACAGGAAACCGAGGTCGGCGTCGAGGTTGCTTTGAGAGGTGTTGCTCAGCGCGGGGTCGGGCGTACCGGTCGCCACGCCCGTGTTCGAGATGCTGCTACCCGCCGCCGAGGTCCCGCCCAGCGAACGGGACATGTACTTAAGCGTGCCGCCGATATAATAACGATCAGGAGAGGTCCGGGCGAATAGGCTGTGTCCGTAGGAGGCCATCAGCTGGCTCTCCGTGTAAAGACCGCCGACGCCGAAGTAGTTCCAGGCCCCCGCGACCGTTCCTTTGCGGCCGCCCTCGAGGGGATGCGCGTAGGCGAGAAAGGAGTTCTGTACATTGGAGCCGTCCGAGAGCCCGGTCAGCAGCCGAGAATAAGTCGTGCCGAACTCCGGACGATCAAGAGTTCCAAGGCCGGCCGGGTTGTAGTAGGTGGAATACACATCGTCGGCGACGGCCGTATAGGCCTGCCCGAGGCCGGTCACGCGCGCGCCGACACCGACATCCTCATATGCCGCCAAAGCACGGCCTGAGCAAGCCCCCGCGAAGAGGGCGCTCAAGACGACGCGACGGAAGTCGATGCGTGTCATTTTTTATCTGACGACGATCACGGTCCCCGAAAACACCTGGTCCTCCGACTTGATGCGGTAAACATAAACGCCGCTGCGGATCCGCTCGTTGTCGGCCATTCCGTTCCAAGTCGCATACTGCGCGCGAATGATCGAAGCCGGGCAGCCCACCCCGGCGATCCCGGTTCGGTTGGCCCGGGGCCCGATCGACGCCACCTCGGTTCCGAGCACGGTGTAGATTTTTCCGCTGATGTCGCTGTCCTGCGGATTTTCGAAGCAGAAGAAGATCAGATCATTGAGCCCGTCGCCGTTAGGCGTGACGATGCGCGACAGCGGTCCATAGAAAGTCACGAGCCCGCTCTGCGCGTGAGAAAGCGCGAAGCCGAGCAAAGCGAGCCCCGCCGCGAAGAAGACCGTCCTTGCCGTCTTTCGAACGCCTTTCTCTTTCATGCTCAGCGTGCCACCACGATCGTGCCGGTGTAGGTTTTGCCGCCGCCCTTGATGCTGTAGACGTACGCGCCGCTGCCGACGACCCGGCCGCCCGAGCGGCCGTTCCAGATAAGAGTATTCGGCACGAGCCCCGCGGTCATGTCCGAGACATACGCGCCCATCACGTCGTAGATACGGCCGGAAACGGACTCATTGCCGGGACCCGGATCGTAGGTGAAGATCACAATATCGTTGAGCCCGTCGCCGTTCGGGGTGATCGCGCGACCGGAGATGTTCGAGAGATCGAAGGTGGTGCCGTCCGCGCGCGAGAGCGCGCGGATCTGATACTTGCCGAGGTTGGGGGATTGCACGGTGACGGTCTGGGTGATCGGGTCAACGACGCCATACACTTTCTTAAACTCTTGGCCATTGTACCAATACAGGCCCAGGTTCTTGACCGAGAGGCCGCCCGCCGGCGCCGCCGCAACGGCCGGCGCAAAGGGAACGCCGTTCTGCGTCTCGAAGTGCAGAACGATGCGCACGGGCTTGGTCATGGGGAAGTTGGACAGCTCCGTGGTGCCGCGCATCGGCCGGAAAATGACGGACTGGTAGACCCCGTCATGCACATCCTCCGGCACGCGCCGGCGGTCGATCTGGATGTCGCCCTGGCCGTTAACATCGGAATTAAGGTTAACGGCGGTCGCGTCGTCCATGACGACCTTCGAAACACAGTCGTCGATGAAGTAGCTGCGGTCGCCCAGGCTCGACAGGGTGACGGCGTTGCTCGACAAGCCCAGCGTATTATAAGAGAAGAGTCGGTAATAGTAGTGGAGTCCGCCCGTCACGTTGACCAGGTTCGTCGTGGTGTAGGGCAGGCTCGAGATATTGATAAACGAGGGGGCGCAAGCCTCTGTGGAGCGGAAGATCGAGTAGCCGATCAATTCATCCGGAAGTGGCGTGGAGGTACTCAGAAACACGGTGCCGTCGGCGTAGCGCGTCGTGCGCGACCACGACAGCGTCACATTGAGCGGCGCCGGCACGACATGCACGCCGAGCGGCTCCATCGGCGTGTAGGTGAACGGGAACGCATAAACGAGCGCCGAAAACGGGCCCTCAACCTGGCCGGAGTCCCGCGCGGAGATCTTATAGTAGTAAGTGTCGCCCAACACCATCGGGCGGTCCAGGTACGAAATGGCGGTCGTCGTCGTCACGGTCACGAAGCCGTAGCCCGCGTTCGTCGAACGCGAGACCCGGTAATAAAGAAGCCCGACGCCGACGCCGGCCGGCGTCAATGCGTCCCAGGTCACCGCGGCTCCGAGCAAGATGGCGGTCGCGGACACGCCAGTCGGAGCGAACGGGATCGGACCGATCGGAGTGCGAACCGTCAGTAGGTTCGAGGGCGCGGCGGGCGTCCCCACATGATTTAGCGCCACGACCTTCAGATAATAGGTCGTATCGTTGAGCACATTGAGGAGTCCCGCAGTCGTCGTCGTGACGGTCGCGACCGACAGGAAGGTGAGATTGTCCGTGCTGCTTTGAACGACATAGCGCGTGTTGGGGGGGTTCCCGTTGGGATTCCAGGCTAAAAAGATGGTGCTGGAAGAAACCCCGGTCGTCGACAGGCTCAGCGCGGGGGCGGCCGCGGTGATTGTCGAGCCGAGCGAAATGAAAGACGAACAAAACAGAGCGCAGGCATCGACTTCGAAAAAATAGGTGGTATTCGGATCGAGGCCCGAAACGGTTCCCGTGCTCGCCGCCGTCGAAGAGGACGCGAAGACCGGGACGAACGAGGCCTGCGTGGAGGCGATCATCAAGTAGGAGCTCGCCCCCAACGACGGCGCCCAAGTCGCGGTGGCCGACGTCGCAAACACCGCCACGATTGAGCCGCCCGTCGGCGGCAGGGGGGCGGGGGTCGGCTTCAGAACGAAGGACGAAATATTCGACTGGTAGGAGATATCGCTGTCGCCGTCGGTCGTCCAGATACGGGCATAATAGGTCGTTCCCGAACCGAGTTGCAGCCCCATCAAATTGATGCTCACGACTTCGCCTGGAATCACGCCGGAGGTTGAGAAGGAGATATTCGCTAAACGGTAATCCGAGAAGGTATCGGGCACTGTATATGAAGCAACGCGAATATAATAAGTGCTGCCGACCTGCAAGGTCCCGTTTTGCCCATCATACCCAGGCGTCGTCCACTGAAGGGTCGCGCTCGTAATCTCGATGTTTGTTGCTCCGAGATCGGTCACCGTACGGGGAAACGCATGCAACTCCGACCATCCCGCGCGGATTACGCTCGTGCCTGAAGTCGTCGTCGTAAAAACTACCTCCTCCGCCACCGATCCGGTCAGGCGATGATTCGCCGATGTGGAACTGTCCCCGCCGGCGTTGTCGACATTTCGAACCACATGATTTGTACCGCTATCCATAGATGGCCCTGCCCACACGAGTGAGGCCACAAATACAAGAGCAATGAACGCATTCCGCACTGACCTAGTTTACAGTTGGGGGGGGAATTTAGCACTCCATATCTGCGAAGCCCCTGCGAAGATTACTTCGCAATTTAAGCGACTATTAAGCTTGTTGCCAGCGTGGGGACAGGCTATATTGGTCAAGCTATATGGTACCGACCCAATTCGAATGAGATCCCTCCTCTTGCTCCTGGTGCTGTTGCTGCCGGCCTCGATAGGCTCGGCGACCGGGGTTCCATTGCGCATCAATTTTCAAGGTAAACTCCTCGACACCGCCTTCGTTCCCCGCAACGGTGCCGTCGCCATGGAGTTCCGCCTTTTCGACGCGCCGACGGGGGGAACTCTCCTGTGGGGCCCCGAAACCCAGAGCCCGGTCGTCAACAACGGCGTGTTCTCAGTCCAGCTCGGCACCATCACCGCGCTGTCTCCCGACCTCTTCACCGGCGGCTCGACTTACCTTAGCGTCACCGTCGCTCCGGACGTTTTCCCGGGCGGCGAGATGGCCCCTCGTCAACAACTCATCGCCAGCCCCTACGCGATCTCCGCCTCTCAGCTGGCCCAGGCTGGGAACATCCGCATTAATGCCGGCGTGGCGACCGCCACCTTCACCAGCGCGGGGAACCTTTTGATCCCTTTCGGAGTCGTTGCCACCTCCGCCTCGTTCTCGGGCGGCCTGACGGCCTCGAGCGGAACCTTCACCGCCACCGGCGCCGGCAACTTCAGCATCCGCACCTCCTCCGGCATCAATGTGACCGCCGGTACGCTGAATGTCGCCGAAAGCGTCGTGGCGACCGCGTTCGTCGGCGACGGCTCGCGCCTGACCGGCCTCAGCCTCACGGTCGGCATCGTCGACACCGGCAAGCTCGCGGCCGACGCCGTCACGACCGTGAAGATCCTGAATGCCGCTGTCGACACCGCCAAGCTCGCCTCAGACGCCGTGACCACCGCCAAGATCCTGAACTTGAGCATCACCACCGCCAAGCTTGCCAACGCCGCCGTCGACACCACCAAGCTCGCCGCTGATGCCGTCACCGGCGTAAGCATCCTTGACGCCACCATCGACACCGCCAAACTGAACGCCACAATCCAGGCTCA
>JAYTSX010000135.1:0-1941 GCA_043745445.1 Elusimicrobiota bacterium
GACCGCGCGCAGACCTTAAGCTCCTATGTGGCGCTCGTCGGCGATCCCGACGGCTTCTGGAAGGATTTGGACGCCTTGCTCAAGATTTCCCGTCGAGACTGCGTTCAGGCCGCCCGCCGCTGGCTGCGTTCGCGCGGACGCATCGTCCTTCAGGTCGAGCCCGGGACCCCCATCGATCCCGCTCCCGAGCCCGCGGTTCCTGAGGCGCCGGCCGAGGCGCCTCGCAAGCCGGGCCTCGCGCCGCCCGCTCCGGGCGCCGCGCGCTTCGCGCGCCCGCCGGACATCACGAAGATCTCGCTCGCCAACGGCCTGACCGTCTGGCTCGCCCGCGACGCGCGTTTGCCGCTCGTTGAGGCGCGACTGGCTCTGAGGGCGGGCCGGGTACAGGAAGTTCCCGGCCAGGAAGCCCTGGCGCAGGCGTCAGAGGAACTTTTGCTCAAGGGCCGGGAGGGCGAGGACGCGGCGGCCGTCGCGCGCGCCTACACGGCGCTTGGCTGGTCGCTCGGCGCCTCGTGTGAATCCGAATGGCTTAAGCTGTCGGCGTCGGGCTTATCCCGCACCCTGAATCCGTTCCTTGAACAGCTCGCTAAGACCTTGAACACGGCGGACTACCCGGAGGAGGAGGTCGAGCTGTGGCGCGAGAATGCGCTTGAAGATCTGATTTCCCGAAGGGCTCAGCCGCATTTCCTTTCGGAAGAGCGGCTGCGCGCGGAGCTGTTCCCCGGGCATCCTTACAGCCGCGGCGCCGCGGATGAAAAGAAAATAGCGGCGGTCAGCTCCGCCCGCATGCGCGCCTTCCATGCCGCGCGGTTGCGACCCAATGGCGGACATCTGGTTCTCGTGGGCGATTTCGATCCGGACAAGGCGGGCGCCGCGCTTGAGCGCGCGCTGTCGTCCTGGAAAGCCGGGTCCGCGGCTCTCGAAGCGCCGCCTTTGCCCAACGCGGGCGGCGCGCGCACGATTATCGTGGATCGCCCCGGTTCCGCGCAGGCCAGCCTTATCATTGCGCAGACCGCGCTGGCCGGACCGAAAGACCCCGACTACATGTCGCTCGTCCTCGCTAATCACGTCCTCGGAGGCACGGCTAATTCCCGGTTATTCGAAAACCTTCGCACCCGCCGCGGCTACACCTACGGTGCGTATTCCTCGATCGAGCTGTACGGGCGGGGCATCGTGTGGTCGGCCTCGGCCGACTGCCGCACCGAGGTCGCGCGTCCGGCGCTCGAAGAAATGCGGTCCGAGATTCGGGAGCTGTACTCCAAGGAGATTTCGGCCGCGGCGATCGACAACTCCCGCCGCCATCTGCGCGGATTGTTCTTGATGCGCCTGTCGTCGCTCGACCGCATTACGGGTTATATGTCGTCGGTCGCCGAGAGCGGCCGTGATCCACGGGAAACCATCGCGCAGTATGAGCCGCGGCTGGCTGAGGCGACGCCCGCCTCCGCGCTGGCCGCCGTGCGCTCCCGCCTGGACCTTAATAAGCTCGTCACCGTCGTCGTCGGGGATGAGTCCGCCTTAAAGCCGGCTCTCGCCGGACTTTAGTCCGCGCGGCCGGTCAGGGAGCTTGGCACCAGAGGCCGTCTTCAAGCTTCCAAAGCTGAGAGGAATCTCGACCCTTGTCCGCGCTGGTGCTCTTCCAGCGAGCGGTCACCTTGGCGACGCCATTGTCGATCTTCGAGGATAGAATCTTCGCCGTAGTCTCGAGGTGTCCGGCGCTGGCTTCCTTCTTTTTGGCCGACACATAGAATCCACGGCGGCTGCGGTACGGCGCGGCTTCGCGCGTATCCTTGCAGAGGCAGGTGTCGTAGTGGTCGCCGTAGGCGCCTTGAGCCAGCAACTGCGCGCAAAAGTCGAATTGCTCGTGGACCTGAACGAGAGCGAGCTGATCTCCTTCCGCAGACTTGACGGGCTCGTCCTCGATGCCCGCAGGCGGCGGGGACT
>JAYTSX010000136.1:0-26105 GCA_043745445.1 Elusimicrobiota bacterium
TAGTCGACGGCGACGATCGAGTAGTTGTTGGTAACGCCAGGGACCGGGGAGAAGTCGGTGAAGCTCAAGGTCCCGCTGGAGAGCGGAGCGGCGTTCGAGCCGGCGAGGTCATAAGGGGCGAAGCCGCCCGAACTTCTGCGGACGACGAAGCCGCGCAGATCGAGGAGCCCGGTGCCGTCGATGTTGGTCGTCGGCGCCGACCAAGTCAGATAAACCTGTCCGGCGGCGGGAGACGCGCTCAAACCGAACGGGGTCGCGGGGATCGTCGTGTCGATGCCGATCGTGAAATTCTGGTTGGTCAAGGAGGAGCCGCCCACGGTGAACGGGCCAGCCACCCCCTTGTCCAGCCAGGTCTGAAAGCTGCCTCCGCCCAGCGCGTCCACGAACGCCCGCAGGTAGTATGTACCGACGACCACGGGAAGGTAATAGGGCTGAGCGGACACATTGGGCAATATCTGTGACGCGATCAGAGCGCCGGTCGAGGCCGGGTTGGCATAGGCTTCGACCCGGATCGGCCCGGATTCAAAACCGGCGTAGGTCAGGTTGCCGGAGATCGAGGTGCCAGTGCTCAAGGTCGCGACGACGCCCAGCGGCGTGGATAACGCGGCACCGCCGGTGGTGGACACCCGGACCTCGTAGGTCGTGCCGGACAGCAGGCCGCCGAAGGCGAAATTATTGGCGGTGGTGGTGACATTATAATTGACGGTTGCGAAAGAGTTCGTGGTGATCTGCAAAGTGAAGACGGTTCCGGTCACGAAGGTGCTGTTCCAGTTGGCGATGAAGCTGATGGTGGAAACGCTCGTGTACGGAGCCGATGAGATCGCCCCGGCCACGCCGCCCGCCGCGCCCATTTGGAAATTAGTCGTAAAGACATTCGCGTTCGAGATCGTGTTCGAGGACGCTCCCGTGACATAGACATCGCCGGGCTGGCCGACCGCCATGGCCCTGACCTGATCCGTCAGGTTGGTCGTGCTATTAAAGGTAGCCGAGGAAATAAACGCCAAATGATTGTTGGCGTCATACTTCATCACCAGATAATCGCCGTTGCCGCCGGTGTTGACGGTGGCCGACACATAGACATTCGCCCCATCGGCGTCGATTGCGAAGCTGGGCTTGCCGAAAGGCGCCGTCGTGTTCGTGATCGTGGAAGAGAATCCGGTGTAGCCGAAGCTCTGGTTGTACTCGCGCACGATAACGCTGTTGCTTCCGGGAGGGCTGAAGGCGATATAGAGATTGCCCCCGGCGACTGCGGCCCGGGCCTCATCCTGAGTGGTCACATCCGGGATGATGATATCGGGCGCAGGCGTCGCCCCGTTCAGCGCGCTAAAGTTGGTGCTGTACCTGAGCATGTGAACAGGCGCCGTCGCGCTGGCGGAGGAAGCGAGCACGAACAGGAAGCCGTTGAACTTCTCCCGGGCCATGCTGCGTCCGAAGACAGGGGCGCCACCGATGCTGTACGCCGCCGAGGTCGCCACGGCCACGAGGTTGGTGTCATACTGGAAAATCTTCGCGGTGTTGTCGTTCCCGTCTTGGACTAAAGCGAACAGCGTGGTGCCGGTAGAGATGAACGCGCCGAAACCTCCCGGGGTGGCGCTGCCGACGACCAAGGAGCCGATCGGATTCAGGCTGGGATCGTATTTGGTAATCCAGCGCGAGTTGGGGCCCAAGGTCTTGTCGACTTCCTGCACGAAGATATTGCCGCTGTCGTCTCGAACTATGCCGCCTTCCGAGTCGATGGCCAAAGTCCGCTTAGACAGCATCGTCCCGGATGTGCCGTATTTCACGAGGCCGACAAAGCCGGCCGTGTCGTGCTGGGGGTTGCGCGAGCCGGTCGCGCCGGGCGTGGAGGCAAAGATGACATAAGAGTAAGGCCCACCGCCGCTGATCGGATCGACGACCACGCTCAAGCCAGTCTCGTTTTGGCCGTTGGCGCTCTCAATCACCGCACCGCCGAAGGCGCGATTAAAGTTGAAATTAACCGTGCCGCCGCCCGTGGCAGTGGTGGTGCTGAAGCCGAGGTTGGTAAACGGGAAAACCCCGCCGTTGAGGGTGGACACGCGCACCTCATAAGACGTGGACGGGGTCAGCCCGCCGAAAAAGAAGTTAACGTTCGTCGTGGTGCTCTGCGTAAATGTGGTGAAGCTCTGCGATGTGATGCGCAGATAATATAGGGTCCCGCTCGGAAAGGTCGGGTCCCAGTTAGCCGTAAAGCTGTTGGCGGACACGTTCGAATACGCCAAGGTCGAGATCGAGCCCGCGCCGCTGGGGGTGACCACTGAGCCGAGAGGCGTAAAAGGACCGCCGCCGGGGCTGGTCGACACCCGGGCGAAATACGGCGTGCCCGGATTCAAGCCGATGAAGGTGGCGAAATTATTCGCCGTCGTGGAGCTTAAGTTTCCCGGAAAACTGTTGGGGAAGGAACCGGTCGACAACTGCGCGATATAAAACGTGCCGCCGGGGAATGTGGTCACCCAGTTCGCGGTGATGGTGCTTTCGGTGACCGCGGTGTACACCGCCGAGCTGAGCGTGCTCGCGTTCGCCGGAGACGAGAAAAGCGCCAACGCCAGCCCTAAGGCTGCGAAGACGGCGGACGGCTTGAACGCAAGGCGGCTCTTCTCGTTTGTCACGGGCTCGGGGTTCCGTGAATCGGCACGACAACTAATGATGAGTATAACACCCTATTAAGGTATGCGCCAGGTGATATCCGTCACATCAAGACTGCGCCAATTCTTTGCGACGACTCTCTGCGACCGTCCGCAAAGTGCGGGCGACCGTCGGGTTCTTCTTGAGCATGCTATTGAAATCCTGGGCGTGCAGCGCGAATAGACGCGAGGGCTTGGTCGTGCGCACGGTCGCGGTGCGGGGCTGGCGGAACAACAAGGACATCTCGCCGAAAAACTCCCCCGACTTCAGGGACGCGACGGGCTTGTCCCAACCCTTCTTCGTCACTTCGACGCCCCCTTCGTAGATCAGGTAAAAACCGTCCCCGGGCTCGCCCTCGCTGCACACGACCGCGCCCTTGTCGAACTGGACGAGGGCCATATAGGGCAAAACGCCGGACAGGTCCTTGAGCGAGAGCTTGGAAAAAAAACCCATCTTCTTGAGGCCCTTCTCGAGCCACAGGTACTCCTTCTCACCCATCCCGTCCAAAACGATTCCGTCCATTTTAAGTCTCCTTGAGCTCCTAAAATTCGTAGGCGACGCCGATCAAATAGTTCATCGCGCGGTACGCGTATGAATAGTTCTTCTGGTACTTATGGTTCGACGCCGCCCAGAGCATGTTCGCGCGAAAGGTCATTGTGAACTTGGGCGCGATGGGGTAGCCGTAGGCAATCGAGAACGAGTATCTGTCGTGCCTCTGCTTCGCGGACTCATAAACGCCGACCGCATCTTGAACGAGTCGCCCCAGGTAGTTCTGGCGCGTCCAGCGAAAGGAGGTCGAGGCCCAACTCGGTTCCTTCTTATCCCCCCACGACAGCATCGCACCAGGGCCGGCACCCATGGTCCAGTAGCTGTACGAGTCGCCCAGGAACTTGGCGAAGGTCGCGTCGAAGCTGTTCTGGTTGGAAAGGTTGTATGAGAAGTTCAGGCCCATGCTGAGGTCGAGGCGTCCATCGGCCCCAAACACATGCACTGGAATCGGTCGCCCGACCGAGCCGGACAAGGATTGCTGGAAGTCACGCCGCGCGACATCCGCGAACTGCCCCGTATTTTGAACGATGCGCTGATCCAGGAAGTCCTTATAAAGGAACGAGTACGAGCCCGAAAGCACGACTTTAGGATTCTCCAAGGGCCAGGGGCGACTGCCGGAAACGGACGCCTGCCAGTTATAAGTATCGAGCACATGCTTCGAGGCGAGTTCGCGGCCCAGCGGATCGCCGAACGGATCCACGCCCGACTTCGATTCGAGAGACTCATAGCCCGGAAAGCGCAGGCGGAATACATCCAGCCCTACGCGCCAGGAGAACGGGTCCTTGTATATGTTCTCGAACTCGACCCCGGCGGAGATCTTCTCATAGTCGAATAGACCCTTGCCCCAGGCCTCGTCGCGCGTCTCCTTCAAAAATTGCCTCTTGTAGCCGACCGACGGTCGCACCCGCCAGGTCGTGTCCTGCAGCTTGCGAATCCCGGTCAGGGACACGGTATGGTCCATCTGTTGCTGAAAAATTGTCCCAGCGCCGACGCCGTCGTCCATACCCTTAGTCCCGCGGTAAACGACGCTGTAAACGGGCATCAAACTCCAGCGATCGCTGATTTTGCCCACGGCCGCCGCGGTCACTGCCGCGTTGCCGCCGAGGTTGCCGCGCTGCTTCTGGAAGAAGTACTGCCCGCCCGCCAAGGAGGCGTTGAACACCGGTGTCCACTCGACCGCGGAAGCGGGCAGGGCGGCGGCGAGCAGAACGGCGGCGCAAAAGAGGGGTTTTAGCACGCGGGAACGATTACGGGATCAGTCCTGATTGGATAAAAATTTTAGGCTCGACCACAAGGTCGATCTTTCGTCCGCCGAATTCGGAGGCGGTCACGATGGTCTGGAAGTTCCAGCTGAGCAAAGTCTGTTTAAACGAGGTCCCGCTGAAGCCGGTCGCGGCGAAATCTGAGGTCTTCGCGATCTTGCCCGCGTCGTTGATCACATAGCTGTCGTACTTCTCCCAGATCAGGCCGGTGACGTCGGCGGAATAGATCACATCATGAAAGATGCCTTCACCGATTTCGTTGTAGGTGCAATCCGGAGGAGCGCACGCGGGGGCGTTCTGCACCGTGGTGAGGTTGGTGTAGGTCACATCGCCGGTGGTGTTGGTGATGTTGCCGCCGGGCTTCAGTAGACCCGCCGCAGAGGGCGTCCAGCTCTGATGGCTGACGCCATTAAAGGTCAGATTGTAGTTGTTGAACAGGGTCTGATAGAAAGGCGTATTGAGCCCCGAGTTCGTGCCCGTGATGCTGGTATTTACGCCCGGCGCTCCCACGGTGACCGGCACGAACGCGGCGGTCGCGGGATCGTATGCGGCTTCGATCCGGTCGGCGGCCACGCCGTTGTTGTTGACGTCGATCTGATGGCCGCCAGTCACATCCTCGAGCATGCTGTCCTGGGTGTTCGAGCGTCCGGTCCGGTACGCAATCAAGTTGTATTGGCACGCGACGCCGATACATCCGCCGATCTGACGCAGGGCCACCGACATATCCGTGGGTAGAGCCTGGTTGAACGTTCCCTGATAGAAGAAGTAGTCGAAGCGATTTTCACGCTCATTGAGCACCACAAGCTTAAACTTGTCGGCGGCGGGGCGCACAATGTATTCCTCGATGCGCACCCGGTTGCCGTTGACATCGATGAGCGCCTTGCCCTCCTGGAACTCAGACAGCTTGCTTTCCTCGGCCGCCGCGGCTTGGACCTCTTCCTTGGTCATCTGCAGGCCCACCTCGCGCTTGGCCGTCTCGCGCGAGTCGCCGGTGCCGCGCTCCTCACGGGGCGACCCGTCCGTCACGCGGCCGAGCCCGTCGCGCGTCACCTCAATGCTTTCCTTGTCTTTGACGAGCACCTCATTGCCGGCCTTGTCGGAGACCGCGAGCAGGCCGCCGAACATCTGCACATGCGTGTCGCCGGTGCCGTCGACATCTACGCCGAATTCGGTGCCGCGAACGGAGCACACGGCCGTCGGCGTGCGTACCTGAAAGCGGCGGTTAAGGCTCTTCGAAATCCAGGCCTTCAGCGATCCCAACTTCAGCTCCATCCCGCTCGCCTGGGGCGTGGCCTCTTTGAGCACGAACGCGGTCCCTGGGCTGAGCTCCACGCGGGAGGCATCATCAAAGGTTACGGTCGCGCGCGAACCGCTCGTCGTCTTAAGCTGGTCGCCGGGCGCGAGCACCTGGCCGGTGGACACCTGGGCCCAAGTGTATGATCCGGACTTGAGGAACAGGACCTTCCCCTCGGTCGAGCTGATCGCGACGGCGTGCGCGCAAACGGCGCGGAAACAAACGGCCAGGAGGAATGCGGCGACCGCCGCGCGTATCCTGGTCCGCGAATTCCTAAGCTCGGCCGTGCGGAATTCAGCGCTCATGTAACTTGACTCAGTATAGCCGTACATCCAAGGGCTGTCAACGCTGTTTCGGTCACAAGACATAATCTAGGAACATGCTAGAATCGGCTTATGGGGCAGAATCTGATCCGTCTGATCGTCGACCCGTTTCTGGGCGCTTATGACCGCTTCGCGGGCGCCATCCCGACGCTTGCGGCCGCGCTCCTCCTACTGCTGGTCGGTATGTTCCTCGCGCGTGCCATTCGCGCTTTAATCGAGGTCTCCCTCGGTAAAATTCGGCTCGATGAGCATACGAGCCGCATCGGCATCAACGAGGTCCTGTCGCGACTCGGTCTCGGAAAGTCGCCGACGTTCGCCCTTGCCTGGGTCGCCCACTGGTTCATTCTCTTCCTCTTTATAGTGTCCGCGGCAAACGCCATGAACATGCCCGTCGTCTCCGAGCTGCTCGAGCGCTTTCTGGGAGTCTTACCTTCTATGATTGCCGCCGTGCTGATTCTTTTTGGAGGCCTGCTGTTCGGCCGGCTCGTCGCGCACATCCTGCGCAACGCCGCCACGGCCAACTCCATTCGGGGCGGCGCCGCTGTGGCGGTCGCCGCGCAGACCGTCGCAGTGGGGACCGCGGGCATCATCGCCCTCGAGCAGATCGGCGTGCGCCCTCAGATCCTGATTCCGACGGTGCAGATTTTCGTCGGCTCGATCGGCCTCGCCGTCGCGATCGCCATCGGCCTCGGCGCGAAGGACCTTGCCGCGGAATACCTGCGCGAGCTCGTCCGTCCGCACCGGTAAATGGCCGACCTTTTAATCGTAGACGATGAGCCCTCTTTGGTTCTTCTCATGCGCACCGTCCTGGAGAAGGTCGGGCACACGGTCAGCGAGGCGTGCAACGGGCAGGAGGCCCTGGTCAAGCTCGGCGTTACGCCGGAAAATCCGACCGCGGCGCTTCCCGACCTCATCTTGCTCGATGTGATGATGCCGATCCTCGACGGCTTTGGCGTGGCGGCCGCGCTGCGCGATCACGCGCGTGCCGGCAAGATCCCCATTCTCATCGTCACGGCCAAGGGAGATATGCGGCCCCTATTCGAAGCCATGCCTCAGGTCACGGGTTTCTTCCAAAAGCCCTTTACCCCCACCGGGCTACGCGAGGCCGTCGCGCGCGCCGTCGCCCCGAAAACCACCCAGTAGCTACTTGGGGGCGGGAACGGGCTCGGTTTTGATCTTGCGGCGCTGAACGCGCGCGAGCTTGATCGGCGCGACGCTCGTCACGGCGACCTCGGTCTGGTGACCCTTTTCCACCGAAGGCAAGGGCGGGAAGGTCGGATTGAGCATAACCGGCTGGAGGGCGGCGGATCCCGGCGTCGACGCCGACGCGGATCGTCGGACCCAAAGCTCCCGGGCGATGAACGCCGACAACAGCAACGCCGCCGCGAAGACGGCGGTCTCAAGAGCGGGATGACGCTGGGATCGGCGACGCATGCTAGTCGAGATAATCTCGCAGGCCCTTGCTGCGCGACGGATGGCGCAGCTTCCGGATGGCCTTCGCTTCGATCTGGCGGACGCGTTCGCGCGTGACGCGGAAGATACGGCCCACTTCCTCGAGCGTACGCGGGTAGCCGGAGTCGATGCCGAAACGCAGCTTGATGATCTTGGCCTCCCGGTCGGTCAGGGAGGACAGCACCTTTTCGATTTCCGTCTTGCGGAGGAAGCTCGACGCGGTGTTGGAGGGCGCCGCGGTGGTTTTATCCTCGATGAAGTCCTCGAGGTAGCTGTCCTCATCTTCACCGATCGGCGTGGCGAGCGAGACCGGCTCCTGCATGATCTTCAGGACGTTCTTCACCTTGTCCATCGAGATGTGCAGCGAGCGCGTGTACTCCTCGAGGCTGGGCTCGCGGCCGAACTCCTGACGGTAGCGGCGCGTGACCTTCGTGAGCTTGGAGATCAGCTCCTTCATGTGCACGGGAATGCGGATGGTGCGCGCCTGGTCGGCGATGGCGCGGTTGATCGACTGGCGAATCCACCAGGTCGCGTAGGTCGAGAACTTGAAGCCGCGCTTGTACTCGAACTTTTCGACGGCCTTCATGAGACCGAGGCCGCCTTCCTGGATGAGGTCCGAGAGCTCGAGGTTCGAGTTCACATGCTTCTTCGCGATCGAGACGACGAGGCGCAAGTTCGCCTTGATCAGCTTAAGCTTGTCCTCGAGGATCGTGTCCTCGAGACGGATGATCTTGTCGTTGAGCTCGAGGAAGCGGTCGATGGGAATCGGGAGCGTATTCTGGATGCGGTCGATACGGTCGACGACCACTTCCATGTTCTCCATCGCGGCCTCAACGGCCGTCGGGGCGTAGCCGGTCTTCGCGCGGAACGCCTCGGGTCGCATTTTCCCTTTCTTCAGGGCCGCGAAGTAGGTCTTAAGCTCATCGTAGGAACAGCCGTAGCGTCGCTGATAGCGCTCCATCTCGTCGCGGCACTCCTCGATCTTGCCGGCAAGGTTCTTGATCTTGTTGGTCAGGCGCTTGATCTTGTCCTGGTTGAGGTTAAGATTAAGGATGCGCGCGATGACGAGCTTATTGATCTGCTCGATTTTTTTCTGAAGCTTGATCCGCCGTTGCGGCTTGAGCTTGACCGGCAGCAGCTTAACGCGCAGGGCCGCCATCTGTTTTTCGGCCTTCGTGATGAACTGCGCCACCGACTTCATCTTGCGGCGCATGCCGGACAGCTCGGCGTTGGTCTTGCGGCCGCGGGGCATGAGTTCCTTGGGCGTCATTTCCTGCGCTTCGATCAAAGTCTCCCAAGAACGGATCTCGCGCATCGTGACGGGTGACTCCAGGACGAGCATGCGCAATTCCTTCTCGCGCTCCCGAACGTTGCGGGCCAAGGTGACTTCTTCCTCACGGTTGAGCAGCGGCACGCGGCCCATTTCCGACAGATACATGCGAATCGAGTTGGAGATATCCGACGAGCCGCCCCAATCCTCGGAGAAGCGTTCACGGCCGCGCTCGGGCGCGGCGGCGGCGGCGGGCTTCTTGCGGTCGACGACCTCGATGCCGAGGTCCTCGAGCGCCGTCATGAGCTCATCCATTTCCTCGGATTTCATGTTCGCCGCCGACACGGTGCGGCTGATCTCCTCAAGGGTCAGGTAGCCGTGCTCCTTCCCGAGGCCAATCAAGTTCTTCATCGCCTGACTCGTCTGAATCGCCATATCTCTCCTTACGTCTACCGCTTGGTGCCCTTCAATTCCGCGACGAGACGCGAGAACTCCTCGCGCAGTCCCGGGTCCACCTGTGCGTTTCCCGACAAAACGAGCGGCTCAATTTCTTTAAGGCGGCGTTGCGAACGGCGTTTACCGATGAGCGCGCGCAGAGTCGCGGCCGGATCATCATAACCCAGCTCATCGCTCAATAGTCGCGAAGCCACGGCGCGCTCAGCCGGCTGAAGCGCGTCGAGCAAGCGCGGGGCCCATTTCCCGTCGAGCGAAATCGAGCGAAGCGCGGCGAGGATCTCGCGAGAGGAAGCGGACTCGAGGTCGTCTTTGACGAGCTCATCGGCCGAGGCCGGCGTCTTGAACAGGATGCCAAGCAACTGAAGGTCGACGGCCGGGAGCACGGCTGCTTTGACCGGCGCGGAGATGGAAGCCGGCGCGGGAACGTTCGCCGGACGACGAGAGCTCTGCGGAACCGCCTTGCCGCCGGAGCGGCGCAGGGACTCCTCATTGAGGCCAAGACGCGAGGCAAGCCGGCGGACCCACTCATCCTTTAGAATTTCATCGGGACAGCGGACGATCGTCGACAAGACATCCTTGGCGATCGCGGATTTAGACTCAGGCGTGAGCTCGCCCGCGCGCTTGATCAACAGCTCGGTTTTAAAAGCGACAAGATCCTGCGCGCCATCAAGCGCCGTCTTGAACGCCTCCAGGCCTTTCGCATGCAGGAACTCGTCCGGGTCCTTGCCCTCAGGCACAGAGGCGACGCGCGTCGCGAGGCCGGACTCAAGTGCGGTCTCGGCACCACGCACAGCGGCGTTTTGGCCCGCGTTGTCGGCGTCAAAGACGATCGCAACTGCGTCGGCGTAGCGCTTGATTAAAAGCGCGTGCTCAGGCGTTAACGCGGTGCCCAGCGGCGCGCACGCGGTCTTCAGGCCATGCTGGTGGGAGGCGATCACATCCATGTAGCCTTCCATCAGGTGCGCCTTGCGGGCCTTGCGCGTCTCGGCGAGACCTTCATAAAGCCCATACAGGACCTTGCTCTTCGAGAAAACGGGGGTTTCCGCGGTGTTGAGATACTTGGGCTCGCCGTCTCCGAGGGTGCGGCCGCCGAAGCCGACGAAGGCGCCCTTCACATCGCGGATGGGGAACATGAAGCGGTCGAAGAAATAGTCGCGGATCGTCCCGTCGGCGCGCTTCGCGGCCAGGCCGGCCTTCATCAGAATCTCTTCCGTGAAGCCTTTCTTCAGCGCGGCGGGAACGAGATTGCCGTTGCGCGGCGCGAAGCCGAGGAGAAAGCCCTCGACGGACGCCTTGCTCAGGCGCCGCTTCGCGGCGTACGCGCGGGCGGCCTCGGCGGCGGGATCCTTCTTCAGCAGCTCGTGATAGTGATTCGCGGCGAACTCGTTGGCCTCGCGGATCTTGATGCGCTCCTTGTCCGCCGGGCCCATCTCACGGTCAGCCTCGATCTTCACGCCCGCGCGCAGGGCGAGCTTTTCGGCGGCTTCCATGAACGAGAGGCTCTCGGACTTCATCACAAAGGAAAACGCATCTCCGCCCTCGCCGCAACCGAAGCAGTGGAAGGTCTGGCGCTCGGGGCTGACAGTAAACGACGGGCTGCGCTCCTGGTGAAACGGACAGCGCGCCTTCATGTGCCGGCCCGCCCGCGTCAACGGGATATACTCCCCCACCAGCTCAACGATGTCGAGCCGGGAGCGAATAAGTTCAAGCGTCTCGGGAGGTATCAGGGCCAAATGCAATGTCCGAAAAATTGGAGGGACCGGCGCCGCGAACGAGCGCGGCGCCGGCCCTTCGACGGGATGTTAGGGGACGCGGCGGCGCTTGGAGCGGCGCAGCTTGCGACGCGCTTCGGCGGCCTTCAGCTTGCGCTTCATGGCGGGGTTCATGTAACGCTCGCGGCGCTTAACTTCCTTCAGCACGCCGTTGCGTTCGCACTCCCGCTTGAAGCGGCGCAGGGCCTCTTCGAGACCTTCGCCTTCACGCAGTTTAATGAAAACCATAGTTAGAAATTCACCACCTTTCCACGAATGGAACGGAATATATTACGACGAGAATCAGCCCGGAGGCCACGTCATCGGCCGCCCGCCCAGCAAATGGTAATGCAAATGATCCACGGACTGCCCTGCGCCCTTCCCGTTGTTGGTCACGAGCCGGAACGACGAAAGCTTGGCGCTCTCGGCGAGACGGCACGCGACCCTCTGTAAATGCCCCAATAAAGCGGCATCCCCATCCGTCGACGCGCTTAGCGACCCCAAATGCTTCTTGGGAACCACCAATAAATGCGTCGGCGCCTGAGGCGTTATGTCCTTAAAGACGAGCGCTTGCTCGTCCTCGTGGACGATTTGGGCGGGGATCTCGCGTCGGACGATCCGGCAGAACAGGCACTCCTGCAACTGAAGGATTATAGCCTTCTAGTCCCCCCCCGGCAAGGGCCCTCGGCCCCCCCTAGACAGTGGGTCTAAAGACCGGACCCCAGGATTTCGCGGACTTCCGAGCTCAGCTTCTCGGCCGTGGGCCGGTGCGTGAGCAGGAAGCCAATGAACAGCAGGTATGGCGCGGCGTTGACCCAATACGCCGGGTATGCCCGCAGGACGCCGTTGTGCGCCGCGAGAAAGGCGACAGTCATTCCAAGCAGGCCGGCGCCCTCGCGGCAGGCCATTCGCACGATGAAAGCGGTCTGAACTCTGCCGCTGAGCGGCCCCGGAGACTTGCGCAACAGCGAGCGCCAGACGATTTCAGAGGCAGTGATTAAGAACAAGGCGACGATCATCGCAGCGGTCGTCAAGGTATTGATGAACTTCACATCCTGGGGGGCCGGAATCGTCGCCGCGGCGCTGAAGTACGACCAAAGAACAAACCCCACCATCATCGTGAGTCCGGAGCCCATCGCAAAGGCGATGACACCCAGTTGCTGAGCGGTCGCGGGCGCAATGGCTTCTTCGGTTTCGAGAATCGTCATACGCCCCCCAGTTCGTACTGCACGAGCGCCGCGGCCGCGATGGCCGCCGTCTCCGCCCGCAGGACGCGCGGGCCCATGCCAAACACGATCGCCCCTTCCGCCCGGGCGAGCTCGACTTCCTCGTCGGAGAAGCCGCCCTCGGGGCCGACGAACACCGACACGGATCCACCCTTCGATTTCAGCGTGCGCAGCGCAGGCGCGATCGATTCGGCGGCGCCGGAGCCCTTCATTCCCTCGAAGGCGAGCAGGATCAATCCCTTGTCCTTGAGCGCGCGAATCGCGTCGCGAAACTGCACCGGCTCTTTCACCGGCGGCAGGTCGGCGCGGCCGCATTGCTTGGCGGCGGCCATCACGAGGCGCGACCAGCGCTCGGCCTTGGACTTCACGCGGTCGACTTCATGGAGCAAGACGACCGTGCGCGGCGTAAGCAGGGGCGTGATTGAGGACACGCCGAGCTGGACGCATTTGTCGAGCGCGTCGTCCCAGTGCGATGACTTGAGCAGGCCGAGATAGAGATCGAGCTTGACCGCGGTCTGGGCGTCGTCAGCCTTGACCGTCTTGGTGACCTTGCCGGTGACGGAGCCGTCGGCGCCGATCGCCTCGATGACGCCGACGAAGCGCCCGCCTTTGCCGTCGAATAGGTCGAGCTCGGCCCCGGCCGCCAGGCGCATGACCTTCACGACATGAAACGCCTCGGGCCCTCTCAGCGCGAAGGCGCCGTGGCCGACATCCTCGGGCGCGACTAGAAATTGTGGCATCGTGATGGTCTCTCCGACGATTCTAGCAACATCCCGGCCGTCAGCGGGCGCGCTTACCCCTAAAGAACGCCCAGACCTCGTCGGCCGTCTCGAAGTCGCGGTTCTGCTTGCCCACGAGAAGCTTGTACAGCCTTCCAGCGGCGATCGTCGGGCTAGGCTCCACATGCCCGCCACCGTCGACACGCACGAGCACGACCTGTGGGCCCGCCATCGGCCCCCAAGTGTTGCGCGTGACACGCGTAGGATCCTTTTCGTCGCGATGCGTAACGGGTTCAACGGCCGGCTCGCCGGGTATGCCCGCGGCGGCGAGCAGGCGCGAGGCGGTTTCGTCGGCGGACAGCACGGTTCCGCGCCCCTTACGGCGGCTGAAGCCGACGGTTCCGCCCGCATAAGGAACCAACGGGTCCTCGGTTCCGAGCACGAGCATCGCGGACACTGGTGCGGCGAGCGGACGGCACGCGCTCTTGGCCGCCATCAACCCGCACACCGCGGCGATCGCGGCCGGGCGCGGCTTCATCTCGGCAGCGGCCCGAAAGGTCATCATGGCCCCGTTCGACATGCCGGTCACGTAGATCTGAGAGGGGTTGGCGCCCTCCGTCGCGATCAACTCTTGCGTCATCGCGTCGAGGAAGGCGACATCGTCGGTCTTCGGCTGGTCGTTGGCGTCGGCGCGGCAGTCGTTCCAGCCTTGCTGATCGTCCGGGCCGCGTTTGCCGTCGGGTGCGGCGACGAGGAAGCCCTCCTGCTCGGCGAGGCTGACCCAACGAGCCAGCGCCGAGCGACCGCCGTGCTTAAGGCCGAGGGCCTGACGCGCGCTGCCCATGTGCCCGTGCAGGATGATGACGAGCGGACGCTGCGACGAAGTCTTTTTCTCCGGACGCACGAGCAGATAATCGCGCCTCTCGCCGCGAATGTCGATGGTGCGGGCCTCGGGAGCGGCGGAGGCCGTCGCCGCGAGCAGAAGCAGCACGAGCGTGCGCATCAGTCCTAACCGAAAATCTTTCCGAACACGCCGCCGTCGCCCTTCTTGCCGTCCTGCTCGTCGCTCAAGGTCTTGCGGAACTCTTCGAGGAGCTCCTTCTGCTTCGAGGTCAGATCCTTGGGGATCTCGACCTTCACATGGACGAGCAGGTCGCCGCGGCCCCGGCCGTGAAGCTTGGGCATGCCGCGCTCGTGGACGCGCAAGGTTGCTCCGGTCTGCGTGCCGTGGTTGATCTTGACCGTGACGGGCTCGCCGTCGATGGTCGGGACCGTCGTCGTGCCGCCGAGCGCGGCGGTCGCGATGTCGACGCGCGCGCCCACGGACAAGTCGTCTTCGTGGCGCTCGAAGCGCGGATCCGGCTTGACATGAATCTCGAGATACAGGTCGCCCGGCTGCGCGCCGCGCGGGCCGGCCTCGCCTTCGTTGGAGATGCGTAAAGTGGCGCCGTGGTAGATGCCCGCCGGAACCTTGACCTTCAGCTCGGCGTCCTTGCGCACACGGCCCTGCCCCTTGCAGTCCTTGCAGGGATTTTCGACGACCTGGCCCTCGCCGCCGCAGTGCGAACAGGTCTGCGACATCGCGAAGAAGCCGTGGGACACCTGCACGCGGCCTGAGCCGCGGCAAGGGGCGCAGCGCTTGACGCCCGAGCCCGCCTTGGCGCCAGAGCCGCGGCAGGTGCCGCAGGATTCCACGCGCACGAAGTTGATTGGAAGCTGGGTGCCGGAGAATGCGTCTTCGAGTGAGATCGTGGTCTCGTACTTCAGGTCGTTGCCGCGAGCGGCGCGGCGTCCGCCTTGCCGTCCGCCCTGGCCGCCGAACATGTTCTCGAACAGGTCGCCGAAGACTTCGTTGACATCCACGCCCTGGCCGAAGCCCTCGAAGCCGGGACCGCCCCCGCCGGCGCCCTGATTGACGCCGGCCTCGCCGTACTGGTCGTACATCTTGCGCTTTTTTCCGTCGGACAGCGCCTCGTAGGCGCCGTTGATCTTACGGAAGGTCGCCTCGGAGTCCTTGTTGCCGGGGTTGCGGTCCGGGTGATGCTTCATGGCCAGCTTACGGTACGCGGCCTTAATCTCCGCATCGGTGGCGTTACGCGCCACGCCCAGTAAGCCGTAATAATCTTCAGCCATTCGTTGTCACCCGGACCGCCCCGGTCTCCTTACTTCGAATCCTTATTGTCGACGACTTCCGCGTCCACGACGCCGTCCTTCGGGGCTCCGGCCTGCGCTTCGGGACCGCCCGCGGCGCCGCCTTTGGCTGACTCGGCCTTGTACACTTCCTCGGCGAGCTTATGCGACGCCTTCATCAGCGCTTCCTTGGCCTTGTTGATGGCGGCGAGATCATCACCCTTCAGCGCTTCCTTGAGCTCGGAAATACCGCGGTCGATGTTCTGACGATCCTCGGCCGAGACCTTGTCGCCGTGCTCTTTGAGCGCCTTCTCGGCGGAAAAGAGAAGCGTGTCGGACTCGTTCTTGGCCGTGACCTTTTCCTTGAACGCCTTGTCTTCGTCGGCGAACTGCTCGGCCTGCTTGACGAATTTTTCGATCTCTTCCTTGTTGAGCTTGCTCGAGGCGGAGATGGTGATGTGCTGCGCCTTCTTAGTCCCGAGATCCTCGGCCTTGACGCTGAGAATGCCGTTCGCGTCGATGGAGAAGGTCACCTTGATCTGCGGCGTGCCGCGTGGGGCGGGAGGAATTCCGTCGAGGTCGAACTTTCCAAGCGGAACGTTGTCCGTGGCCTTAGGGCGCTCACCCTGAAGGACATTAACAGTCACGGCGGGCTGGTTGTCGGCAGCGGTCGAGAAGGTCTGTGACTTTTCGACCGGCACCGTCGTGTTGCGCTCGATGACCGGCGTCATGACGCCGCCCAAGGTCTCGATGCCCAGCGTCAACGGAGTCACATCGAGGAGGAGCACGTCTTTGACTTCGCCGGTAAGGACGGCGCCCTGGACCGCGGCGCCCGCGGCCACGCATTCCATCGGGTCGATGCCGCGCTCAAGTTTCTTGCCGACATAGTCCTCGACGAACTTCTGCACGATGGGCATGCGCGTCGGTCCGCCGACGAGGATGACCTTCGTAATGTCCGAGCTCTTGAGCTTCGAGTCGGTCAGCGCGTGCTCCATGCTGGTCTTGCAGCGCTTGACGATCGATTCAACGAGGCTCTCGAGCTTCGCGCGGCTGATCTTGAGCGCCAAGTGCTTGGGCGCGTTGTCGATCGCCGTGAGGTAAGGGAGGTTCAGGTCGGTCTCGAACGTCGTCGAGAGCTCGATCTTGGCCTTCTCGGCCGCCTCGCGCACGCGCTGGTAAGCCATCGGGTCCTTGCTCACGTCCGCACCGGTCTCCTTCTTAAACTCATCGACGATGTAGTCGATGAGCGCTTTGTCCATGTCCGTGCCGCCGAGCTGAGTGTCGCCGGAGGTCGAAATCACTTCGAAGACGCCGCCGCCGAAGTCCATGATCGTGACATCGAGCGTACCGCCGCCCAAGTCAAAAACCATGATCTTCTCGTCCTTGCCCTTCTTATCGATGCCGTAAGCGAGGCAGGCGGCCGTGGGCTCGTTGACGATGCGCACGACCTCGAGGCCGGCGATGGTGCCCGCGTCCTTGGTCGCCTGGCGCTGGTTGTCGTTGAAAAAGGCGGGGACCGTGATGACCGCCTTATCGATGGTGGTGCCGAGGAAGGCCTCCGCGTCGCGCTTCACCTTCTGAAGCAGGAAGGCGGAGAGCTGCTGCGGCGTGTACTCCTTGCCGTCGGGCGCCTTGTACTTATGATCGGTGCCCATCTTGCGTTTGAAGGCCATGAAGGTGCCTTCAGGGTTGGCGACAGCCTGGCGGCGCGCCGGCTCGCCGACGAGCAGCTGGCCGTCTTTAGCGAACGCCACGTATGACGGGAACGCCTTGCCGCCCAAGCTGGTGCCTTCGGCGGACGGGATGATGGTGGCCTTTCCACCTTCCATCGCCGACGCCGCCGTGTTCGAAGTACCCAAGTCGATTCCGATGATTTTGCTCATAATTATTTCTCCTCTGTTTTCTGCAGG
The DNA here is from genome assembly GCA_043745445.1 of Elusimicrobiota bacterium. Classification (GTDB taxonomy): domain Bacteria; phylum Elusimicrobiota; class Elusimicrobia; order UBA1565; family UBA9628; genus GWA2-66-18. Next base: position 16,986 of record JAYTSX010000136.1, read on the forward strand.
CGCACCTTTGCAGTGCGCAAAACTTTATCGCCCAATAAGAAGCCGGCCTGTAAAACGTCGGCCACGGCTCCCTCGTCAAAACCCGGCTTGTTCACGAAGCCGAAGGCCTCGTGGTAATGCGGGTCGAACGCCTTTCCCAGCGGGTCCATCTGCGTTACGCCTTCCTCTTTAAAGAGCTTTTCGTATTCCCGGAAGATTGCTTCCATGCCTTTCGCCAACGGCGTGTCCGCGTGCCCAGCCTGAACGTCCAGATGCGCGTGGCCCAGCAGGTCGAACAGCGGCAGAAGCTTCGACAAGACGCCCGCGGCGCCGAGCTTGTACCAGTCCGGCTTCTCACGGTCCACGCGCTTGCGATAGTTCTCGAACTCGGCCTTGAGTCGTAATAACTGGTTGTAATAATCCGGCTCAGGTGCTTTCTCCACGATGGGAGAAGGCTCATCCGCGGGAATCTGTTGCTGATCCGTTTCTTCGCTCACTTCCCGTCCTCCTCGTCCCATTCTTGGAGACGGCTTTCCACCAGGCGCCCGATGTAATCCACCAAGCCCATCATGCGTGAGTACTCCATGCGCTTGGAGCCGAGGATGCCGAGCACCCCGACCACGCGTTCGTTATGGCGATACACATGGGTCACCAGGCTCGCCTGTCTCAGCTCCGGCAGTCCCGCTTCCTCGCCGATACGCACGCGCACGCGCGCCGGCATCTTGTCCACGCGCGCGTCCTTGATCTCCTGCTCGAGCACGCCCGCGAGGCGATCCTTCTCGCCGATGACGCGCATCAACGCCTGGACCTCGCGCAGATCACCGAACTGATCCGCCTGGGATAAAATGTTGTCGGCGCCTTCTACATATAGGCTTTCCGGCGCGGTAACCCGCCCGACTTCCTTTAACAGCTCCCCCGCCAGGCCCGCCATCTCCTGAAATTCTTTTTCCATCTGGCCGAGCTTGCCCATGAGCTGAGCGCTGGCGCGGTCGAGAGAGACGCCGTGAATCTCGGCATTGAGAAAATTATTGAGCAAGGTGAGCTGACGCGTGGTCGGCGCGAACCCAAGCTGAATCGGCCAGTGGCGAACCATGCCGGAGTCGGTCACGAGCACTCCGAGAACATTGCGGCCGCCCAGCGGAATGAGATCCAGGCGCTTGATCGTCTGCTTCTTCGACTGCGGCGAAAGCACGATGCCCGCGCAGTGCGAGACGCGCGACAGCAAGCGCGAGGTCTCCGACAGCAGGCCGTCTAGCTCATTGATGCGGTGGTGATACTGCTCCTCGATGCGTCCTTTCTCCTCGGACGCAAGACGCTGCACATCGGAGAGATAGTCCACGAAAAAGCGGTAGCCGCGATCGGTCGGCTCGCGGCCGGCCGAGGTGTGCTGCTGGGCGAGGTAGCCTTCTTCCTCCAGTTCCTGCAGGATGCTGCGAATCGTGGCGCTCGATAAGTCCAAGCCCGCCTCTTCGGCGATCAGCCCTGACGACACCGATTTCGAGGTCTTAATATAATAATGGACGATCCACTGGAGAAGGTGGCGCTTGCGCTGCTCGACGACCGCGGGCTTAAGCTGTCTCATAAGTGATGTATCGCCGATAACTGGCACTCAATCATGGCGACTGCTAGATTATAGCACTGAAGTTCTAAGCTGTCAATCCCCCATCCCGACTGCTCATTTAGAAAAAAAGCGGCCCGGCTCGCGAGAGCCGGGCCGCTATCATCGTGGGACGAACTTATTTGTGCGGGATAGCCTGAAGGGCGATGGCTTTAGCACCCATGATCACCTCGTCGATGATGCCGTACTTCTGGGCTTCTTCGGCGGACATGTAATTATTGCGCTCCATGTCGCGGTTGATCTTCTCGAAGGTCTGTCCGGTGTGCTTGGCCATGATCTCCTCAAGAATGCGGCGGGTGTGGGACATCTCCTTGGCTTCGACCAAAATGTCGGTCGCCTGGCCGGAGATGCCGCCCACGAGCGGCTGGTGGATCATGATGCGTGAATTGGGAAGGGCGTAGCGCTTTCCCTTGGAACCGGCCGCGAGGATGACGGCGCCGAAGCTCATCGCCATACCCATGCAGATCGTCGTGATCGGCGACTTGATGAACTGCATCGTGTCATAGACCGCGAGGCCGGCCGTGACCATGCCGCCGGGGCTGTTGATGTAGAGGTTGATGTCCTTGGTGCTGTCGTCGCTGTCCAAATATAAAAGCTGCGCGATGAGGGTGTTGGCCGAGTCGGTAGTGAACTCGCCCTCGTAGCCTCCGACGAAAATGATGCGATCCTTCAGCAGACGAGAGTAGATATCGTAGCCGATGACGGAGCCCTGCGTGGCGCGTTCGATGACTTGGGGGATGAGGTTCATGGCCGGATTGTACCCAATGCGTTCCGCCGCCGCAAGGAGACGACGCGCGATTCCTAGCTATCCATCGCGTTCCGCAATTGGCGATCGCGTCCGAAGATGGAGACGGCCAAGCAAGGCGGACGTCCTCATTGATTCTCCATTTCTTTCTTGGCTAAAAGCTCTTCCGCTGATTGCAGCCGAACCGGATGCGGGCGATCTTCGCCAACACGCTCTCCGCGATCAAAGGCCGCAACCGCCGCACATCCGCCTTGTTGAGCGGATGGATATAGGTCCCCGCGGTGTCATATTCAAGCTTCAAGGGATCACCGCGCGCGCAAGGCCGCGTCGGCCGGCGCCGACCTCGCGATTTTCTGGATTTTCGCGATGTTGAGAAAGGAGAATGGCCAGAGCATTTCGCCTATTTCCTCCACCGGCCTGACCGTGGCAGCGTACGCGCCAAAGTCCTTCTTGCGGCACCAGCCGAGCTGCAGTTCCAGCTGCTCGACGTCGACGCTCGGGCCTCGCTTGGGCTGGATCGCGAAATCATACGCTCCTGACGACGCAAGAGGGAGCGCGACCCGGAACGCGCCGGTCGCGCTTCAGCACCGCGGTCTTGCTCGAGACGGCGACGTACGCCCAATCGGCGTCGAGACGATTATTATCGCGATCCCACATGCGGTCGAAAACGAAGATGGTTTCATCGGAGCGGTTCACGACCGAGTATTCGATCATGAGCTTGCCTCCGGCGACGGAGTGCCGGAAGGTCACTTCGGGCTCGCGCGCGCCCGTCGGCTCGCTTTTGCACGCGGTCATGACGAGGAAGCATGCGAGAAGGAATTTCGCCATCAAGGGGCAAAAAGCGGCCAAGGTTAACGGCGCGGACTTCGGAATTTTCGAGTCACAATCGGTCATTTTTTATTCTCTAGGATACGGAGGGGCATGGCGACCGACGCGGACTTGGCGATCTTCTGAACTTCGAGAATGTCCAAGTAGGAAGGGATCCAAACGAGATCGGCACCGAACTTACGCGGGGCAAGAGAAGCGGACCTGAGTTCAGACTTCGGACACCAACCCACCCACATCTCCAGCTGGTCGATCTCGGTCACGGCTGGGGCTTTTCTATCGAGTTGGCCGTTAGCGTCGGACTGGCGCAATGGGACCGCGACTTGGAAGCTGCCGAAAACTGCCCCCCCCTTCGGAACTTCTCGAGCATATGGCGCCGGAATATTCTCTTTCATCAAGGGGGCGTGCGGGTCTTCCATCGCCCGTTTTAAGACGGCCCTGCCCCCAGCGATTTCGAGAAACGCCCAGTTCGGGTCAGGCTCTCCCGTGCGAAGGTTTCTCATCCGGTCGAAGACAAGCACGGGCACGTCCGTCTTGTTGATGACGGAGTAATGCACCTCCAGCATACCTCCGGCAAAAATGGGTCGAATGGTTACCTGAACTCCTGGATTCCCCCTCCCTGCGGCGGTCCTTTGCGCGTCGGCGCCCCGCACGGAGATGGCGTAGACCACCAGAAGGAAGAGAATCCCGATTTTTTTCATAAGGGCTCAGTGGAGGGCCGGATTCGAAGGAGGAGCATCATTATCATGGGATAAGGCCCGCGCCGCCAAGTTTCACGGGCGCGGACGTCGCGAACCTCTGCACGTGATTGTCCACTTCGAAAAAGAACAGGCGGTACTCGGCGCCCATTCCGGCCGGCCTCTCGGCGTCGGTGTTGGCCCTCGTTGCCGACTTCGGCGCCCAGCCGACGACCATTTGAATCGTATCGAGCTCGACGGCTGCGCGCTTTTCTTCAAGCGGATAGCCGGTATCGGACTGCCGGAGCGGCAGCGCGAGTCGGAAAGCCCCTTCCGCGCGCGATCCGGGCGACAGCTCCCGCGCGAAGCCATTGGGAAATTCCATGAGCGAGCCATCCGGCGACGGCACGAGCGCCGCCTTGAACGTCGCCGTCCCGCCTTGGACGTCGACCCAAGCCTCGTTGACCCCGGGCACCCCGGTCTCGCGATTCATGTTGCCGTCGAACAGCACAATGGGCGACCGCGATCGATTGACGACGGAATATTGGACGCTGAGCGTGCGCCCGACGACGGAGTGCTTAAAAGTCACCTCGACCGGGTTCACGGACGAGCACCCCGCCGCGAGCAGGGCCGCCAGCGGCAGCAGCGCGGTCGATTTGCCGCTCACTGCTCGTCCTCCGGCTTCAAGGGCGTGATCCGCCAATCGAACGCTTTCAGGACCTTCGCCTGCGCCGCGTCGAACGCGTCGTGATAGTTGTGGCTGTGCGGGTCGGGAATCTCCACCTTGCCGGGCTCGTACCCGGCTTTGCGAAGCGCCTTCTTGAAATCGACGAGCGGCCCGTACGCGTAGATGATGTCGTGCCGATCCCAGATGAGCATGCCCTCGCTCTCCGTGTCGTAGATCCAGACGTCGTGACGCGCGTCCCGGGAGAAGAAAGCGTGATGGTCGGCGAAAAACTGTTCCAGTCCGGCCCGAGAGAGCTCCGGGCTTTGATAGCGCCCCGGCTCCGCCTCGCCGCGCGGAGTATGCAGGACGTACAGGATTTCGAATGGACCTTTGAGGCTCTCCGCGAGGAACGAAACAGGGCTCGCCCCGGCGCTCCGGCTCGCGATCCGCAGCCGGTCGGCGCCGCTTGTCTTCTCCTCCTCGTATACGTCGCCCCGCACGACTGGTTTCCAGTCGACTCCGTCGAGCCGTCCCAGCTTGAACGGCTCTTCAGGCGTCATTCTTCTCCTCCTGTCGGAAAGGTGTGCATCGTCCCGAACAAGGGTCCCGCGACCTTGCGCGCCTGGTCCAAAAGATCGAAGAGCTGCTCCTCGCTCTCGCCGTACAGTTTTCCCGAAACGACCCGTTGCACTTCGCTGAAGCCGACGACCTGAAGCTCGTGGTGCCGGAGCATCTCGTTGCCGGCCGAGCCTTTGAGCTCGGCTCTGCCGGTCCAGCAGACGAATTTCGCCGGCTTGACCTTCGGCTTCGCGTGCTCGCAGTGCGCTTCCTCGAAGCCCCAGACGCCGTCCGCCTCGCCCCGCTGCAGCAGCCTGAAGACCGCGCCGATGTCGGCCCGCGGGGGCACGTCGACCGCCACGAAGGACTCGTTGGCCCGCTCGTAGGTGCACCCGAGCTTTTCGACCGGCTTCCAGTATTTCTCGAACTTGGCGGCGCTCGGCTTCGGGACCATGACGCGGTAGGTGGAATGCCCGCCGCGCTCCGCGATCCGGCCCGCGATCAGGTCGCCGTCTTCATCGGGTGCGGCCTCGACCACGTCCTGATAGCTGTAGCCATACGCGCAAAAAGGCGTGTTCTCCAGGCGATAGCGGCCGTCTCCCAGGTCTTCGGCCCAGATGGATTCGCGCTCGTTTCCGTACCAGTCGGTCGGCGCGACCTTGAAGATGATTTTCAGCACAGGATTGCGGCAGTGTAACGCCTGGCCCGGAGCGTGTCAATGGCGCTCCACGCCCCGATATCCTATCCTCCGTTCATGGACAACGCGGCGCTCCCAGGCTACCCCGGCACGCGCGGCCTCAATTTCTGGGAGGCCGACGAGTCGCTGCGAAGCGTCGCGAGCCCGATGCTGACGCCGCAGGGCGTCGCGCGCGCCTCGGAGTTCGGCGCGTACGCCGGGCGCACGCTTGACGCGCTGATCGACACGTCTCACAAGACGGAAAACCTCCCGCGCCTGGTCGACGGCTCCGTGCGCTACTGCGTCGAGCAGGTGGAAGCGCGGCGCGGCCTCGCGCGCGCGATCTACGGCGGCCCGGGCCCGCTGACCTTGACGGAGCGCATGACACGCGCCGTCATCGCGAACTACTGCGGCGAGGGCGGCATTACATGCCCGCTCGCGATGACCGACGGTCTTATCGGCCTGCTCGAAAAGCGCGGCACCGGCGCGCAAATGCGCGAGTTCCTCCCCCGCCTCAAGTCCGACGACCCCGAGTGGGCGCTCACGGGCGGGCAGTTCGTGACCGAGCGGCAGGGCGGCTCGAACGTCGGCGCGAACGAGACGACCGCGACGCCGAATTCCAACGGGACCTGGACGCTCAAAGGAACGAAGTGGTTCTGCTCCAACCCGGGCGAGCTCTGGGTCACGACCGCGAAGACGCCGGAGGGCGTCGTGGCGCTCTTTCTCGTCAAGCGCAAGCTCCCCGACGGCGCGCTCAACGGCCACACAATTCTGCGGCTCAAGCCCATCGGCGGCACGCGCGGCAAGGCGACCGTCGAGGTCGAGTACGCGGGCGCGCGGGCGGAGATGATCGGCAAGCCGCGCGAAGGCCTGGTGCTGCTCGTCAACGAAATCCTATCCGTCTCGCGGCTGCATGTCGCGGCGGCCGCGCTCGGCTTCGCCGGGCGCGCGGTGCTCGAGGCCCGCACTTTCGCCGAGTGGCGCATCGCCTACGGCCGGCCGCTCACCGCGATCCCCTCGGTCGCCGCCCGTCTTCTCTCGATGGAAGGCCTGCACGCGGGCATGCTCACCGCTTTCTATCGCGGCCTCGAGGCGCTCGAGGCCGGCGACGCCGACGCCGAGGCGCTCGTCCCCCTGCTCAAGACCGAGATCTCTCGCCGCGGCAGCGAGCTCGTGCGCGAGGCCCAGCTCCTCATCGGCGGCCACGGCATCCTCGACGACTTCTCCCCGCTCAACCGCCTCGCCGACGACGCGCTCGTCAACGAGATATGGGAGGGCACGCACCCCGTCCTGGCCGGGCACGCCGCGAAAAGCCTGCGGCGGCCGCGGGTGCTCGAGAGCTTTCTGGCGCGCGTCTCCGGCGAGGACGACGGCGAGCTCACCCGCTTCGCCGCGCTCGTCCGGGAGAGCCGGACGTGGAGCGAGGAAGATCGCAGCCTGCGCGACGAAGAGCTTACGGCGGAAGCTTACCTCCTGCTGGCGGGCTTCCAATCCTAGTACGGCCCGCAAATCGTATAATCAGCGCGTGAAAGAAACCGCGTTCGATCCCGACGCCCATACCGCCGAATCCCGCGCCGTCTGGAACGAGGCCGCAGAGCGCTACGAGAAGCTGTCCAATTCTCTATTCGGCAAGACGGCGCAGGAGTTCGTGGACTTCGCCGGCCTGCGCAAGAAATGGCGCGTCCTCGATGTGGCTTGCGGCCCGGGCATCGCGAGCCGCGCGGCCGCGCTTAAGATCGACGAGAAGGGCTCGGTGCTCGCTGTCGATCTAGCACCCGGCATGCTCGCCCGCGCGAAGGCCGCGCCCGTCCCCAAGCGCACGGCCCCGATCGAGTACGCCGAGATGGATGTGCATGCCCTGCCTCTCGAAACCGATTCATTCGACGCCGCGATCTCACAGCTGGGACTGATGCTGTTTGCGCAGCCCGACAAGGCGCTCGCCGAGATGACGCGCGTGACCAAGCCCGGTGGCGTCATCGCGTGCCTGGTCCAGGGTCGCCGCGAGAAAATGCTGTTTACTTCGCTCGTTCTGCACGCGATCACCGAATGCGATCCCGAATTGCGGGCGCCCTACGGCGCCCCGACGCTCTACTCGTTCGGCCCCGATGGCGCGATCGACGCCATATTCGCGCGCGCAGGACTTCAGGAACTGTCCACCAAGCGCCTGACCGGAACCTTTCGCTTCTCCTCGCCCGAGGAGTACTGGACCGTGATGACCGAGGGCGCCGGCCGCACCGGCGCCATGCTCCGCAGCCTCGATGAAAAAGGCCAAGCTTGGGTGAAAAAAACCGTCCTGCGCCGCGCCCTGAAGAACAAGACGCGCTCCGGCATCGAGATTCCCTACGAGTTCATGATGGCCCGCGGGTACAAACCCGGGCGATGAGCCGCTTCGAGGCCAACGTTTTCGCGCAGCCGGAGCTTCTCGCGAAAGCGTTGCGCGCTCCCATGCCGGCCTGGATGACGCCTCCGAAGGGCAAAAAGATTTTTTTCGTCGGCGTCGGGACCAACCATCACGCCGCGCGCCTCGCCGCCTGGCTGTGGAGCGGGGCGGGGCTCGACGCGCGCGCGGTTCACGGCTACGACTTCGTCTCGCGCCCCTATAAGCTGACGAAGGGCGATCTCGGGATCTTTCTTTCACATCGGGGAGGCACCAAGTCGTACTCCGTGAAGGCCGAGGCGATGGCGCGGCGCGCAGGAGCGGAAACCGTCGCAGTATGCGGGGCCGGCGCGATTTGGAAAGGTCCGAAACGGCGACTGGAGACCTGCGACCTCGAGGACACCGGCGCCTTCACTATATCCTTCACGACAACCATGGCCTGGCTCCTCCGTTGGGCCGGCAAGCCGTCCTTGCTCGCGCCTTTCGCCCGTGCGGCCACGAGCTTGAACTGGGGGCCGGACTCCCCGAAGATCACGCCTGACACCGATCTGGTCCTGCTCGGCGACGGCCTTCGCGAATGGGTGGCGCACGAGGCCGCGCTCAAGCTGCTCGAGACCGCGCATCTGCGCGTGCGCTCCTATGGCCTCGAAGAATTTCTCCACGGCCCGCATATTTCGGTGGGAAAAGGCTCGCGGGTGATTGGATTCTCGACCATCAGCGAGACGCGCTGGGACGACGCCCACCGCTACCTCGACGCGATCGGCGTGCCCTTCCTCGATGTCGCCAACGACGATTGGCTGGCGCAAATTCTGTGGTGCCAGCGTTTTACCATCGACGCATGCCGGAGCCTCGGCCTCGACCCCGATTTACTGCGCACCAATGAGCCGCAATACGCCCGCGCGCGAAAGGAGCTGGAATCATGACCGGCCGCACGCGCCCCCGGACTTGCCGGGGGCGCGCGCTGTTATGACTTACTTCGCCGGCTGACTGGGCGCCGA
>JAYTSX010000137.1:0-6948 GCA_043745445.1 Elusimicrobiota bacterium
CTGACCATATGCGCCGGTGACGCCTCATCGACAACGGCCGCGGTCAAACGCGTCGCCCGCAAGCTCACGCGCCACTCCACCGAGCTGGGGCTTAACCCCCTCTCTTTCATGCTTAAGATCGGCCGCCCCGGCGAGGGCAACCACGCCGGCGGCTCGTTCCCGATGAAAGGAACCCCAAGCGCCTGGCAAACGGATCCTCTGGGACGCCTCCATGGCCACGAGAGAGTGCGCCTCATCGACTCTTCCGTGCTCCCCTCTCTTCCCGCTACGACCTTCACCTACGCGGTCATGGCCAACGCCAGCCGCATCGCCTCGCAAGCGGCTTAATCGAACTCGCACCGGTGCGAGTTCGCATCGTCCCCGACGGGAAAGCGGCCGAAATTGGTACAATCCCGATTATGTCCCCCGTCGAGGCTATGCCCGATACGCCGGTGATGCGGCAGTACCAGGAAATCAAAGCCCGCCACCCCCAAAGCATCCTTTTTTTCCGGCTGGGCGATTTCTATGAGATGTTCGGCCTCGACGCGCAGGAGGCCTCCCAGATTCTCGGCCTGGTCCTGACCCAACGCCAAGGCTTCCCCATGTGCGGCGTGCCCTTTCACAACGCCCAGAACTACATCGCCCGTCTGCTCCGCGCCGGCCGCAAGGTCGCGATCGCCGAGCAGCTCGAAGCCCCGAGCAAAGAAAAGAAACTGGTCGCGCGCGATGTCGTGCGCGTCGTCACGCCCGGCACGATCGTCGAAGACGAGCTTCTTGACCCCACCGCGACGAACTTTTTAATCGCCATCGAAAACGACATCGTCGGATGGGGCGCGGCCTGCCTGGATGTGTCCACCGGCGAGTCCTGGGCGACCCAGACCCTCAACGACCGAGACCACCGTAAGCTGTACGATCTGCTCGCGCGTGTGCGTCCGGCCGAGGTGATCGTTTCCAACGAGGCGGCCGGAGCGCTCTGGCTGCGCTCGGTCCTTCCGGCGAGGACCTGCCTAACCGTGCGCGAGAGCGCTCCGCCGAAGGCGGACCGGCAGCCTTCCTGGGCCGCGGGCTCCGCCTGGCGCAACCATCATCTCGCGTTGAATGCCGCCCTCGCTGCCCGGCAGTATGTCGACGAAGCGAAGTTCCGCCTGCGCGAGTTGCCCGAGCCCGCCTATCGCGAAACCGGCGCCTTCATGCAGCTCGATGAGACCGCGATCCGCACCCTCGAGCTGATTGAAGCCGCCAGCGGCGAGAAGCGCCACACGCTGTGGGGACTGCTCGACCAATGCCGCACGCCGATGGGAAGCCGGAAGCTTAAAACATGGCTGCTGCACCCGTCGACGGATCTCCGGGAAATCGAGCACCGGCAAAATTGCGTCGAGGATCTTCTCGACAAGCCCGACGCCCGCCTCTCGTTGGCGAAAATTCTGCAGGAAGTCGCCGACCTGCCCCGCGTGACGAGCCGCATGGCGACACGCGCCGCAAGCCCCCGCGACCTCGGAGCCTTGCGCCGCTCGCTCGCGCGCCTGCCTCAGCTCGAGTCCTGGCTGGCCGAGACCGCCTTCTCCTCGGGGCTCGCCAACCTCGCCATCGACCTGCGGGAGACGGCCGCGTCGCTTGAGGCCCTCGGCGCCCGGCTGGTCGCGGCACTCGTCGATGCGCCGCCGCTCAAGCTCACGGACGGCGGCCTGTTCCGCCCGGGATTTCACCAGGAGCTCGATGAGCTGCGCCGTCTCAAAACCGATTCCGACCAGGTTTTGACCGAGCTCGAGGAGCGTGAGCGCAAGGCGACCGGGATTTCAAGCCTCAAGGCGGGCTACAACTCGGTGTTCGGTTACTACATCGAGATCAGCAAAGGTCAAAGCGCCAAAGCCCCCGCGTCCTACACGCGCAAGCAGACCCTGACCAACGCTGAGCGCTACATCACCCCCGAGCTCAAAGAGCTTGAGACGCGCATCCTGACGGCGGAAGAGAAAATGCTGCGGCTTGAAGCCCGTTTGTTCAATGAGCTGCGCGATGAGGCGATCGGCTATCAGGCGGCGTTGCTGCGCCTGTCCGAATTATTGAGCGAGCTTGACGGATTTCAATCTCTCGCGTCGGTCGCGGCGATGCACGACTTCGTCAAGCCGAAGGTCGACTTTTCCCAAGACCTCGAAATCGTCGAAGGGCGCCATCCGGTCCTGGCGGCACTCCTGCCTTCCGGCACCTTCGTGGCGAACTCGCTGACGCTTAACGCGCGCGATCCCCAGATTCTAATCCTCACCGGCCCGAACATGGCCGGCAAGTCCACCTACCTCCGACAAAACGCCTTGATCGCGCTCCTCGCCCAGATTGGCTCCTTCGTGCCCGCGAAGTCCGCGCGCGTCGGCATCGTGGATAAGATCTTGACCCGCATCGGCGCGCAAGACGCCCTCGCTCAGGGCGACTCGACCTTCATGGTCGAGATGAAGGAGACATCGCATATTCTCCGCTCGGCGACCCCGCGCTCCCTTGTCGTGCTCGACGAGGTCGGCCGCGGCACCTCGACCTTCGACGGCATCTCGATCGCCTGGGCCGTGCTTGAGCACCTACACTCATCTTATGAAGCAAAAGGCGAAGCCGGCGGCCCGCGGGGTCCGCGCACGCTCTTCGCCACCCATTACTTCGAGCTCACCGAGCTCGCCAAGTCTTTGCCCGGCGTCGTCAACGGCAATGTTGAAGTCAAAGAATGGTCCAGCTCAGAGGGCCGCACCGAGGTCGTGTTCCTCCACAAGATCGGCGCGGGCCCGGCCGACCGCTCCTACGGCATCCATGTCGCGGCGTTGGCCGGCCTGCCGGCTCAGCTGATCTCCCGGGCCCAGAAAATTCTCGCCGGGCTCGAGAACGAATCCGGCTCCGGCCGCCTCAGCAGCCGCGTTGTACATGAGGATACCTCGGCCCCGCCGGAGCTTCCGTTGTTCGAAGAAAACCCCATCCTGCGCACGCTGAAGCTGATTAATCCCGAAACCATGACGCCGATCGAGGCCTTACAAGCTTTGAACGCGTTAAAAAAACAACTCTAATGCCCATCATTCAAAAACTGACGGAAGAAGTTTTTTCACGAATCGCCGCCGGGGAAGTGGTGGAGAGGCCGGCATCGTTATTAAAAGAATTAATTGAGAACTCGTTAGACGCCCATGCGACGAGCATTGATATCGAGGTCTTCGGGGCAGGAAAAACATCGCTGCGGGTGTCCGACAATGGCTGCGGCATGGACGCCGACGATGTAAAGCTCTGTCTTGAACGCCACGCCACCAGCAAAATTTCGGCGTTTGAAGATTTAGATCGCCTGCACACCTTTGGCTTTCGCGGCGAGGCGCTGTATGCGATCTCGGCCGTATCGAAGGTCACGATCACCAGCGCCCAGGAAAACTCCAAGACCGGATGGCGCGTGACAAGCGAAGGCGGGAAGGTCACCAACGGCCCGGCGCCCGTGGTGCCCGGCACGACCGTCTTCGTGAAAGACCTCTTTTATAACACGCCCGCGCGTCTCGAATTCCTTAAATCTGACGGCTCCGAGCGCTCGCGCCTGACCTCCGTCATCGAGGAAGCGGCCCTGGCCAACCCGGCGGTGCGCTTCACCTATAAATCAGAAGGCCGCCAGGTGCTGCGCTTCGAGCCCGAGAACTCCGGCGATTTTTTTCAGGACTTTGACATGCGCGCGGCCGCCGTGCTCGGCGACGATCTCGCGGGCGGGCTCTTGCCCATCGACGTCGAGCGCCCCGGCGTGCGCGTGCGCATGCTTGTCTCGCCTTTTGACAAGATGCCTTCCTCGCGCAGCTTCCAGTATTTCTTCGTCAACAAGCGCCCCGTTTCCTCCAAAATCCTGCAGACGGCTCTGTACAAGGCGTACGGCGAGCACCGCCCCGCCGGCAAGCAGCCGGTGTGCGTGGCCCTGCTCGAGCTTAATCCCGACGCATTTGACGCGAACGTCCACCCCGGCAAGCGTGAGGTGCGCTTCAAGGAAGACGGCGAGATGTTCGCGATCGTCTCCGGACTCGTCACCTCCGCGCTCGCGAAAGCGAAGGCCGCGGCGCCGATCACGATCGCAGAGCCGGAGCCGGCGTCGGTCGTAAACGACGCGCCATTGCTGACCGCATCGAACACGCCGGAGAGCGATCATTATCTCGGCGGCCGCGGATTCATTCCGGAAGGCTTCAAGCAGCTGAAGCTCAGTTCCGCCGTCGCCATGGGCGCACCCGAGGGCGCTCCGGTCTGGTACACACCCCCCTTCCGTTATTTGGGTCAGATCGAACGCAGCTTCATGCTGTTCGAGGCCAACGGCGGCCTCTTCATCCTCGACCAGCACGCCGCGGCCGAGCGCGTGCTGTACGAAAAGCTGATGGGCGAAATTGAAACTGGCGGCGCCAAGTCGCAGACCTTGATGATCCCGGTCCCGATCGACCTGCCGGCCTCCGCCGTGCGCGCCGTTCTCGACAAAGCGGACCGCTTGCACAAGATCGGCTTTGAGGTCGTGCCATTTGGAAAAAACGGCCTGCATGTGACCGCGGTTCCCGCCCTTTTTTATCAGGCCGACGAGATCAAAAAGCTGGTGCACCGGATCATCGACAGCCTGTCCGATCCCGTCGCCGAGGCGGAGCAATTGCGTCACGATGCGATTGCCACGATCGCCTGCAAGGCCGCAGTCAAATCGCACGACCGCCTCGGCGAGGAGGAGGCGTACAAACTCCTCGACGCACTCCGGGACTGCAAGGATGGCTCGGCCTGCCCGCATGGCCGCCGCGCCATGCTGGCCCTCAACCGCGACGAGCTCGCGCGGCGCTTCCAGCGCCCCGGGGCCGTGCCCCTGTAGTGACAGCCAAACCGCACGCCCACGCGCACGCGCACACGCGCGGCCACTTCCGCCGTCTGTTAGAGGGTTTCTTCGCCTTCATCATTTGCCTCCTGCTGTACGGCCTCGTGATGACCGGCTCCGTCTGGTTCCCGCTGTTTCTGGGCGGCGCGAAGATCAAGCCGCTTGTCGCCTTCGTGCTCATGCCGATGGATGTGATGATGCTCGGCTGGAATCAGCCCTGGTACATCCTGACCTTCCACCTGCTGACAACCGCCGCGGCGTTCACGCTCTCCAAGGCGGGCACGGACAAGCAGTTTAAGCTCATGGCTATCGCCTTCGTGACCTGCGCCCTTGTCAGCGCCGTCAACGACGCGCTCAAGGCCTATCGGATACTGCAGCATACCCACCCGGCGAAATAGGCCCATGATGCCCGATCTCGACCGGATTTACGATCGGGCATTCTTCGAGGAGTGGGGTCCGCGCCACGAAAAGTATATCGAGTCGGCCCGAATCATCACGGATGTCCTCCAGGCCCAGCTCCAGCCCAAGCGTCTCGTCGACCTCGGCGCCGGCTGCGGGGTCTACGCTCACTTCTTCGCGAAGCACGGCGTGGAGGTCGTCGCGATCGACGGCGCCCTTCCACCCGCCGAGCATTCCTATCCGGTTCCGCTCCAAACGCGCGACCTCACCGTGCCGTTTGAAAACATCTGGGGCCCGTTCGACCTGGCTCTCTGCCTTGAGGTCGCCGAGCACATCCCCGAGCCCCTCGCCGACGCCTTTCTCGACAATCTCCTGCGCTTCAGCGACCGCCTCGTCCTCTCCGCGGCCCAGCCCAACCAGGGCGGGCATCATCATGTCAACGAACAGCCCAAGCGCTACTGGGTTTCCAAACTCGCCGGGAAAGGGTTCTCTTATAACCGCCGGGAAACGGGCCGCGTCCTGACGGCGCTCACGGCGGCCCGTCCGCCCTACATGTGGATGGTCGAGCAGATCAGCGTCTACGACCGGGCGAAGATCACGGCGGGCGTCAATGACCGCCTCCCCTTTTCCGTGACGGCCCCGCGCTGATGATCGAGCGCGCGAAGTCGTTCTACCGCGAGCACGAGCCGGCCTGTACCGTGGCCTTCTTCGTCGCCGGCTTTCTCTTTGACACGCTGGCCGTCGGCCGCATCGACAAGCTCCACAACATTCTGCACCAGGCGTCCTATCTCTCGCTGTGCGCGTGGTTTACAAGCCTTGAGCTGCGCGAGCGCCACGGCGGCTTCACCCCGCCCGAGCGCTTCAAGACCGCCTGGCGCTACCACATGGGCGCCACGCACTTCATGCTCGGCACGCTCCTCAACATCTACACGCTCTTCTTCTTTAAGAGCGCGTCCATGGGGACCTCGTTCCTCTTTCTCTTAATTCTTGCGGGCCTCCTCGCAGTCAACGAGCTCAAACCATTCGAGAGCTCCGGGACTTTGCTGCGCATGTCTTTATTCAGCCTGTGCCTCGTTTCCTATTTCACCTATCTCATCCCGACCTTGATGGGCCGCCTAGGCGCCGTGCCTTTCCTCGGCTCGCTCGTCGGGGCGTCGCTCTGCATCGCGGCGCTGACCTGGCGCCTCGATGTCCGCATGCCGGATCAAAAGGACTCCATCCGCAAGCATGTGGTATACCCCTTCGCGGCCGTGGCCCTGCTGTTTACCGTGCTCTACTTCACCAAGGTCATCCCTCCCGTGCCGCTCTCCCTCTCCGAGATCGGGGTCTACCACGAAGTCCGCCGCGAGGGTGATCGCTTCGCGCTCAGCTCGACGCGCCCGCGCTGGAAGTTCTGGCAGCGCGGCGACCAATACTTCCTCGCCCGGCCCGGCGACGCGATCTACTGCTGGATCAGCGTCTTCTCGCCGACAAACTTCAAGGAGCGGCTGGAGGTGCACTGGCGCTTCCGCGAGGCGGACGGCTGGGGCGAGCCCGAGGTCATCCCGCTGCCGATCACCGGCGGCCGTGACGGCGGCTGGCGCGGCTTCACGGTCAAGGCCAAGCACAAGCCCGGCCGCTGGCGCGTCGAGGTCGTGACCTCGGACAGCCGCGAGCTCGGCCGCATTAATCTAACCGTCGCTCCGGACGACTCGATCTCGCCGCGTGAAAGCCGCGTCAGCTGGCGCTGACGCCGAGGA
>JAYTSX010000138.1:0-6938 GCA_043745445.1 Elusimicrobiota bacterium
GCCCCTCTCGTCAGGATTTCTTGAGGGGCGTTTTTTCCTTGGGCTTGGTGGAAGTCACCGAAATGGCGGTGGCGGTGAAAAATCCATCCTTCACGATGTAATCGACGCGCGCCATGCCGTTGATCAGCCCGGTCAGGGTCACCGGCTTCTTGCCGTCCTTCTCGACGGCGATGCCGGGCACCAGGAACTCCCGGTACTCGGGCTTACCGTTGACGGAGCGTTCAATGCGTATGGTTCCGTTGCAATACCCGGGTCCGGTCGCCGTCCCATTGCCGTTGCAGGTATGCACGAAAGCCTGGATGACCTTGCCTTCCATCGTGCTGCTTTTCCCGTTCTCCGAGGCGTAAAGCGACGTGTAATAATCGTCCTTGGTCCCCGCGGCGCGGACGAACACGGCGGCCAGACTCACGGCCACGACCGTCATCAAAAGTAATTTCATGGAGGCTCCAAGCGTCGTTCAAATCTTATATTAATTTGGAATCGGTGATTCTGCCTCTGTAAGCCCGCCCGGGCCCAATTGGTATCATCAGGGCATGCTCCGGGTCTGGATTCGACGCGCGCTTTGGGCCGTGGCGTCGGCGGTTTTCGCCGCCGCCGTCGTCGTTGGTGGGATGTTCCTGTCCGGCTGGTGGCGGTATCATCAGCTTGAGAGCTCGATCATCGAAAAGATGGACTCGTATTACCTTAACCTCACAGTTCCCGGCCGCGAGGAGTATTTGCTGGCCGAGGACGAGGCTTTCGAGGTTCCCTACATGGCTTCGAAATTGTCGGTCGCGGCCGCCCCGACGCGGATCCTCGACGCGAAAGACCGTCTAATCGCCGAGTTTTCCGTGGAGAAGGGCCAGTATGTCCGCTCCCCCGACGAACTGCCGGCGTTTCTGAAGAAGGCGTTGGTCGCCAGCGAGGACGCTCATTTTTACTCGCACCACGGCGTCGACTGGAAGGCGACCATTCGCGCGGCCGTCGTGACCTTGACGGGCCTGCGCCGCCGTCAGGGCGCGTCGACCTTGACCCAGCAACTCGCCAAGCAGATGTTCACGACCCGCAAGCGCACCATCGGCCGAAAGATATTCGAGTACTATTGCGTGCGCAAGCTGGAGCAGAAGTTTACGAAGGATCAGATATTGATGATGTACTTCAATTTCGCCTACTTCGGGCACGGAGCCTTCGGCGTTGAGTCGGCCTCGAACTACTACTTCAATAAGCCGACCTCGGCCCTTGATGTCGGCGAGTCAGCGATGATGGTCGGCATCATCCCGAGCCCGAATAAATATTCACCGCTCGATTCGCCGGAGCTCGCGCGGCCGCGCCAGCGCACCGTGCTCAAACGCATGGCCAAAAACGGCTTTATCCCGGATTCGTCGTTGGAGAGGATTGAATCGGAGTTCTGGGACCGCTATGCCCGCCGAACGAGCGTTCCCGAGGTCTCCTTCTGGCGCACGCGCGTCAACGAGGCGCCGTATGTCGTCGAGTTCGTGCGCCGGCAGATGCTGCGGAGCTACACCAAAGAACGCCTCCTGCGCGGCGGCCTGGTGATCCGCACCACCTTCGATCTCGAGGCGCAGAAAGCCGCGCAGCGCGCCCTGCGCGAGCGCCTCGCCAAGGAGAACGACCCCGCCGCCAAGCCCGACGAAGACGGTGAGCCCGCAGGTAAAGAAGCTCCGGTCGAGGGCGCGCTCGCAGCACTCAACCCGGCTGATGGCGCGCTTCTGGCCCTCGTCGGCGGCACCGGTTTTAATTTTCAAAATCAACTTGACCGTGCGACCGATGGCCGGCGCCTCATGGGCTCTGCCATCAAACCATTCGTTTGGGCTTCGGCTTACGACAGCGGGCGCTATACGGCGGAAAATAAATTTATCGATGAGCCGATCACTTATAAAATCGGCGGCGGCCGCAAGTGGTCTCCACACAACTACGGCAATAAATATTACGGTGAAGTGCGCCTCGATTTCGCGCTGTGGAAGTCGCTCAACTCGGTGGCGATCAAGCTTCTCAAGGAAATCAACATCGACAAAGTTCTTGAGCTGCTGGCGCAGGCGAGCGGCGTTCCCATCGAGCGTTTACCCCGTAATCTGTCTTTGGCGCTGGGCACAGCGGACATTTCCCCCGTTCAAATGGCCGCGGCCTATGCGCCCTTCGCTAACGGCGGGCGCGTCGTCCATCCTTGGTGGCTGCGCCGCATCGAGGACCGCGAAGGCAAGGTCTTAAGCGAGGGCGCGGCTCCGAAAACCGAGGGCGCCGTCGTCTTCTCCTCGGCCACCGCCCGCGCGATGATCGAAACGATGCGCGGCGTGCTCCGGTCTGAAGGCACCGCTTACTCCTCCGCCCGCCGCCTCGGCTTCAATGTGCCCGCGGCGGGCAAGACCGGCACCACCAACGATTACCGCGACGCCTGGTTCGCCGGCGTCACCCCCGACCTCTCCGCCGCCGTCTGGATCGGCCACGACGACATGCGCACCGCCATGTCCCCCGGCAAAGCCGGCGGCTCCATCGCCGCCCCCGCCTGGATGTCCTTCGTCAAAGAAATCTACCTATCCAAGCCGACGAAAGAATTCTAGGTGTCAGGCTTTCACATTCGCGCAATTCTCGCGCATGTAACGCGTCAGCGCGCTCGGGGATAACCCCAGCCAGAGTGAAATTGAATTCATCCGATGGCCGCCGCTGACGGCCTCACTCACAAAGGATTTTCTAGCGGTCACGACGTCCGCCCGCTTAGTTCCCGACCGGAGCTCTCGGACGCTTATCGCAGTTCTCGCTGAGATCCGGCCGGCGTAGTGAGACAGTTCGAGGATTTCTTCGGCCTTAGCGCGGATGAGAAGCGGCCGCGGCTGATCCGATGGATCGGACCACGGGTCAAAAAGTGGGGGAATTTCCCCCGGGACAAGTCCGGCAGCCCGATGGCTTCGGCAACTGGACCAGACCCAATCCTCTGGCTTTGACACCAAGCCGGCGCGCACGGGATTGAGATGAATGTAACGGATCAGCGCAGCCAGATAAGCGTCGGTCAGGCACAGTTTCGATTCATGGCGCGCTTGAAACAGATGTCCGGTCCGCTCGTGCCGATGGTTGAAAGTTAATGCGTAGCCGGTGAGTAATCTCTGCATGAGGATAGACAGCGGCGTCAGGCCGATCTTCAGGGCCAGATGGAAATGATTTCCCATCAGGCAGTAGGCCAATAGTGTGGCACCGGACTCCGAAATGATCCGGTTCAGCGCCGTCAAGAAGGCGTTCCTGTCGGCGTCGTTTATGTAGATGCTGCAACCGTCGACCCCGCGCGCCATCACATGATAGATGGCGCCGGGATAATGTATTCTTGGTCGTCGTCCCATACCTATTATACGATTGACCCCTTGAAAATGTTCCCTAACCGCCGAGTATTGCGCGTATGTTTAAGCCTGACACTCCTACTCTCTGCGTGCGGTCCGGCAAAAGAGGCGGAGCCGAATGATTCTTATCAGCAGGCGACTCTTCTTAAGGCGGGCGGGACGGCGACCGGGACGATCGGCAATCCTAAGGATCAGGATTGGTACCGGCTGGACATTGCTGCGGACGGGGTGTTGGCCGCGAAACTCGGCGGTATCAAGGATGTGGACTTCGTCATCTCATTCTTCGATAAGGACCGGCGCGAGCTGAAGCGTGTGGATGAGACGACGGTGGGCGGCGACGAGCAACTGCTCGATCTCGGAATTTCTGCGGGCGTTTATTATCTCGTCGTTTCGAATAAAAACGAGAAGGCCAACAATCCTGGGCAGATTTACGAGCTTCAGACGAAGCTGAGCGGCTCTGCGGGGCGCGAGCTTGAGCCCAATGACACGGCGTTGACCGCGCAGACTATCGAGGCCGGGGGGCTCGCGAAGGGCCACTATTGGCCGGCGAAGCAACTGCTGTCCGAAGATCCTGAGGCCGCCGAGGAGGATTGGTACTCGATCGCGGTGGCGAAGCCCGGCCTGTTTCTTCTTAATATCGATGTCAGTGAAGTGCCGAAGGTGGACGCGATTCTTGAGGTGTACGACACGAACGGCTACAAGCTTAAGGAGCTCGACGCGGGCGGGGTGGGCGAGGGGGAGAGCCTGCGAAACTTCGGCGTGCGCGGCCCGGGTAAGTTCCAGCTGCGCCTGCGTTCGAAGTATAAGACGGCGGGAAATCCCGATGTGCCGTATGATCTTCTCACCGAATTGCTCCCTTACCAGGGTGTGACGGAGTTTGAGCCGAACGATCAGCGCGCCGACGCGACCCCGCTTGGCCTCGACTCGATCTCCGGGACGATCGCGCCCGCCGGCGACCAGGACTGGTACAAGATCACGGCCGACAGCGGGACGAAGCAGCTCCTGCACGCCGAGCTGTCGGGCCTTGGCGGCATGGACCTGACGCTGTCGCTTCGCGACAGCCTTGGCAATGAGATTTCGTTCATCGACAATATGGGAAAGGAGCAGCCTGAGATCATGACGGGCTGGGGCCTCACGGGCGGCGACTATTATTTCGTCGTCTCAGAAAAGAGCGGGAAGAAGGCCGACAGCCGCCAGTCCTATACGCTCTCCCGCAAGCTGATTCCGTTCCAGCCGGGTCTCGAGTGGGAGCCGAACAATTCAAGCGCGACGGTGCAGTCCCTTAAGGTCGGTGAGTCCGTCGACGGTTACTTCGCGCCGAAAGGCGATGAAGATTGGTACGAGTTTAATCTTTACCAGAAGGGCGTGGTTGTTCTTGAGCTCACCGGCGTGATCAATGTCGCGCCGACGATGACCCTGTTTGATCAGGAATATAAGGAAGTCGCGACCGCCGCCGCCCCGAAGGCCGACCAGCCCGTTGCCCTTGAGCGCGAACTCGACCGCGGCACTTACTCCGTGCGGCTGAAGCCCGCCGATGCCGCGCAGAACAATGTTCGCGACAAATACTCGTTCCGCGTTCGCGCGAAATGAGGCGCCTTTCGCTTTTCGCCCTTTTGATTTCTGCGGCTTGCTCGGGCCCTCGCCGCGCGGAGTTCCCTCAGCCTTTCCCGCCACCCTCGCGCGTGGCGGTCATTGAAGTTAAGGATCCTAATTTTGAGGTCATCGTCATCGAGGCCGTGCCGAACGCGGATGACGAGGGTGTCTCGTTCACGAAGATCTATGTCGACGGCAAGGAGTTGGGCAAGACCGTCGTGGGCCCGCGCTCGCAAGAGAAGCGGACGCGTCTGAAGCTTCCCGCCGGCAATCAACCCGTGCGGCTGGAGCATTGGTTCCTGCCGCCCATCGGCGAGTGGACCCTGATGCCGGAGGCGCTGCAGCCGCGCGAGCGTTTCGTGCGCATCGAGGAGGGCACGATCGCGCGACTGACCTTGCGCTACGGTCCCGGTGGCCCGCCCGTCCTCGCGCTCAGCCGCGAAGTCGTGCAAAAGCCTTAGCGCTTGATTACTGCTTATATTATTGATGTTATTTCGTAAATGCATATTCTTTACCGGAAAAGTCTAGGTCTTGTGGAAGTCGATTTTTCCTGTTAAAATTGATGACAGTACCGCTCCTCAATTAGGCCTCGAAATTCTGGGAGAAACCATGAAAACCCGCGCTCTCACCACCGTTGGCAGCCTTCTCGTTGTCCTTATGGCGGGTCTTGCCAGCCCGGTTCACGCGGCGAAATACAAAATCAATTGGCTTCTTGCGCATAACAACCTCGATTATTTCAGGGAAGCGGCCGATAATTTTAAGAACACCGTCGAGAAAGGTAGCAATGGGGACATTCAAGTCACATTCGTGACGGCGGACAGAGATTCTCAGTTTGACATCGCGGGTCAACCTCAGACCGCTCCGGAAATCGCGGCCGCGGTGGCGCAAGGCAAGGCCGAGATGGGACACTCATTTACCGACGTCATGGGCGGATTGGATCGTCGCTTCATGGCTTTCGACGCGCCTTATCTCTTTCGGGACTATCGGCACATGGAGGGCGTGATCGAGGGTCCCGTCGGAGCGGAGATGCTGGACGGTCTTCGCGCTCAGCACATGGTCGGATTGGCCCTTACCTACAGCGGGGGCGCCAGCGGCGTGGCCACCATGAATCGCGAGATTCGCAAGCCCGAGGACCTGAAAGGGCTGAAGGTCGGAGTCTACGGGCATGCGGTCAACAACGCATGGCTGAAAAGCTTGGGCGCGACGCCTGTCATGATCGAGCACCGGCTTGGAAGCATCCCGGCGATGGCGCGTGACGGCTCGCTTGACGCGGCCGTGGTGACCTGGCGGAATTACGAGCGCTCGGAACTCTATCCGGCACTCAAGCACGTCAATTTGATGGGATCGACCTACCTGGTCAGCGTGACGTTCATGAATGAAAAATTCTACGAGAGCTTACCCGAAGCCTATCGCGCTCTCATCAAAAAGGCCTCTCAGGAGACCGCCCGCATCGAACGGGCCAAGACGATCCAGCTCAACGAGAACGGCAAGCGCGTGGTGGTGGGCAAGGGTGCGGATGCGGTCTATTTATCAGCGGCCAACCGGAGCGCGTTCGCTCAGGCCTTGCTGCCGGCCTATAAGGATTCGATCGATGGTTTGATCGGCAAGGACTTCATCGAAAAAATCAGGCGCACGGCGGATGGTCCCGCCCTTCCCTCGGTTCCTGAGCTCGGAAACGACTTCGCCACGAAGTGAGCCGAGAGGCCGCACTCGGGGCAACCCTCGCGTTGCTTCTATGCGGGCCGGCGGCGTCCTTGGACATCACTGCGACGGGTGATGTGTGCGTCAAGCGTTCGAGTTCATTGCGCTCCTACATTAATCGCGGCGCTCCCTGGGTCGCCCTGGATTTTTCCGAGCGATGCGCGGCCCTTCCCAATCTCTCGAGTTCTCAGAGAGCGGCGGCGTACTTCAATGTCGCAGGAATTCGCGCCCTGGTGGGAGACTCCGCCGGCGCGGAGCGCAACCTTAAACGCGCCTTCAAATTGGAACCTGGCGATGTCGATATTCCCTTAAGGCTCG
>JAYTSX010000139.1:0-6904 GCA_043745445.1 Elusimicrobiota bacterium
CCCTCTGTCCTCCTGACCCCTTCATCCCACACCACTCTTTTGTGGTTGGGAGGGAGGGGTCAGGAGGCGAACGCGCCAACGGCGCGGACGAAGAGGGCAAGGTTTGGCAGCAATATCCGTCTTTTCTCATCCATGCCCTTGTCGCCTCCCTCCTCGGACACGCCCGAGGACCTGCCCGAGGGGGCCTTCACTACTCCGCCGCGCTCAAGCTCTTCGCGTAGAGCTGGATCGCCTCCGAGATGAGCCTGTCGCGCGGTACATCCTCGCCGGTCTGCCGCATCTTCCGGATGCCCGCCTTGGCGAGGGTTTCGTGGTCCGCCACCGGCAGGTTCACCATGATCGCCACCGTCTTCGGCGGCCGCCCGCCGCGCGCGACCGCTCCGGATTCCGTGGGCTCGTCCATGCTCGTTCTCCTTGCTCGCTCTCGATCCGTAGGCCAAACATGCTGGACAGGTGGGGAAGCTTGCTCCCCCGTTTGTTCCGGACTGGCGACCCGGCTGCCCGCAAATCGGCCCTGCACTTACTAATCCCACGAGAACGTCAATTCGGCACATTCTCCAGCAGCGGACGGGCCCACTTCTTGCGCTTGATGAACCGCCAGCGGGGGTCCTTCTTGGCCGCCAAGACGAGTCTCTGCCGCTCGTTCTCCTCCTCGCGGGCGATCAGGATGTCGAGCGGGTCCTGGTCCTCGAGACGGTGGGACATGGGCTCGAAGGCCGGGAACTCCCCCTTCTCGCCGTCCGATCCATCCGGAGATGGGCCGCTGAAAGACTCTTCCAGCGTCGAGAATTTCTCCCGCTGGTAGGCTTGGCGCGCCAGGTGATTGCGCGCGTTCCCAACCAAGGCCATGAAGAAATGGCTCGTGTCGGTGCCGCCTTCCAACAGCTCCCGGTAGGTCTCGGATGCGACCGCCTCGGCCGCCGCCGCGTTACCGGTGACGGCGCGCGCATAGCTCAGGATGTCACGGCGCTTGGCCTTGAAGAAGGTCTCGGCTTCCCGGTGCCTCCGGCGCTTCTCGGCGCGGGCCTTGCGGACTATTCCGCCAAGGAACCTCGGCGCGTGCGCGTCCCAGTGGTTCAGGCCGCGGGACTCGCGCTGGGTTTTCTCCTGCCGGAGGCGCTCGAGCATATCCACTACGGCCTGCTCCGGCTTCTGCTTCTGCCGCAGCGAGCCGATGAGAGCGGCGGCGCGGCTGGCGAGCTGAACGTCGAACTGTCCGGACGAAACGGCGACGGCATTATACGTAGGGGCCATGAAGGCACCATCCCTTCCCCAGCCTCCGGTTCTCGGTGGGTCGGCGATTCTATTGAGGCGTCGGGCTCTGCCCGTCCACCTTTTCAGGGCGCGCTTTCGGCCTTCTCGCCAAGGCTGGACGTGAGTCCGGCGGGCGAGCGGGCGTCTCTCCTTGCGGGAGCCGGAGGGCTTTACCTCCGCTCTGATCGGGCGAATGCCCGAAGCTTCGCGTCTGGAAAACAATTGAACGTCAGCTCATGGGAGCGTCCTTGCATTGTGGAGCGGTCTTGACGATCAGGCGCCGGAATCGCCGGCCGCTCTCGTTCATCCGGGCGCTGACCGGCCGTCCGCGGCTGAAGCGGATTTCGGCTAAGCGACCGGAGCCGAGTTTGATGCATAGGGCTTGCAGAGCCTTCCAATGGCCGTCAAACTCGGGCTCCGAGGATGTGGCGGTGGCGTCGGAGCCGCTGAAGACGAAGCTCTTCTGGATGCCCTCGCACGCGACGATGCAGCCCTCCACGACATGGACCCCGTTCATCGTGCAGTACGGGTATTCGGACGCGATCAGCTTCAGCATCCCCGGCCAACAGTCGTATCCACCCCCAAGACCGGCGACGACGACTTCCGGCTTACCAACGGCTCTATGGCTGTACGCGCGCTCCATCGTTACCTCTCTGCGCGTTCCCGTTCTCCACTCCAACGATGCGGCGGAATAGGTAATGGGAAACGAGCTGGGCCCCTCGTTTCCCGTGGCCGGACCCCGTTAAGGTGGGATCGTGGATACCCCAGAGCCAATTCTCCAGGCTACACGGCTGCGACGGCCGATCGACGGGCCGTCACTTATTTCGGGTCAATTCCGGTGCCACGGAGGAGAGTTTTTGCGCAACCAAATCCCAAACAACTGCGTTTCGAGCCTGAGTTAAACGGACTGTAACTCTTAGTCAGTATGACTGCGAGTCAGATTGGCTGCCCGGATTGGACAAACTTCGCAACTGGCTCAGGGATCCCGAGAGTATATTCCGCGGGATCGCCGAGTTTGAGTCCATTCGTGCGATTCCAACATGAATACCCAGCGCACGTTATGTGTATTCTGTCTCGAGCAGTTCTTTTGGCGGAGGATTCGTGAAGGTAAATTGAATGTGCGGCCGAAGAACGCCGCTCTCCTCGAGGCAGCATTTCTTATATTTCTTCCCGGATTCACAGGGACAGCGGTCATTGCGTCCGACGTCACTATACCGCGAGTGCGGATGTCGGCTTTTCGTCTTTTCAAAGCGCCACCCATCGAAGGGAGACTCGAGCCGATCAATTAAATAGCGGACAGTCGTATAGTTGTAAGTATCCTTGAATCCGCCCTTCTCTGGGTCAGGCAGGAAAATCACTGAATACTTCTGAACAGGGTCTTTCGTCGTAGCGGTGCCGAGGAACTCGACCTTGGTGACAATCCGGCAGCAAAGTTCCCCACCATAGATCTCACCGACGCGGTGGCAGGGCTTTCGGATGGAGACGACCTGCTTGCAAATCGAACACGTCTTTTCAGAAATCAGCATCTCGGGACTAATGAACCAGACGTACGGGAACAAAGCCTGAAATCGTTTCACGGTATCTTGAATGAATTCGATCTCAAAATCCCCAGGCGGCCAAGCCGCATGCTGAAGCAAGTGCGAGAGCTGGTTCTCGACCTGCTCAAAGGCGCGCCATCCTTCATAAAACTCATGGCCGCGAAGCTTGTCATAAGCGGCGAGATACGTTTCTTGTACGGATAGCGCCTGCTGCAAGCACCAAAGTTCTTTTGCGGTGATCTCGTCCTGCCTCCGCACGGCCTCTTGCTTTAACTGGTTCAACAACCCAAAAAGCTTCTTTGGGTCACGAGTCCGGAAGGTGGTCTTAATAGCGCGCAGGGTGGCTTCAATCTCACTTCGGGTCATTTTGACTTCTTCGGCAGTTTTTTGTTCTCCGTGGATAATTTCGGAGCTTTGAGCCTCTCCCCAAAGGTCTTTTCGAAGGTTTTCGCCGGGCCATCGTACGAGAGCTTCTTCGATGATCCGTCACTTTCGACAACAGTCATCTTGAATTTAACCTTCGTCTCTTCAGCCTTGTCGAGCCCAATCTTGCGCTCAAGATACTTAGAAATGAGGCTGACCGCAATCGGGGCCATGAGGGCTGTTACAACGAACGTGCCAATGATTATCGTGGCGTCATGCAGAGCCAGGGCTTTAAAATCCTTATCTTCGATGCAAATATCCGGTACTACGCCGTCTTGTGCGGTATCCTTCAGGTAGGAGAGCAGGTCTTCAGTGCCATTTGGGAAGTTGAGGTCGTCCCTATCGCGAACCCCCTCAGTGGGAACAATCAGTAGATTGGCGTTTTTTAGGTCGCGGCGAAGTTCCTCGCTGACGAATGGTCGATTCAGCCAGTAATCGAAGTTCTTGTCAGTCGCGCTTTCCTGAATCACATCGTCGGTTTCATTCATGGTGGCTGATCGCTCTCTCACTTGCCCAATTGAATTCCGAACGCATCGAGAATCGCGTCGGCGACGGACTCGATGACGGGAGACGAAAGCTTGCCGAAACGTTTTTCAAGACGCGATACGTCGAGCGCTCGCAGTTGGAAGGCAAGGGCGACGCCTTCTTGAGAGAGTCCGCCCTCTCCCTGCCGAATATGGCAAGTACCGGACAGACCGAGCCGCTTCATGTTTGTGGTCAATGGGACGCAGAGGTAGGTGGTCGTAAAGCGCGCGAGATTCGGATTCTGGAAAACGATGACGGGCCGCTTCTTACCTTGCTCGGAACCCTTTACTGGCTCCAACTGCGCGCGGTACACGTCTCCCGTCTGCGGTTTAGGCATTAGGCCTTATCCTCCTTGTCCAACCGCTCAGCCCATTCATCTATACCGGCTTCCGCCAGGCCGCGGCCTTCCTGAGCGGAGACGGGCTCGGGAGCCCTCAGAAGCGAATCGACCTGAAGATCGAGCGCCTTAGCGACCCGCCGCAGCGTCGAAAGGTGAGCAGCATGGCGCCCACCCTCAAGACGCGCGATGTTGGCACGAGCGATTCCCGACTCTTCGGCAAGGTCCTCTTGTAGCCAGCCTCTTCGCTCCCGAGCGGCTTTGATCCGCTGGCCGATGGCCCAGGTCATCACATCGCGCGGACGCTCGCGGACCTGAATAACGCGGCGCCCCTTGCGGCGCACAATATGACCGGCGGACGCGCTCTCCAGCAGCCGGACCATGCCCTCAAGAGTGCCCTCGTTGAAGGCGGCGTCGAGGGTACGAATCGCCCGCTGCGACGCAGCGACCAAGACCTTCTCCTTTGAGCGCAGTTCGGTGACGGTCGGCATATTATCCTCCCTTGCCCTCACTGAGGCGCTTCTGGAGTTGGCCGTTCTCGGCGCGCAACTTGTCGAGGATGCGCTCATACTCGCGCATTTGGCGTTGCATGTCCTCGTTGACCTTTCGAAGAGCCAGATACTCGCGGCAGATGAAACCGTATTTCTCCCGGAGTTGGTCATACCAGGCCGTAAGCTTGGAATGAGCCTCGCCTTGGGCCAGGTTGACGATGATGCTTCCCATCGCCAAGAGCCCCAGAGTGTCCTGTTTCGTCGCGGTAGCGGTTCTTGCCATAGACTCCCCCTTGGGATCATCTTAAGTGTATCAGATTTGATACATAAGTCAAGGGGAGGATGCCAGGTTACTATGGATCTCGGCGGCGTCTCCCAAAGCCAACTCGCGGCCGTACCGCTTGGACCAATGTTGGCGGCTATAGCGGATCAAACCCAGGGCGGCTCTTTGCCGACGACGCGCTTGATACACGCCGTCTGCGGAAAAGATTCGGGAGCGTGGCCCGTCGCCAGATAGAGGTCCGAGTATCCGCGGGCATGAAGCTCCTGAGCGACGTCCATTCCGTGCATTCCGTGGCCAAACTCGAAATCAAGGTAGACCGGAGTATCCTTCGGCAGATCCTCGGCTTTGGCGAGGAACTCCTCTCGGCTCTTGAACGACAAAAAGCGCAGACCCTTGGATTCCGCTGCGATCTCCCAGGTCATTCTCACCAGGACGTCGTCGTCCACTAAAACGGCGTCAAGCGCCTTAGGCGTCCCGAGTCCCCGAAGACCGACGGCAATGGGAACGAAACCGGCCAGCCCTTTGGGGATCATGCGGACCTTCAGCTTTGAACATTCATCGAGGATGGCATTCTCTTCGTATCGGCTCGTGACCAAAATCGCCTGTTCCTTCAGTCCGAGTTCGGCAATAAGCGCGAGGCCGGTCTGGGTGTGCCCCGGCAGCTCATAGTCGGTCAGGTAGAGGGCATTGCTGGAGGCGTCCGGATTCCGCTCGTGCCAGGCGCGCAGTTCGTCAGGGCGCGAGAAATGACGGACTTCGATGCCCCTCTCCTCCAAGCGCAGCGGGTCGAGGCGGCTCCGCCAGACCTGATGGATGCTCGCGTCGTCGTCGAGCACGGCCACTATGCCGCCGGGAACCAGATCGAGCCTTCCCACGAACCACGGCGGAGGCGCGGCGCTCGGCAGCCGAAGCGCGACCGTCGTGCCCCTGCCGGCCTCGGACGTGATCTCGAGCGATCCGCCCCACGCCGCGGCGTTCACCTTCGCCTGGTGGATGCCGAGCCCGTGTCCGCCGGGCTTGCCGTGCGTCACCCCCCTTTCGCCAAGGCGCGCCAGCACCTCGTGAGGAATGCCTTTCCCGTCGTCTCGGATGCGGATCAGCACTTCGTCGTCGGCGCAACTCAGGTCGACGGTGACGCTGCCCTTCGCGCCGACCGCCTCGACGGCGTTGTTGATGAGGTTCGAGAGATCGCGCTTGAAGTCGGCCGGGACGATCCGCGCGAAGAGGCCGTAGGAGCCAGCGCCGTGGCTCGCCTCGATCTCTACGCCGATCAAAGAGCGGAACTGGAGTCGTTTTTCGGTGAGCAATGCGTCGATGTGGCTGGACAGCAGCTCGATGGAGGCTTGGTCGGCGCGCGGTGCCGGGCGATCCCTCTCGATGAGGCTGTTTGCGATGTCCCTGATGCGCCCGACGGCGCCGCGGACCAGGGCTCTTTTCCCCTCCCCGAGCTGCGCGAGATCCTTTTCCACAACGGCCAGCGCCGCCAAGGGCGACTTGATGTCGTGAGCGACCTGCGCGGCGAACGCCGAGACGGCGAGCTGGCGGTCGAGGTCCTCCCGAAGGGTCTTGATCCGGGCGGCCAAACCCAGCGAGAGCAGCAGCATCTCGGCCGCCGAGCCCAGGTAGGGCCCGTTCGCCGTGACGAAGTTCTGCGGCAGCCAGCCCAAGTCTCGCGCCGCGTGCGTGCCTGAGCCGATGAAGAAGCAGCTGAAGGCGATCAGGTAGTAGACCGCGGGACGCGAGCCGAGCTGCACGCAGCGCGCCGAGACCGGGATGACGATCAGCGGCACGATCGAGATGAAGAGGCTCGTGAAGTGGTTGACGAAGAGTCCGTAGCTGAAGAAGCCGCCGACGATCAGGAAGACCGCGCCCGCGATCACGGCATTAAGCCCCGCGTCGAACCGGGGCGTCAGCCGCCGGGTCTCGAGGAAGGACTTCGTGAAGAGCGCCAGAAACAGATAGCTGATCCCGACGAGGATCGGCACGCTGACCTTGTTCCACGCCGGCGAGGTAGGCCAGAGGTATTGGTAGCTCATCCCGTTGAGCGACGCGA
>JAYTSX010000140.1:0-1893 GCA_043745445.1 Elusimicrobiota bacterium
GGAGCCTTCATGAGAAATTTTAAGTCGTAAGAATAAAACAACGTCGTGAGCGCGGTCAGCAGGCTCGAGACGACGACCATCGAGAAGGTCATCAAAAGAAGCATCGCCGTGAGCTTCCAGGTCAGCAGCAGCCCGATTAGTTCGACGGTCGCAAGGTATTTGAGGAGGCGATAGAAACCGTAGTGGAGGCCCCCTAAAAGCCCGAAGCCCGCGGAGCCAAACGCCATGTTACGAACCCACTCATAGCGGGTCCAATGCCCGATGGTGTTGGTGAAGGTTCGCGCCCGCCGGCGCAGGAGCGTGCCGAGCATCTAAAGGTACTTGAGGAGCGTCGAGTATTCGGCGCCGCCGGTCAGGCTCAGAAAGATGCTCTCAAGGTCCTGCCCGCCGCTGTCCGCGGACGACGACGCCGCCCGAAGTTCATCCATAGTTCCGCAGGCGATCATTTTCCCACCGATCATGATGCCGATGCGGTGGCAGAGCTTTTCGGCGATCTCGAGAACATGGGTGCACATGAAGATCGCGGTGCCCCGCTGGGCCAGCTTCGCGAAGATGTCCTTGACCAGCCGTCCGCTTTTCGGGTCGAGGCCGACCATCGGCTCGTCGAGCACGAGTATTTTAGGGTCATGCAGCAGAATTCCGGCGAGCACGAGCTTCTGGCGCATGCCGTGCGAGTAGCTTTCGAGAAGCTCCCCAGCCCACGGGGCGAGCTCGAACATTTCCAATAAATCGGGAATTCGTTTGCGCATATCGGACAGCGGCACGCCGTACAGCTCGCCGATGAAGCGCAGGTATTCGGCGCCGGTGAGCTTGGGATACACAAAGGGCTCGTCGGGAACGAGACCCATTCCGCGCTTGGCCGCGATGGGGTCGAGCGCCATGTCGCGTCCGCCGACCAGAACGCGTCCGGAGGTCGGCTTCAGGAGCCCGGTCAACATCTTGACCGTGGTGGTCTTGCCCGCGCCGTTGGGGCCGAGGAAGCCGAAGATCTCGCCGGGCTTGACCTCGAGGTTCAGGTCGCAGACGGCCTGGTAAGCGCCGAAGCTTTTGCTTAGGCCCTCGAGACGGATCACGCGGTGACGGCGCGCCGGGCCTTAAGGAATTCGTCGGCGCGCGGCACCGCCATGCGCTCCGCGAGGTCGTGAAAGCGCTCGTCGATCACTTCACGATCTAACGCTTCGATATTCTTGGTCGAGAAGTCCTGGACGTTGAAGGAGGCCATCGTCGTCCCGTAGGCCATCGCGCGCTTGAGGTGCGAGACGTCTTTGTAAGAGGCGCACGACGCCAGGTAGCCGAGGAAGCCGCCCGCAAACGTGTCGCCCGCGCCCGTCGGATCCTTAATGCGGGCCAAGGGATACGCGGGGAAAACGAAGAACTTGGAGCCGACCTTCATGAGCGCGCCATGCTCGCCCTTCTTGATGACGACAACCGAAGGCCCCCAATCGGAGAGGACCTCCGCGGCCTGGAGCGCGTTCGGCGCGCCCGTCAATCGCATCGCTTCCTGATCGTTCGAGAAGAAAATATCCACCTTGGCGAGAAGCTTCTTGATCGCCGCGGGCTTTGATTCGATCCAGTAATTCATGGTGTCGCAGGCGACGAGCGCGGGCGACTGCATCTGCGCAAGCACAGAGGCCTGGAGATCGGGGTCGATGTTCGCGAGAAAAACGACGGGGCATTTTTTCTGCGACTCAGAGAGAACCGGCCTGAATTCCTTGAAGACATTGAGATGCGTGGCCAAGGTCTCCGCGTTCGACGCGTCCTTGCCGTACTTGCCCGACCAGCGGAAGGTCTTCCCCTTAACGGCCTTCAGGCCCTCGAGATCCACCCCGCGGCGCTTAAGCGTGCGGCGATGCTCGGCCGGGAAATCCTCGCCGACGACGCCGACGAGGGCGA
>JAYTSX010000141.1:0-25670 GCA_043745445.1 Elusimicrobiota bacterium
CCGATCGCTCGGAGTCGATTCGCTCGCGTTCATCGGACCTTGAGCCCGCGAAGGCGGAGCCGCTCACCAACCTCGGCGTGGCCCTTGAGCGCGCCGGCAAGCTCGCGCAGGCCGAGGCGACATTGCGCGAAGCCATCCGCCGCGAGCCGCGCTCTTCCCGCTCTTGGGCGGCCCTGGGAGCGCGTCTGTGGGCCGCGCGGCGCTGGGCGGATGCCGCGGACGCCTTTGACTCAGCCTCGGCGCTTGACCCGGCGGACGCGAAGTACGCGTCGTGGGCCGCGCAGGCCCGCTTCCTCGCGACGGGCCGAAAATAGATTAGAGAAGGGGCAGGAGGCCGTTGAGTATCCGGTAGGTCAGGCCCCAAATGACGAGCCCGTCCGGCAGGTCCGGGATGTGAAAGCAAGGCACCTCCACGAACCGTTCGCGGATCAGAACCTTCGTGAGGCCGCGCGCCGCGTGCAACGACTCAAGCGCAATCCAGTAGGACGCGGCGACCTCGTCGCTCGTCTTCGTTTCGGGGCGCGCGTCCAGCCCGAAAACGAATGGACGAATCATCAGCGCCGGCAACGAGGGCGTGCTCGGCTGAACATCGGCGAGCGTTCCTAGAAGCGTTTCGAGCGGAAGCGTGACCCCGATCTCCTCGTTCGTCTCCCGGATCGCGGTCACGAGAAGGTCCGCGTCGCCGGGCTCACGGCGCCCGCCGGGAAGGCCGATGTGGCCGGACCAGGGGTCGGACGCGCGCACGGCGCGGCGTATAAAGAGAGCGTCGAGGCCGCGGGGGCCGGGCGACAGCATCAGCGCGACGGAGGTTTCGAGCAGGCCGGGAGCCGGAGCGGGCGCGACCTTACGGGACAGGCGTGCGCGCAGCGGAGTGAAGGGCATCGCGGGCGTTACTTCTTGGGGAAGTGGTTGTAGCGGAACTGGAACAGGCCGAGCACATCGTAGCCGCCCTGATACTTGAGCACCGCCAGGTCGAAGTTCAGCTTCAGGAAGCGCCCGATCTTAAGGTTGATGAGCATGGGATTACGGGCGGCGCCGTTGAACTTCATGACCTCAAGGCCGATCGGGTAATCGGGCTTGACCAGGTAGAAGATGCTGGCGAACGGAACGGTGCGTGAGACGACCGTCGTGCCGGTGTTGTCGCGCAGGTAGAACTTAATCGCCTCGGGCGTCAGGAACTCAGACAAGTTCGCGGCCAGGTTGCCGATGGTGCCTTGCATGACGCCGACGCTCGTGCGCACGGGGCCGAAGGCCTTCGACGTCACGAAGTACCCGTCGGTGAGAATTTTCGTGTTCTTCGCGTCGATCTTGACCGAGACGCCGGGCGTGGTGACCGTGGGCTGAGGCGAGTCACGGAACAACAGCATCGCCTGGCCGCCGACCGCGACCGCGGGGCGGATGGTCGACTCGGACTGGATTTGCATCTTGCCGTCGGCGGTCAAGGTCCAGAGGCCGATGCGGTCGATGTAGTTCGTCTTGCGCGTCGTGTCCGGATAGTCGTTCTTCCCGTAAAGGCGTCCGATGAAGTAGGCCGCATTGATGTCGAGGGCCATGCCGGGGTTTAAGAAGCGTCCCGCGCCGCGCCAGGCCGTGGGCGTGAGGATGACACCGCCGACCGCGGTGGGCGGCGTGACGATCTTAACCTTGGGGACCTCGATGACCTTCTCGATCACATCGAAGACGACGCGGACCTGGTTGGTTGAGACGGAGACCGCGGAAAATTCGGAGGGCACGGGCGATCCCGGGATCGCGTACACCGAGGGCGTCAGCGTGGTGAAGCGCCCCAGGGTCATGAGGTCCTGAACATCGCCTTGCAAGTCGGAGGCGGTGTACAGATGGCCGCGGCGAGCGCGAACGGAGTCGCGCCAGGCGTAGTCGGCGACGACGCGGCCCGCGGAGAAAAACAAGACCTCGGCCGGGACCCAGGGTCCGCCGGAGACCGACAACGGCGCGCCCAGCGCGAGGGTCGGCGTCGACACGACCGGCGCGGTCGCGACCGGGATGGCCCAGGGGTTCGTCTGGGCGGCGGCGGGCAAGGCCATCCCCAGGAGGGCGGCCAGTACGCCGAACAATGCGGTCCTCTTCAACTTCAGGTCATTCTCCCTAGAATAAAGCGTGCGAGCAGATTCGCCACGATTCCGGCGCCGACATCGTCCATCACGATCCCGGTGCCTCCCGGAATTCGTTCCAGCCACTTATACGGAGGCAGCTTCACCGAATCAAAAAAACGAAACAGCACGAAGGCCAGCAGGCCCGCCGTCCAGGTCCTGGGCAGCCACGCGGCTGCGACCCAGAAGCCCACGATCTCGTCCAGCACGATGCGCGAATCGTCGTGCGTCTTCAGCGTCCGTTCGGCGCTCCCGCAGATCCAGCACGCCGCGGCGATCGCTATTAAGACGACGAACGCGTATTCGTTCGTCGTCGCCGGGAGCAGAGGCCAGAGCAGGAGCCCCTCCACCGTCCCGAGGAACCCCGCGCCGGTCCACTTTCGGCCGCGACCCGTCGGGGCAATATAGCTTATCCCCAGCCCGGTCGCCAACCACAGGGATGCGCGTTCAAGCGTCATGCGGGTCATTCCCAGGACTTCTCGAGCATCGCCCGGTACTGCATCAGATAGGAGGCGAGGCTCGAAAGAGCCAGGATCGCGCACAGCACCGTCAACGGGTACGCCGAGCGAATCATCCAGGGTTGGGCGAGGCCGCGGTCGCGCAGCACCACGACGCCGATCATGCCCATGATCGCGACGAGCTGGATTACGGTCTTGATCTTCCCCCACTGGTCCGCGGCGAGGACCTTGCCCTGCGCGCCGGCGATCACGCGCACGCCGCCGATGACGAGCTCGCGCATGACGATAAGAAACACCGCCCACAGCGGGATCTCGAGCTCCTTGGTCTGAATCAGCGCGATCAAGGTCCCGAGAACGAGTATTTTATCCGCGATGGGATCGGCGACCTTGCCAAAGGGGCTGACGGCCTTCATGCGGCGCGCCAGCCAGCCGTCGAGCCAGTCCGTGATGATCGCAACGATGAACATGACCAAGGCCGCGGCGTGCCAGCCCGGCTCGACGGACATCAGCGCCCCGAACACCGCGGCCGCCAGGACGATGCGCAGCATCGTCAGGCGGTTGGGAAGCGACATGGCCGCTAAAGGCCCGTGGGGATCTCGACGCGGTACTGGCCGTCGGGCCCCGGCGCGCCGAGCGTCACCGGCAGACCGTTAAGGTTAAGGTCGAGAGCGGCCGGCTCTGTCGTGCGCAGGTCGACAAACTTGGACGGCTTCCACTCCTGCACGGCGTCGCGTGGCGCGCGGCCCTCGAATACGATTTGGCCGTCCACCGAGACGCGCAACCAGGTATCCGACTTGAGGCGCACGATGAGCTTCGGCTCAACGGAGCGCGGCATGGGTTGAAGTGCGGCGGGCGGCACCTGAGCGGTCACCGCGGCAGGCTTGCCTTGATCCTTGAACAGATACACGGCCAGCCCGATGGCGAGGGCCACGGCCAGCACGATCGCGCCGGTGGCTCCCGGTCCTTCCGCATGCGCAGGCTTGGGGCTATGCGCCGCTTGAGCGGGCTTCGGCGCTTTGGGCTCCGCCGGCGCGGGCGAGGCCGTCGTGGTCGTTGTGACGGCGGCAGGGGATTCGGCGGCCGCCTCGGCCGGATCTGGGGCCGGAGAATTCAGCATCGCCCAAATCTCGTCGAAATTGACATCAAGATGCTCGCAGTAGCCCTTCAAAAATCCGCGCAGATACACCACGGCCGGGAACTGCTCAAAGCGATTTTCCTCGAGTGCCTCGAGAAAACGCTTTGAGATACGCGTCTGCTGTGCCACCGCTTCGAGCGACTGTCCGCGCTTGAGCCGCGCCGCGCGCAGGATCGGTCCGATCTCGGCGCGCAGGGCGGTCGTATGCTTGGTCGGGATGCGGCGAAGGGGATCGGGCTCTTTGTCGAGGCTCATTTCGGCTCCGGGGATTTGAAAAGGTCGGCATCAGCAGGCGGGATGAACTTGAACGCCGCCTCGGGAATTTCGGGGTTGAGGCGCACGGCCTCGAACAGCGAACGGATCGTGACACGCCCGACGCTCAGAGTCGCGTCACCGGGAAAAAAATATTTGGTGTCGGCCTTAAGCGTCAGGATAAATTCGGAATCCTTTCCGGCCGTTTTGGGCTTCAATGTGAGCGTAAAGGTCCGGTGCCCATCCGCGCCTGGGGCTGATACCGTCGTGATTGTGGTATCGTAACGCGTCAGCATATCCGCAGACTTGCCGAAATCCAACAGTCCCTGCGCCAAAGGCTCCGATTTGCGCCAAGCCTCGAGCCGTGATTGAATCACTTGATTCGTCGAATTGCGATAGACCCACAACCATGTTCCGTCGCTCACAACCGTCTGCGGCTCAGGAATCCTATGCGTCAGCCGCAGAAGATCCGGCTTCTTAAACACCACATCCCCCTCTACGGTCTGCACGACATCCGATCCTTCCATGCGTACCGATTGGCGAAATGTTGCTTTTAAAGTGAGAATCTTCGCGTCGGTTTCGGCGAATCGCTTCGCGATAAGTGGAATTGTTATCGTTGCCGTCGACGCCGCATACGCCGTTAATTCCATTCCTGCAGCGGCGGAGGAGATGGCTACTTTCGCCGGCTTCGCAAAACACGAAGTCGCTATAACGAGCAGCAAGGCGCCGGCAAGGTTACCCATTAATCATCTTTCCGTTCGATCGGCACCTGCGGGAAATGCACCTTCATGTAATCCTCAATCGTGTCGAAGCGAATCTCCCAGCGATTGGTCCCCTCAGGCTTGTGGATGAATTCTTTCACTTCAAGCGCCGACAAAATATTCGTGGCCCTCGCGGAAGACCCGAACTGGCTCTTCAACAGGTCCTGCGAAATCCGCCTTCGTTCAATTATCAGCTTTAATGCCTGCGAGAACTCCAACGGCTCCACCCCAAACTGCGACAAATCCGCCGCCGCCCCGCCCTTAACCGCCATGGTCTCAAGCATCGGGTAGTCCGGCTTCCCCTGCGTCTTGAGATAGTCCACGAGCCCCCGAATCTCATCCTCTGACACGTACGCGCCCTGACACCGCTCCGGCTTCTGTGCCCCGCTCGACAGATAGAGCAAGTCTCCCTTACCCTGTAGGCTCTCCGCTCCAGACCCGTCAAGTATGACCTTCGAGTCAATCTTCGAAATCACCTGCAGCGCGATGCGCGAAGGCAAGTTCGCCTTGATCACGCCCGTGATCACATCCACCGACGGCCGCTGCGTCGCGAGCACCATGTGAATGCCGACCGCGCGCGCCATCTGCGTCAGGCGCTGAATCGCGTCCTCAACGATGTCCCCCGCGATCAGCATCAGGTCCGCGAGCTCGTCAATAATGACGACGACATAGAACTCACGCGGCAGGCCCTTCTTGTCCGCCATCGCGTTAAAGCCCTCAATATTGCGCTGGCCGTGAAGCTGGAGCCGCTCATACCGCTTGTCCATCAGCGCCAGCAACGCCTTAAGAGCCTTCGCCGCGTCCTTTGGATTCGTAATGACCGACACCCGCGCAGGCTCGACCATCGGGTCGAAGAGGTGCGGGATGCCTTCATAAAATGTCAGTTCGGTCCGCTTAGGGTCGATCATGACGAATTTAACCTCGTCGGGGCGCGCGCGGAAGAGGATCGACATGACCATGGAATGAATCAACACGGACTTCCCCGAGCCGGTGGCGCCGGCCACGAGGACATGGGGCATCTTCGCGATGTCGGCCGCGACGGGCTCGCCGGACGCGGACAGGCCGAGGCCGAAGGACAGCAAGGGAGCCGAGGCCGGAATTGCTTCGCTTTGCAAAATCTCGCGCAGCACGACGGCGGCCTGGCGCGGGTTGGGGATCTCGATGCCGACGGCGGCTTTGCCGGGAATCGGGGCCACGATGCGGATGCCCTTGGCGCGCATCGCGAGCGCGATGTCGTTTTCGAGCACCGTGATCGAGGAGACCTTGACGCCGGGCGCGGGCGAAATCTCGTAGCGCGTGATCACGGGCCCCGGGGAGTAACCGGAGACATGGGCGTCGATGCCGAAGCTCTTGAGCGTGCGCTCAAGGTCGGCGACGGCCGAGGCGATCTCCTCCTCGGTCGGCTTGCCGCGCTTGCGCGCGTCGGAGGGCAGCGACAGAAGTTCGAGCGAGGGAAGCTTGTAGTCCTTATACGCCGCGGACGGGGCGGCGGGCGCGATGCGTTCGCCCTCGACGGCTTTCATCTTGGCATCCTTGTCCACGACGAGTTTGGGCGAGCCGTTAAGCGGCTTGATCTCGCGCGTGTCCACGGCTTTGGGAAGAGGCAGAGCGTCCGGCTCGGGCTTGGCTTTCGGCAAGTCGGCGGCCTTCGCGTCCTTCGACTTCGTCTTGACGGCCTCGGCCTGGCTCGGCGCCTTGCCCTTAAGCGCCTTCATTTCCGCGCGGGCCTTCGTCCACTCCGAATAATCTTCAGCGAGAAGCTTCGCCATCGTCTGCGCCACGGCGGACCAACGGATTTCAAAGCACACCTGCAGCGAGAACAGCAGGCCGCCGAGCGCCATCAAAAACGCGCCGACGGCACCCATGCCCGACATGAGCACGCCGCCGATGGCCGCACCCCAGGTTCCCCCGGAGAGCGTCGCGTCCATGCCCATCCAGCCGCCGATCTGCGCGGACAGCGCCGTGCCCGCGAGCAAGCCGCCGAAGGAGGCGAGGCTCGTGACCATCCAGCCCGAGGACTTACCGCGCAAAACATGCTGCAGCAAGCCGTTGAACAGGAACACGGGAAGGAGGTAGGCGCCGACGCCGCAGCGCTTGAACAGGAACTCCGAAAGGCCCTGCCCGATTACGCCGGAGTATTGGGGAAAGGCGAGAGCCCAGCCGAGATAAACGGCGCCGAGAAAAAAAGCGACCCAGCGGATCGCGGAAGGAAGAATATCCTTGCGCTTGGTGCCCTTCGTCGCCTTCGCGGCCGAGCGGTACCGGTTTATCGCCATTAAAGGAAAGCCCCCTGGTGCCTCGACGTCGTGAGGCATGAATTATAGCGGTTTTTTCCGCATTATCCAGGGGTGGCCTCAATATAGCCTCAGGCGCCGCTAAACCTATGTTAATGATGGGCCGCGGCGACGG
Source organism: Elusimicrobiota bacterium (assembly GCA_043745445.1). Taxonomy (GTDB): domain Bacteria; phylum Elusimicrobiota; class Elusimicrobia; order UBA1565; family UBA9628; genus GWA2-66-18. The sequence goes on from JAYTSX010000141.1 coordinate 7,124, forward strand.
GGATATAATGGGGTCATGCTCTGGTTGGCCCTCGCTGCTGTTTTTTTATCCCCCTTCGCCGCCGCTCAAGATTTCGACCCTGACGCGGTGGTTGACTCATTCGCGCCTCCGCTCCAAGCGCGTGTCGATCTCTCCGGCCAGTTCCCGGGCGGAGCCCGTTCGCAGGGGCATATCAACTCCTGCCACGCCTTCGTCGCGGTGGCGCTCATCGAGGCCGCCTACTTCCGCCAATACGGCGTCCACGCGCGCTTCTCCGAGGCCGACCTGTTCGTTCGCCAAAACGCGCTGCGCGCTTTGCCGTTCCTGCGGACTTTCGAGGGCGGACTCGCGCGCCCGGATGTACGCGAAGCGCTCGACGGCGGCCTACTGCCCGGCGATTTTTACACCGAGTTCGAGGCGCGCTGGCACGCGTTTCGAAATCGCGCTTTTCAATTTCTGGATTCAAGAGGCTCGATCGCGGCAGAGCTTTTGCCCGAGTCGCTCGGGACGGAGGCGGAGGCCTCACGCGAGAAGGTCCGCGCGGAGCTTGCGGGCTTTTCCGTCGGCGGCGAAAGCTTCTTCTCCTTTATCGGCGCGAATGCGCGTGCGGTCGTGAAAAAAGACCGCGTCGGCTGCAATGTGTCGCGACGCGAGCGCATGCTGACGCGCCAGCTCGACGCAAGACGCCCCGTCGGCGTCGGCCTGCACACCGGTTGGGCCAAGGACCCCGCGTGGCGCCGAGAGGCGACGGGCGAGGGCGGCTCGCACTACTTCGTCGTGACGGGCTACGACCGGGGGCCCGACGGCCTCGTGTTTCATACGCGCAACACCTGGATCACCGGGATCAATCCCGATTTGTCGGGCCGCGATCTGTGCGAGATCTACGGCCTGACCTATGTTCGCGCGCCCAACGACGCCCGCTGAGCTACTTGTTCGGCTGGGGCGTCGTGCGCAGGTAGGGCTTGATGACCTTGAAGCCCTTCGGGTAATCGCGCTTGAGGACCTCGGCGTCCTGGATGGCGGGCGGGATGATGACATCTTGGCCGTCCTTCCAGTTCACGGGCGTGGCGACCTTGTACTTGTCGGCGAGCTGCAGGGCGTCGATCACGCGCAGGATCTCGTCGAAATTGCGGCCGGTCGAGGCCGGGTAAGTCATCGTCAGACGGATCTTTTTGTTCGGGTCGATGATGAACACGGTCCGGACCGTGAAGGAGTCGAGGGCTTTGGGGTGGATCATGCCGTAGGCGTTCGCGACGGCCTTGGTCTCATCGCCCACGATAGGAAAATCAACGACGCATTTCTGCGTTTCCTCAATGTCGGCCTTCCACTTGTTGTGGGACTCGGAGGAGTCCACGGACAGTGCGAGGACCTTCACGCCGCGCTTCTTGAAATCCGGCGAGCGGCGAGCGGCCTCACCGAGTTCGGTGGTGCAGACCGGGGTGAAATCCTTGGGGTGCGAAAAGAACACGCCCCAGGAGTCGCCCAGCCACTTGTGAAACTCGATCTTACCCTGCGAGGAATCGGCGGTAAAGTCGGGGGCGATGTCGCCCAGGCGGAGGTTGGCGGTTTCGGTCGAGGCACTCATTGGTCGTCTCCTAGACGGCTGAAATGTCGGGATGATCCGGCGGAAGACTTATCTACAAAATTCCACCGGTGGAAAATTGTGGATAACTTCGAGGCTGCAGCGGAAGAGGGGCGGCGCGCTATCGCGCGACGATGATAAGGTCTTGGCCGGACTTGACCGGCTTGCCGTTCTCGACGAGGTACTTCACGATCGTGCACGGATACTCGGCCTTGATCTCGTTGAAGACCTTCATGGCCTCGATCATGCAGATGACATGCCCGGGCTTGACCAGCTCGCCTTCCTTGCAGAAGGGCGGGCTCGACGGAGACGGAGCGCGGTAAAAAATTCCCATCATGGGCGACTTGACCGCGGTTCCGGCGGGAGCGGGAGGCGCGGCATGCTGCGCGGCGGGCGCTGTGTGGTGCTGGGCGGCCGCGACGGGGGCGTAACTTCCCCCCATCGCGACCGGCACCGGCACCGCCACCTGTTGAACGTTCGCCTTGCGGCGGACGAGCTTCACAGTGGCGCCATCCTCGACGATCTCGACGGAGTCGAGGCCGTTTTGGATCATGAAGTCGTAGACGGATTTAAGAGTCTTGAGCGGACCGTCCGCCCCGTTCCCGTTCGCCGTCGGCGTCTTCTTGGCCATGGGTTAACTTATTAAATGTTCCTTACCGGCGTCCACCACGATCGCCGCCGCGGCCACGATCGCCACCGCGTCCGGCGGGCTCGCGAGGAGGACCATCACGGCGAGGGCCGGGAGAGTCGTTCTCGGAACCGGGAGAAAGGACGGCCTTGCGCGACAGCCGGATCTTTCCGTCGGAGTCGATCTCGAGGACCTTCACATCGACTTCGTCGCCGATTTTCAAGACCTCTTCGACGCGTGCGATGCGCTTAACGTCGATCTGTGAAATATGCAGAAGACCTTCTTTACCCGGGAAGATCTCCACGAACGCGCCGAACTCCTTGATGGAGACGACATGCCCCTTGTAGATCTTGCCGATCTCGGCCTCGAGCGTGAGAGCTTCGACTTCGGCTTTCGCCTGGTCGCAGCCGATGGGATCGGTGCCGGCGACGAACACGCTGCCGTCGTCCTCGACGTCGATGTTGACGCCGTAGGTCTCTTGAATACGGCGGATGTTCTTGCCGCCGGGTCCAATGAGGGCTCCGATCTTATCCGAGGGGATCTTGATGCGATAGAGACGGGGCGCGTTGGCCGAGAGCTCCTTGCGGGGCTCAGGCAGGATCGCGTCCATCTTGTCGAGGATGAACAGGCGGCCGCGCTTGGCCTGGGCCAGCGCTTCTTTCATGATCGAGATGGAAAGACCCTCGATCTTCATGTCCATCTGGAAGCCGGTGATGCCGTTGCGCGAACCGGCGACCTTGAAGTCCATGTCGCCGTTGTGGTCTTCGATGCCGGCGATGTCAGTGAGCACGGCGTACTTGCCGCCCTCGAGGACGAGGCCCATCGCGATGCCGGCGCAGGCGGCCTTCATGGGCACGCCGGCGTCGAACAAGGCAAGTGAACCACCGCAAACAGAAGCCATGGAAGAAGACCCGTTAGACTCCCAGATCTCGGAGACGATGCGCAGGGTGTACGGGAACTCTTCAACGGGAGGCAGAAGGGCAGCGATGCTCCGACGCGCGAGCGCGCCGTGACCGATCTCGCGGCGGCCGGGTCCGCGCTCCGGGCGGACCTCACCGACGGAGAAAGACGGGAAGTTGTAATGGAGCATGAAGCGCTCCTTATATTCTCCCTCGATGACATCCATGATCTGCATGTCGCCGGGGGTGCCGAGCGTGGCGGAGCAGAACGCCTGCGTCTGTCCGCGCTGGAACACGACCGAGCCGTGAAGGCGCGCGAACGGCTGCATCATGATCTCGATCGGGCGAATTTCCTCGAAACCGCGGCCGTCCGGGCGCTGCTTCGCGTCCAGGGTCAGCGCGCGGCTCTGGGTGTAGAGAATGTCCTCGATGATCTTGCCGACCCACTTAGAGCCGTCGAGGTAGGCCGGATCGGCTTTGAGCTTTTCAAGCTCAATTTTTACGGCGTCCTTGAGCGCGTCGACCTGGGCGTCCAGGCCGTGCTTGTCAAGCTTCGCGGTGAGCGCCTTCTTGATGCCATCCTCGCACTTCGCCTTGACGAGCGCGGTGACGGCGGCGGGAATCTCGATGGCCTTCGGGTACTTCTTCACGATCTTGCGGCCCGAGGCCTCGGACTGCTTGAGGAGGTTGAGCTGCAGATCGCAGAGCTTGTTGATCTCTTTCTGCGCGAGATCGAGAGCCTCGGCGAACACTTCTTCCGTGACTTCGTTCGCGGAGCCTTCGACCATCAGCAGGGCGTCCTTCTTGCCGGCGACGATGAGCTCGAGGTCGGCGTCAGCGCGCTCTTCCCACGTCGGGAAGATCACGAACGCGCCGTTGACGCGGCAGATGCGCAAGCCGCCGACGGGTCCGGCCCACGGCGCGTCGGAGAGCATCAGCGCGCAAGAGGCGCCGGTGATCGCGAGCACGTCCGCGTCGTTCTTCATGTCGCACTGGACGACGATCGACTGGACCGAGGTCTCGAAGTTCCAGCCTTCGGGGAAGAGCGGGCGGATGGGGCGGTCGATGAGGCGCGACGTCAAGGTCTCTTTGTCGCGGGGACGCATCTCGCGCTTAAAGAAGCCGCCGGGGACGCGGCCGGTGGCGTAGGCGCGCTCGCGGTAGTCGGAGGTCAGGGGAACGAACATGACATCCTTGGGGTTCTTCTGCACGGTCGCGGCGACGAACACGATGGTCTCGTCGAGGTGAACGGTGACGGCGCCGCCGGCCTGCTTGGCCAAGGTGCCGGTCTGGAGTGTAATGGTCTTGCCGCCCACAGTCTCCTGTAGGCTAATCTTTTGGTTGAAAGTCATGGTTTATTTCCTCAGATCCAACTGCTTCAGGATCGTGTTGTAGCCCGTCAGGTCGCGCTTCTTCAGGTAGGACAGAAGGCGACGGCGCTGGCCGACGAGCATCAGAAGTCCGCGCTGAGTGGCGTAGTCCTTCTTGGCGACTTTGAGGTGGGTGGAGAGGTGCTTGATCCGCTCCGTGATGAGGGCGATCTGAACCGACGTGGAGCCGGAGTCTTTCTCGCCTTTGCCGTGCTTCTTGTACATCTCGATTTTGTTTTCTTTCGTTATCATCCTTATATTCTACGAAACCCCGACGGGGCCGTCAAGCACCCCTTATTTGACGGCGAGGGGCAGGCGGACGGTGAAGATGGTCCCGCCGTTTGGGTTGTCCTCATAGCCGATGTCCCCGCCGTGAAGCTCCACGAGGCGCCGGGTGATGCCCAGCCCAAGCCCCAGGCCCCGGCCGCGCGGCGGAAGGTCGGCGGCCGGAAGGCGCGCAAGGTCGAAGACCTGGCTGCGCAGCGACGCGGGCAGCCCCGGCCCTGTGTCTGTGACGCTCAGAACGGCCTCGTTGTCTTGGCGTTCGAGCCGGACCGCGATCGTCGAGCGCTTCGGCGCGTACTTGACCGCGTTCGAAATCAAATTAGAGGCGATCTGGCGTATGCGCGACTTGTCGGCCCGGCCCTTCAGGGCAGGCGCGGAAATGTTAAGCGTCTGGCCCTTCGCCTCGGATGCGGCCACCTGGGATTTCACGGCCTCGCGCACGATCGCGCCAAGGTCGCAGGGCTTGATAGTAAGAGTCAGCCGGCCTGTGGCGGCGTGCGAGGCGTCCCGCAGCTCCTGGATGAGGCGCTTCAGATCTTCGAGATTACGCAATACGATCTCGTGAGCCTTAGCGGTTTCCTCGGGCGTCAGCTCCTCCTCCCGGAGAATCCACGCCCAACCGGCAGCGCTGCTTAAGGGCGTGCGGAGTTCGTGAGAAATGACAGACAGGAACTCGTCTTTAGAGAGGCTGCTGCGATAGGACTCGGTCACATCGGTCGCGACGCCGAGAACGCCGGTGACCTTTCCCCCCCAGTCGAGCTGGGGCGCGTAGCAGGTCTCGAAAGCCAGGCCGCGAACGGGCGAAATGCTTCGGACAGTTTCGCCCTTCAGCGCACGGCGGCAGGAATCAAGGATCACGGGGTAATCATTGTATAGATCGAAAACCGACTTCCCGACCACCTCCCCGGGCTTGAGGCCGAGAATATCGAGGCCGCGGCCTTCGGACAAAGTGAAAATGCCTTCGGCGTCGAGCGCGAACAGCACGATCGGTGCGCAGCCCACGACGACTTTCAACAGCTCGCTTGGGTCCGGCACGGTCGCGGGGTTACGCGAGGACATCAAGAGTCTCCTTTAGAAGGGCGAGAGCGGCGCCGGTCGCGCGGGCTCGCACGACCTCGCGGGGACCGTGGATGTCATGGCGCTTGGCGCGCAATGCCTTGCCGGGGCCGTCGACAGAAATGAAAACCGTTCCGACCGGTTTTTCCTTCGTTCCGCCGTCCGGTCCCGCAACGCCGGTGATCGCGATCCCGATGTCCGTACCGGCCGCCTTGCGCGCTCCGCTCGCCAAGGCCTGGGCGCATTCGGCGGACACGGCGCCGTGCATTTTTATCAGCGCGGCGCTGACCCCGAGCAATTTCACTTTGACGGAGTTGTCGTAAGCGATCACTCCGCCGTGGAACCAGGACGAGGAGCCCGGCACGCCGGTCAGGCGGGCGCCCAGCAATCCACCCGTGCACGATTCGGCGACCGCCAAGGTCAAACCGGATTTTTTCAGGCGCGTGCCGAGCGTGGACTCAAGCGTCGCGTCCCCCTCGCCGTAGGACCAGCGTCCCACGGCGTTCAGAGCCGCGTCGCGCAGGGAGGCGAGCTCTTTATGCGCCGCGGTCTGCGTGCGCGCGCGAACGGTCGCGTGGAACGAGACCTCGCCGCCCGAGGCGAGGATGGTGAACGCCGCAGCGGGAAAGCGGGCGCGGACCGCGTCCAGCTTCTCATCGGCGACGGATTCCGGCACGCCGACGAGGCGCAAGGAGAAGGAGGCCGCTGCCATGCCGCGCGCATGTCGCAGCGCGAGCCGGGGCAGAACGCGTTCGAAGATCGGCGACATCTCGGAGAACGGGCCGGGCAACAGAATGAGCGTTCGCGGGCGGCCGTCTTTTCCCCGGAACTCGAGGCGCTGGCCCGGGGCCGAGCCCGCCGCGTTGTCGAGTACCTCCGCCCCTGCGATGACCTCGGCCTGGCGCTTGTTCTCATCGGGCACGGCGACATGGTAGCGCGCGAAGCGCTGAAGAATCACCCGCCACAGTTTGGGCTCGAACCTGATCTTGCGGCCGAGTGCCGCAGCGGCGGCCTCCCGCGTCACATCGTCGAAGGTCGGACCCAGCCCGCCGCAAACGATCACCGCGTCCGACGCGTCGAGCGCGCGACGCAGAGCCGTCTTGATCGCGGCGACGGAGTCCGGCACGGAAGACTCGCCGACGACATCAAAGCCGGCACGGCGCAGGCGCACCGACAGCCAGGCCTGATGCGTGTTAAGCTGCCCGGCCAGCAGTTCGCTGCCGACGCAGACGAGATACGCGCGCGGCGCGCGGATCGTCACTGATAAACGCCCGCGCGCGGTTCGGCCGGGGCCTGGCCGGCGTTGATCGCGCCATGCCTCGCTTCGTACTTATCGATGTTGTCCTTAAGCGCCCACAGCAGGCGCTTGGCGTGCACCGGAGAGGAAATCAGGCGAGCGAGAACCTTCGTTTTCGGCGCCTGCGGCTGGAGGAATAAGAAATCCAGCAGAAACTCCGTTTCGCTGTGCGTGATCAGAGCAAGGTTGGTATAAAGTCCGCGCGCAACAACCTCGTCGATCTCAACTTGGAGCGGCGCTTGATTGTCTTCCATGCCCCGATTCTACACATTAGCGACCTTTGGTGTCAGGCTTACCGGTTACAGTATTTGAGATAGGGCGCGCTCAAATACTGTAACCGGTAAGCCTGACACCATCTCGTTACAGCTTCCCGAGGTCGATGGAGAAACGGTAGCGGACATCGCCCTTAAGGAGGCGCTCGTAGGCGGTGTTGATCTCGCGGGGCGCGATTACCTCGACGTCGGCGAAGACTTTTTTCTTCGCGCAGAAGTTGAGCATCTCCTGAGTCTCGGCGATCCCGCCGATCAGCGAGCCGGCGATATTGCGTCTTCCGATAATAAGGGGGAATGCCGGCAGTTCGAGAGGCTTAGGCGACGCGCCGACAAGCGCGAGCGTCCCGTCCGTTTTGAGAAGCCCGAGCGCCGCGCCGATGTCGTGCGTACCCGAAACCGTGTCGATAATGAGATCAAGGCGCCCGGAGCTTTTCGCCATCGCGGCCGCGTCCGAGGTGAGCACGAAGTCGTGCGCGCCGAGGCGCTTGGCGTCCGCCTTCTTGGCCGCGGAACCGCTCAGGACGACGACCTCCGCGCCCATCGCCGCCGCAAGTTTGACGCCCATGTGGCCGAGGCCGCCAAGGCCGAGCACGCCGACGCGTGATTTTTTTCCGGTCCCAAAGCGCTTCAGCGGCGAGTAAGTCGTGATGCCCGCGCACATCAGCGGCGCCACTCGTTCAAGCGGCTGTCCGGTCGCCAGCTTCAGGACAAAGCTCTCATCGACGACGATATGCGATGAATAACCGCCCTGCGTCGGCGAGCCGTCCTTGTCGAGGCTGTTGTAAGTGAAAGAGAGCTTGCCCGAGCAATGCTGCTCGAGGCCCTGGCGGCAGTTCTCGCACTTACGGCACGAGTTCACCATGCAGCCCACGCCCGCGAGGTCGCCGGCCTTGAATCTGCGGACTTTTTTGCCGACCGCGGTCACGCGCCCCGCCATTTCATGGCCGGGGACGATGGGGAAGGCCGCGGGCCCCCACTCGTTGCGAACGGTATGGAGGTCGGAGTGGCAGATTCCGCAAAAGGAGATTTCGATGCGAACGTCCTTCTCTCCGGGCTCGCGGCGGTTGAATGTCCACGGCTCAAGGGGCGTCGTCGGGCTCATCGCGGCGTAGGATTTAGCTTGGCTCATAGCGAGACTTTAATAAAAATGGACGGTTGAGAGTACACTCACTCGCGCGCGTTCATATTGCGCTTCCCTTAATAATTGGCTAGAATAGCCGACTACATGAGGAAAGGAGCCCTTCTCATCATCTCTGCGCCGTCCGGTGCAGGCAAGACCACTATCTGCCGCAAGCTCCTCGCGCGCCGCAAGGACCTTAAGTACTCCACTTCCTGCACCACGCGCCTGCCCCGCCCCGGTGAAAAAAACGGCAAGCACTATTTCTTTTTGACTCGCGAGGACTTCAAGCGCAAGATCCAGCGCAATGAGCTGCTTGAGTGGGCGATGGTCCACGATGAGTATTATGGCACGCCGCGCACCTTTGTCGACGACCAGATCAAGCAGGGCCTCAATGTGATCATGGCCATCGACGTGCAGGGCGCCATGTCCATCCGCCGCAAGCATCCCGCGGCCATACTCGTGTTCGTTCTGCCCCCTTCGATGGATGTTCTGAAGTCCCGCCTGGTTGGACGCCGTGACGCGTCGGAGGTCGTGGCCAAGCGCCTCGCCAACTCGCGCGGGGAACTCGCTGCGGCCAAGGACTACGATTACGTCGTCGTCAACGACACCCTGGAAAAAGCCGTCGACCAAATTTCGTGCATCCTCACCGCTGAGACGCTCAAGACATCCCGCCTCGACCCGTCGACTTCGTCGTTTGTTACCGCGCTCGCTTAAGGAGAACCGCAACATGGCCAAGAAGGAAGTCGTGAAGGACGCCGAGCCGTTCAAGACCACCGAGGAAATGATTCTCAATTTCCCCCGCGGGAAGTACACCGCGATCCCGATGGCCGCCCTCTGGGTCAAGGAACTCAAGAAGCGCGAAGAAAACCGCCATCTGACTCCCGCGGAATTGCTCGACCTCGCTGTGCGCGACGTTCTCGGCGGCAAGGTGGACTGGAAGGACCTGAAGAAGGCCGCGGCCGCCAACGGCGACGAGGCCCCTAAGAAGGGAGAGTAAGCCATGGCGAAGTCCGTGCGCCGCGTTCTGCTGGGTGTTACCGGCAGCATCGCGGCGTACAAGGCCCCCCTCATCGTCCGGGGTCTCATCAAGAAAGGTGTCGAGGTCCGTTGCGTTCTGACGCCTTCCGCCGCGCAGTTCGTCTCTCCCCTTTCGCTCGCGACGGTGTCTAAGCACCCCGTCGCGCAGGCCATGTTCGATCCCACGCTGTGGGAGATGGCGCACCTGTCGCTCGCGAGTTGGGCCGATCTCGTGCTGATCGCGCCCGCGACCGCGGACTTCATCGCGCGCCTGGCGCAGGGCCGAGCCGCGGGTCTGCTCGACACCCTCGTCCTCTCAACGAAGGCGCCCGTCGTCGTCTGCCCGGCGATGGACGCGGAGATGTGGGAGCACCCGGCGACGCAGGCGAACCTGGCGCGGCTTAAGAGCTACGGCTACCGTCAGCTCGGTCCCGATAAGGGCGAGCTCGCCAGCGGCAAGATTGGATTCGGCCGCCTTGTCGAACCCGACGAGATCGTGCGCTCCGTCCTCAAGTGAGCCTGATCGGCCGCACCGTGCTCATCACCTCGGGGCCGACCCGGGAATTTCTGGATCCGGTCCGTTACCTGACGAACGCCTCGAGCGGCGCGATGGGCTTCGCGTTGGCGGTCGCTGCGCGCGCACTCGGCGCGAAAGTCACGGTCATTAGCGGACCGACGAATCTGGAACCGCCGCCCGGCGTCCGCGTCATTCCCGTGGTGACCGCTCTCGAGATGCGCCGTGAAACCTTGCGGCGCTCGCGCTCCGCGACGATCATCATCGGCGCGGCGGCCGTGTCCGACTGGCGCGTCGCGCGAATGTCGTCGCACAAGATCAAACGAAACAATTCATCACTGCGCTTGACCTTGATTCCCAATCCCGATATCATCAAGGATGCCGCCGCAAAACGCCGCCCGGGCCAGCTCTTCGTCGGGTTCGCCCTCGAAACGCGCCGCGCGACGGCGCACGCGCGCAAGAAGCTTGCGCGCAAGGGCCTCGATCTAGTCGTCGCCAACGGGGTTCCGTCCCTCGCGTCGAATCGTATTGCCGCGACCTTGGTCGCAAAAGACTGGACGCGCCGTCTGCCCCCGGGGCCGAAGGCGCGCGTCGCGAAAATCGTCGTCACTGAAATCACGAGACTGCTCAATGAGCGCCGAGCTTGACGAATTGAAGGACCTCACTAAGGCCTTACGCCGCCGCGTCTCTTTGTCCGATTCGTCGGATTGGACGACGACGAAGACGGCCGTGCCGTCTCCGCGGCCCGCTCAATCTGGTTCTCTTGATGAGTTAGCGGAAAAAATTCACGCCTGCCGCGCGTGCCCGCTCGGCGCGCAGCGCATCCAGGCCGTGCCCGGCTACGGCTACGCCAAGGCGGAAGTAATGTTCATCGGCGAGGGCCCCGGCTTCAAGGAAGATCACGAGGGCAAGCCGTTTATCGGACGCTCGGGTCAACTGCTCGACAAAATCATGGAGGCGATCGGCCTCTCTCGTGAGACGGTGTACATCGCAAACATCGTGAAGTGCCACCCGATGAAGAACCCGGCCGATCCTGAAAGCCGCGGCAACGACCGTCCGCCGACCGCCGACGAGATGGCCGCCTGCCGTGGCTGGCTCGAGGCGCAGATCCGCGCGATCAAGCCCAAAGTGATCGTCACCTTGGGCGCGGTGCCCGCCCGAGCCTTGCTCGGCGATTTGACCCCGATCACGAAGCTCCGCGGTCAGTGGCGGACGTACGATCCCGGCGGCGGCTTGCCTCCGATTAAGCTTCTTCCCACCTTTCACCCGGCCGCGCTTCTGCGCAATCCGGTTCTCAAGCCGGATGTCTGGACCGACATGAAAAATCTCAAGAAGGAGCTATCAAAATGAGCAAACCCGATCCCCGTGAAGAAAAATCCGACCGCGATGTGCTGGACAACCTGGGCGCCCTCATCGGCGGCCAGATCAAGAAGGGCATGAGCAAGCTCGACGAGGTCATTAACGACAGCAAGCGCAATTCGGTCTCCGATTCAAAGTTCATGGGCTATGTGAAGGTGTTCATGGACGACCCGGCGGTCGCCGCCGTCACGCCTTCGAGCCGATTCCTCGTTGAGCGGACCGTCAAGGCGATGGACCTCGCGCACGCGAAGGTCGTCGTCGAGTACGGGGCCGCGCGGGGCGTGATGACCCGCCGCATCCTTGATAAAATGCGGCCCGACGCGAAACTCTACGCCATCGAGTTCAACGCCGATCTGTACGATGAGCTCAAGGACATCAAAGACCCGCGCATGACGACCATCCACGGCGATGTGCGCGAGATCGAAAAAATCCTCGCCAAGCACGGTCAGACAGGCGCGGACGTCATCGTGTCCGGCGTGCCCTTCGCGTTCTTCTCGGGGCGCGGACGCCACGAGCTCCTCACGAAGACATCCGCTCTTCTTAACCCCGGCGGGCGTTTTGTCGCCTATCAGGTGACCACGCATCTCATCCCCATGCTTCCCGATTATTTCTCGAAGGTCGACACGCAGTTCGAGGTGCGCAACATGCCCCCCCACTTCGTCTTCACCGCCCTGAAATAGGTGAAATAGGTGTCAGGCTTACCGGTTACAGTATTCCGGCGGGCCGGATGTCCAAATCGCGTAAAATACTGTAACCGGTAAGCCTGACACCACATTGAAGATCGCCGAAGTCGCTTTTCCGGTTCCATTGCCCAAGGGGTACCACTACCGCGTTCCGGACGGCATGGCGGTCGCGGTCGGCTCCCGCGTGCGGGCCCCCTTTGGTCCGCGTAAGGCGATCGGCGTCGTCCTATCGGTGTTCGAAGGAGAGCCTGAGCGGCCGCTCAAGCTTCTTGATTCGCTCGTTGACTCGCGGCCCGCGCTGAGCTTGGAGGGCGTTGAGTGCGCGCGCTTCATGTCGCGGCGGTTCGGGGCGCCAATCGGCGAGGCGCTGAAGGCGCTGGTTCCCCCTTTCGTTAAATCTCTCGACGAACCCGTCGAGGTTTTCGCCGCGGCCTCCCGAGCGACGGCGTCGCCCGCCTTCACGTTGACGCCCGGTCAGGCCGGCGCGCTTGAGCGTCTGGAGTCCTTGCTCGATGTGAAGAAGCACGCGACGACCTTGATCTTCGGCGTGCCCGCCTCGGGCAAGACCGAGGTGTACCTGCGCTTGATCCGTCGCGCGATCAAGGACGGCGGACAGGCGATGTTTCTGCTGCCCGAGATCTCCCTGACGCGCCCTTTCTTCGATGAGTTCGCGGCCTCGCTCGGCGTGCCGGTGGCGTTGTGGCACTCGGGCCTGACGCCGCGTGAGCGCCGGCGCGCGTGGCTGGCGATCTCCCGCGGCGACGTGAAGGTCGTTGTCGGAGCGCGCTCCGCCTGTCTTTTGCCGTATAAAGATCTTCGGTTAGCGGTGCTTGATGAAGAGCAGGATGAGTCGTTCAAGCAGGATTCGAATTCGCCGTTTTATCACGCGCGCGAGGTCGCCATCGAGCGGGCGAAGGCGTTCGGCGCGCTGGCCGTTCTGGGCTCGGCCACGCCGAGCATTGAGGCCTGGGGCATGGCGCGTCGCGGGGAGGCGGAGCTCCTGGCGATGCCCGACCGCGTTTCCAAGGTCCCGCGTGCGCCCGTTACGACCTTGCCTCCGGGACGATTCGGTGAAGTTCTCTCAGAAGAGCTTCTGGAAAAAATGGCGGAGCGTCTTCGACGAGGAGAACAGTCGATCTTGTTGGTTAATCGTCGGGGATTTTCGACTTTAACCACCTGCGGCAAGTGCCGGTGGATTGATCGGTGCGTGGACTGTGGCGTGGCGAAGATTACTCATGAAAAAGCCGAAGGCGGCTTTATTCTTATCTGCCATCACTGCGGCAAAAAATGGCCGCCTCCGGAGAAGTGCGGCGCGTGCGGCGAGCCGGCCATGCGCACCGGCGGCGTCGGCACCCAGCGCGTGGCGGCCGAGGTCAAGCGCCGCCTGCCCGGAGCCCGCGTCCTGCGCATGGACCGCGACACCGTGTCGAAGGAGGCCAAGCTTGAGGAACGCGTCTATGACCAGTTTAGGGCGCGAAAGGCCGACGTCCTTGTCGGCACGAAGCTCGTCGCCAAGAGCTTCCACTTTCCCGAGGTGACTTTGGTCGGCGTTGTCGACGCCGACACCATGCTGCATATGCCCGACTTTCGTTCCGCCGAACGCACGATGCAACTCCTCGCGCAGGTCGCCGGCCGCGCCGGGCGCGCCGACAAGCCCGGCGAAGTTCTTCTTCAGACGCTGTCTCCTGATCATGAGGCGATCAAAGGCGCGGCAATCGGCGATTACGCTGCCTGGGCCGACGCCGAACTCGCGGCGCGGGTCGAACTCAACTATCCGCCCGCTGGCGGCTTGATCCGCGCCATCCTCGCCTGCGCTGATGAGGCCAAGCTCACCGACGCCGCCGCCGCCTACGCCGACGCCCTACGCGCGGCACTTCCTCAGCCGAGCGAAGTCGTGGGGCCGGCCCCGGCCTTGCTGCGCCAGGTGCGCGGGAAGTTTCGCGATCACATCCTGATGAAGCTGCCGACCGCGCGGGTGGAAGAGGGCCTGCGCATCGCGCGCGCCTGCCCCCTCGTTTCCTCCGTGAAGCTCACGCTCGACGCCGATCCCTACGATTTCCTGTGACGGGATTGCGGTAGACGCGAGGGGCCAGGAATTGTAAGCTTCCTTATAACATGGAGCAGAACCCGCTCGCCCGCTTGAAACGGGGCACCCTCTCGCTTGTGAGCGATGAGGAGCTGACAAAGAAACTCAACTCCGGACGCGTTTTGCGCGTCAAGCTGGGCGTGGATCCGACCTCCTCGGACCTTCATCTCGGGCACAGCGTGGTCCTCACGAAGCTCCGCCAGTTCCAGGATCTGGGCCACACCGCCGTCCTCATTATCGGCGATTTCACCGCCATGGTCGGCGACCCGTCGGGCCGAGACTCAACGCGGCCGACGTTGACCGCCGCCGAGGTGAAGGCCAACGCGCAGACCTACCAGGACCAGGCGTTCAAAATCCTGGATAAATCCAAGACCGAACTGCGCTTCAACTCCGAGTGGCTGGCGCCGTTTATGAAGGACCACTTACTGGACACCCTTAAGAGGCACACCGTGCAGCAGGTGCTCTCGCGTGAAGACTTTAAGAAGCGACTCTCCGAGAACTCCCCCATCTCCTTGCTCGAGGTGCTCTACCCGTTAATGCAGGGCTACGACTCCGTCGCCGTGAAGGCCGATGTCGAGCTCGGCGGCAACGATCAGCTTACCAACCTCCTCATGGGCCGCAAGATGCAGACGGACGCGGGCCAGGAGGCGCAAGTCGCCCTCACCGTCCCGCTTCTCGTCGGGCTCGACGGCGAAAAGAAGATGTCGAAGTCCTACGGCAACTCGATCGGACTCAATGATTTACCCAATGATATGTTCGGCAAGACGATGCGGGTGTCCGACGAACTGATGCTTCAATATTACGAGCTGCTTACGGAGGCCGATCTCACCGCGGTGAAGGCCGGCCACCCCATGAAGGCTAAGAAGGAACTCGCTCGCACGCTCGTCGAGCGCTTTCACGGCAAGCAAGCCGGCGACGAGGCTCTGGCGTATTTCGAAACCACATTCTCCAAGAAGGAACTGCCCACCGATCTGCGCGTCGTGCGCGTCGCGTCGGGCCTTCCGCTTGCGCAGATCATCGTCCAGGCCGGCAGTGCGAAATCCTTGGGCGAGGCCCGCCGCCTCATCCTTCAAGGCGGCGTGCAGATTGACGGAGTCAAGGCGGCGGCGGACGCGCCCGTGAGCGCGCCGGCGTCGTTTACGCTTAAAATGGGAAAACATCAGTTCGTCAAAGTGGAGCTGACCTCATGAATCGATTCCTCATCGCTTCGTTCGCCTTGCTTGTATTCATCGCGCCCGCGCACGCGCAGGAAGCGAGCTGGGACGCCCGCCTCGGAGTCGTCTCCGGCGACGTGACGGTCGTTGCCGCGGATGGCTCCCCCGAGGTGTCGGGCGAGGCCGGCATGCCCCTTGAAGAAGGCGACCGCGTCGTGGTCGCCCAGGGCGGCTCGGCCGAGGTCGCGCTTGACGGCGGCAGCCTGATCACCGTGCGTGAGAACTCCGACTTTAAGCTCGAGAAGACCGCCAAAGGCGAGTCGACTTTTTACCTGTCGCTCGGCTCGCTTCTCGCTAAGATCCAGAAGCTTGGCAATCAGCGCCTGCGCGTGCGCACCCCCACGGCCGTCGCCGCCGTGCGCGGCACGGAGTTCGGCGTTGAGGTGGACGGCGACAACTCCCATGTCGGCGTCTTCGACGAAGGTAAGGTCGAGGTCACCGGCGATAAGGGCGGGCCGCCCGAACTGTTGATCTCGAACCAGGAAACTTCGGTCAAGAAAGGCGAGGCTCCCGCGCACGCTGAGCAGCTCAAGCGTTTCATGGCCCATCGCGGGCAGATGCGCGGGCAGGGCCGACGGCTGGCCTCCATTAAAGCGAAGTGGAAGTCGATGCCGCCGGAGAAGCGGCAACAGATGCGCCAGAAGTTCATGGAGCGCATGCGCGAGCACCGCAAGAAATTTCTTGAGAAGCGTTCCGAGATGAAAAAAAAGATGGGCGACAAGCAGAAGCAGGCCGCTGATCGCCATCAGAAGAACCGGATGGAGAACATCCGCAAGATGGACGAGCGGCGCAACAACATTAATCGCCGGAGGGATCGCTAGTGAGCAGGGCGGTCGAAAAGGCGCAGGCCGCGCCCACACCAGCGGCAATTCCGGATCCGACAACATTGTCGGGCATTCCGGTCAAGCGCGAGTACGGTCCCGAAGACGCGCCGTCGCCGGAAGCGATCGGCCGCCCCGGCCAGTTCCCGTTTACGCGAGGCCTCAAGAGCGGCGGCTACCGCATGACGCCGTGGACGATGCGCATGTTCGCCGGCCACAAGACCGCCAAGGACACCAACGAGCGCTTCAAGTACCTTCTCGAACACGGCCAGACGGGGCTCTCGACGGCCTTCGACCTGCCGACCTTGATGGGCCTCGACTCAGACGATCCGCGCTCGCTCGGCGAGGTCGGGCGTGAGGGCGTGGCCGTGGACAGTTTGTCGGACATGGAGACGCTGTTTGCCGGCATTGACCTCGGCAAGGTCTCCACGTCGATGACGATCAACCTCCCCGCGCCCGTGATCTTTGCGATGTACATCGCGCTCGCCAAGAAGCAAAACGTGCCGCTGACGCGTGTACGCGGCACCTGCCAGACCGATATTTTAAAGGAGTATATCGCCCAGAACGAGTACCTGTACCCGCCGGAGCCGTCGATGCGCCTTGTGCTCGACCTCATCGAGTACTGCGTCAAGGAGGTCCCCCGCTTCTACCCGATTTCGATCTCCGGCTACCACATCCGCGAAGCCGGCGCCGACGCGGTCCAGGAACTTGCTTTCACCCTCGCCGATGGCCGGGACTATGCCGAGCGCCTGATCGCGCGCGGACTTCCCGTCGATGAGTTTGCTTCGCAGCTCTCTTTCTTTTTTGATGTGCACAACCATTTCTTCGAAGAGATCGCCAAGCTGCGGGCCGCGCGCTCGATCTGGGCGAAGCTCATGAAGGATGAGCTGGGTGCTAAGAAAGAAATTTCCTGGATGCTTCCCATGCACTGTCAGACCGCGGGCGTTTCGCTGACCGCGCAGCAGCCGCTCAATAACTTGGCTCGCGTCGCCTATCAGTCCATGGCGGCCGCGCTCGGCGGCACGCAAAGCTTGCACACCAATTCCTTCGACGAGGCCCTGGCCCTGCCCACCGATGAGGCCGTGATGCTTGCCCTGCGCACTCAGCAAATCCTGGCGCTTGAGACCGGGGTGACCGACACGCCCGACCCGTTCGGCGGCTCCTACTACCTCGAGACGCTCACGGCTGATATTGAGAAACGCGCCGTCGAGATGATGACCCGGATCAAGGAGCTCGGCGGCGTCGTCCCCGCGCTTGAGCAAGGCTACTTCCACCGGGAGATCGCCGAGACCTCCTATCGCTTCGAGCTCGACCAAGCCGCGAAGCGCCGTAAGATCGTCGGCGTCAACACCCACGCGACCGGCGGCAAGATTCCCCCCATCCTTAAGATCGACCACGCCGTCGAGAAGGGCCAGGTTCGCCGCCTCAAGAAATTGCGCCGCGAACGCGACAACGGCAAGGTGCAATCCTGCCTCGCGCGTCTTAAGAGTGCCGCGAAAACTGAGACGAACCTCATGCCCCTCATTCTGGAGTCCGTCGAAGCCTATGCCACCGTTGGCGAGGTCACCCAGGCGCTGAAGGACGTCTTCGGCGAATACCCGGTGTTCGGAGGCTAATGCGATGTTGATCGCGGTCGCCGCCGACGAAGCCAAGTTCCGGGCCCAACTCACGGGTCTGCTCGAAGACGGCGGCCACAAGGTCGTCGAAGTGAAAGGGAGGGCCGGCGCCGTGGCGGCTCTGCGCGCCGCCAAGCCGCACATGCTTGTCGTGTGCTGCAGCGACGGCGGGGCTCCCGAGTTCATCCGCAGCATCCGCGCCGAGCCTGACATGCGCCTTCTGCCGATTCTCTGCGTCGATCCCAAGGCGAGCTCGAGCGATACCGTGGCGTTCCTCGACGCGGGCGCCGACGACGCCATCACCCGCCCCTTCCAGCCGCCGATCTTCCTAGCGCGCGTGCGCACTTTGCTGCGGCGCGTGGTTTGGGCCGGCGATGCGCCCGAAGAGACCGTCACGACCGTCAGCGGCGGGCCCATCGAACTCAAGCTCGTCTCCCGCCAGGCACTCGTGGTTGGAAAACCTATCGATCTTACCCGTCTCGAGTTCGACCTGCTGGCGTACCTG
This sequence comes from Elusimicrobiota bacterium, assembly GCA_043745445.1. Lineage (GTDB taxonomy): Bacteria > Elusimicrobiota > Elusimicrobia > UBA1565 > UBA9628 > GWA2-66-18. The sequence continues at coordinate 25,427 of JAYTSX010000141.1, forward strand.
CTCAAGCACCCCGACCGTGCCTTCAAGCGCGACGAGCTCCTTGCCGCGGTGTGGAATTACCCGGGTAGCGTTGAGACGCGCACCCTCGACAAGCACGTCGAGTCTCTCCGCAAGAAGGTCGGCACCTGCGCCCCACTGATTCAGACGGTGCACGGCGTCGGCTACCGCTTCACCCCCCCGCTCGCCGCTAAAAGCAAAGGCGGCTGATCGCCGATGAGGCGCTCGAGCTACGCCGTCGACGCCG
>JAYTSX010000142.1:0-6840 GCA_043745445.1 Elusimicrobiota bacterium
CTATTCGAACTGTACGCTACGGGCGAATACTCGCTGACGACGGTTAAGGATAAGATCGCGGTGGAAGGGCTCCACGCCAAAGGCGGGCGCAAGCTGCATAAGGCCGAAATCGAATTCACGCTTCATAACCCGATCTACTTCGGCTACTTCCGTTGGAACGATACGATCTATAAAGGCGTCCATGAGCCAATCATCAGCAAGGAGCTTTTCGATAGGGCGCAATTGCAGTTCAAGCGCTTCAACAAACCGAAGAAAACGAAGCGTTCATTTGCCTATAGCGGGATGATGACTTGCGGCTCATGCGGCTGCTCGATCACTGCCGAGATCAAGAAGGGCAAATACATCTACTACCACTGCACCCAGGGTAAGGGCGATTGCGACGGCGGGAACATTCGACAAGAGGCGCTCGAAAACCAGTTCGCCGATATCGTCAAGAGCATCAGCATCAACGACAGCCGCCTAGAATGGTTCAAGAAGGCGCTGACTGAGAGCCACGCCCAAGAGAAGGATCATCACAACGAGACTGTGGCCGCGCTCAACCGGGAACACAAGCAGCTGCAGCACTACTTGGATACGGCCTACCAGGACAGGCTTAACGGCGTCATAGATGCCGCGCATTGGGCCGATGCCTCCATGAAGTGGAAGAACAGGCAGGCCACGATCATGGACGCCTTAACAAGGCTCCTGGGCGCAAATGGAGCCTATCTCGATACGGGCATCCGAATTCTGGAACTGTCGAACAAGGCTTACGCCCTGTTCAAAGTTCGAGAGTCGCACGAAAAACGGTTGCTACTCAACATCGTACTATCGAACTCGGTTTTGAAAGGGAATAAAGTAATCCCTACATACAAAAGACCCTTCGACATTTTAGTCAAAGGGTCTTCTGAATCAAATTGGCTGCGGGACTAGGACTCGAACCTAGAAAAGCGGATTCAGAGTCCGCTGTGATACCATTTCACCATCCCGCAATGGTCCGTCTATTATAGCACTGGGCGAGGCGACGCGCCAGACCGCGCGGCCTTCACGGCCTCGGCAGCCAGCCATGCGGTCCAGACGGCGAGAAGCGGTATTCCAAGCGGGTGAAGATGAAAGGACGCGGCGAAATCCCCGCGCATCGCGGCCACGATCGAGTGTCCCATGCCGCAGCCCGGGCAGCGATGCCCGGTGAGCAGCCGGAACGGACACAGGACGAGGTCACCCCCCACGCCGCACGCCGCCTGCGCCGCGCAGAGAAGCCACGCGGCGCCGGCGACGACGGCAAACGGCAGGGGATGCCGGAGCTTTAACACAGCTTATTGATCTCGTGCTGGTAGATGGCGTCGGTGACGATGGTCAGGCCGAGGCAGGAGAGCACCAATCCCATGACGGGTAGATTCGGATTCGCGTCCCGACCGTTCTCCTTGAGCCAGTTGTAGAGATCTGAACCCATCTTATACTCGTAATAGATGTGGTACAGACCGCAGGTCACGATCGACAGGAGCAGCCACGGGACGAACTTATACTCCTCTCGACCCAGAAGCTGATTCATCGCCTGGAACTGACGGTAGTTCCAGTAGATGTTGTAGAAGCCGCAGGTCACGAGGCACAGGATGATGCCCGTGGCGATCTCGATTTGATGCTCTGACGACAGAGGCTTGTCGGTGGTCATGGGTGCAGTATGCCAGGACCGGGCCTCCCCGTCAAGACGGATCAGCGCGCGGCGGGAACCGCGACGATCTCGCGCCAAGCAGCTTCGGCGGTGTCGGCGAAGCGGAACAGCGACAAGTCTCCGGGCGCGATCAGGCCCATGCGCGCGAACTCGTCGAAGTCGAGGATTTTGTCCCAGTAAGACTTCTCGCCGATGAGGACGATCGGCACGCGCGCCATCTTGCGGGTCTGGATTAAAGTGAGCACTTCAAACAGCTCGTCCATCGTGCCGAAGCCGCCGGGGAAGTAGACCAGGCCCATCGAGCCGTGGCGCAGGGCCATCTTGCGCGTGGAGAAATGCTCGAACTCGAAGTCGAGGCCGGGCGTCGCGTACTTATTGAGGCCCTGCTCCTTATCGAGGATGATATTGTAGCCGACGCTCGGGCCGCCCGCCTCGAAAGCGCCGCGGTTGGCCGCTTCCATGATGCCGGGCCCGCCGCCGGTGACGAGCGCGATCTCCCCTCCGCCGTTCGCCGCGACGATGCCGCCGAAGGCGCGCGCGATTTCATAGTACTTGGAGACCTCGACGGCCTGGATCGCGGCGTACACCAGCTTGCGCTCCTCGGGATGCTTGGGCTTACGGCCGTATTTTTTGACGAGAGCGTCGAGCTGAGCGCGCGCGGCTTCGGCGGGCAGGATGCGGGCGGAGCCGTACACGGTAACGGTTGCCTTGACGCCCGCGGCGCGTAGGCGTTGGGCGGGCTCCGTCACTTCACGGACGATCACCTTCGGATCGGGACGGGCGGCCAGGTTGAGGGCGTCGGGCACGAGGAAGCGCGCGGCGGACCTCACGGGAGGTGCGAGCGTCTTTGCGCCCGGGTTGAGGCGACGGCGGGAGCTCTGAATGTCGAATTGGCCGTCGGGCCGGCGAACGAACACGGCCCGGTCCTTACCCGCGTAGACCGACACGCTGGCCAGTCCGACCGGAGCGCCGGTGCGCACAAAATCGTTGATGACCGTACGCAGCTCAGCGACGGGCACGGCGTCGCGCGCGGTCAGGTCGATGGCGGCGGCGCCGGGAGCCAGGCGGTGGCGCGTCGCGTGCTGGAGGACCTGCTCGTTGGCGTGCGCGAGCTGGACGGCGAATTCACCTCCGGGGAACAGGCTCTTCATCTCGGTGACGATGCCATCGACGATCAGGTCGGGAGTCTTTCCCGCCTCACGAATAACGAGCTGGAGATCGTTGGAGTGCAATTGGATCTTGCGGATCAAAACGGCCTCGTGGGGCTGAACCTCGGGAAGATGGTCCGCCAGATCAGGACGGCCGGACAGGTCCACGGAGCGGTAGCTGCCCCCTTTGGAATCGGAATAGACGCGCAGATCAAGCCACTTGATCTTGTCCCATTTCAACGCGAGCTCATTAATGAAGTGCTCGGTGTTCGGCGTATGCGGGATGATGGCACCCGCCTCACTCGCGCTGTTCACGCGGATGACCGAGACGCTCTTTGTTCCGGCTGGCATCGGCAAATTCGCCGGGAGAGCGTTATCGAGAGCGGCTTTTGCGGCCGCGCCATCGAAGGCGGCTGAGGCCGCGGCCGCATCGGCCATGCCGACGAGCCGTCCGAGATCCTTGAAATCGGAAACCGAGCCGGGCGCCTGGCTCGCGAGCGGGGCATGCTCCGCGTCTTTCGCGGGCGCCGATCCCGGAAGCAGAGCAGACGGGACGAAGGCGGGCTGGAAGGAAATCGCGGCGGCGGGAATCACCGATGCGGCGAGCGTGGGAATAGGAGCGAATGTCGTAGGCGTCGGCGCCGAGAGGCCCGGCGTGAGCGGAAGCGAAAGTGAGGGCGCGACAAAGGTCGGCGCGAGGCCGGGGGCGAGCGCGGGTGAGAAAGACGGGACGACGGAGACCGAACCGGGAACGGCGACGCGCACCTGGGCCGCGGCGGGAGCCGCGGATCCGAAGGCCATCAACGCCGCTAAGAACAGCCTCAGTCTCATCCCCATGAGGATAGTCTCCTATGAAAGGAAGCGCGTGGGCCCTCCGGCCCTCATTTTGCCGACAAAGGCCCTAGGAGGGTTAAGCGCGGATTGATTGCGACCAGAGCGCGGCTTGACGACGGAAGCCGTCTCGAGAATCACCGGGCGCGGACGGAGACTCGGCCTGCTCGCGTAAGGCCTGCAGGACGGCGCGCTGACCGATCGAATCGAAACCGCCGAACATCCCGGAGGCGCGCGTGATCGCCGCCATGCGCTCCTCTCTCGCACCGTCGCGAATTTGGGCCGAGAGCTCATCGGCCGTCGGGACGGTCCCTCGCACGATCTCCACGACCGAGGCCTCAAATGCGACCGTCTGAGCGTGCGACGAAGCAGCGAGGGCGAGTAAGAGGGCGGGGATTATCATGTCGTCATTGTAACTTCGCCCCGGCGAGGCGAACAGGGTCTGAGGTCCCACAGAACTGCGGCATAAGTCCCAGAGACCTCATCTTGACGGATAGGAAAGCGACCCCTACACTATGCGCTCATGGCGAAAATTCTAGTCGTCGATGACGAGCAGGCCATCGTCGAGCTTCTCACATTGCATCTGACCGAGTCCGGGCACCAAGTCGTCGTCGCCCTGGATGGATTTACGGGTCCGATGGTCGCCACACGAGAGAAGCCGGACCTGATCATACTCGACTACAACATGCCCGCGGCCAACGGCGCGAAGGTCCACGAGCGCCTGCGCGGCAACACTTTCACCGCCGCGACCCCGATCATTTTTCTGACCGCGACTCCGATCGGAGAGGTCATCATGGGAGTCAAAGACGACGACCGGACCCGCTTTCTGCAAAAGCCCGTCGACTTTCCCCTTCTCGACAAGACCATCGCCGCATTCCTCACCTGAGACTAAGTTGCTATTGACGAACGCTCCCATCTAACTTACTATAGTTAGCAGTGGCCAAGATCCTCATCGTCGATGACGACCCCGACTGCGTCGAGCTTCTCTCGATCCACCTTATGCACCGGGGCCATGCCGTCGTGGGCGCGAAGGACGGCCCCGACGCGCTCGAGCGCGCCTCATGGGAGCGGCCCAATCTCATCGTCCTCGACCTGCGCATGCCCACCGTAGACGGAATACGGGTCATCGAAATCTTGCGCGCCAACGCGCTGACGGCGAATACGCCCATCATCTTGATGAGCGCGGCCGACAAAGAATGGGCCACCCGGCGCCTGCTGCCCGATCCCATCGTGCGTTTTATCGAGAAGCCCCTCGACTTCGACGCGCTCGACAATATTCTTGTCGAGTTCCTGCCCCCCGCCCAGGCCTAACGACGGACCTTCCGGCGGATGGACGCTGTAATAGAGAATTTGTTACCATATCCTCGTCGCAAACCCCATTCCCGACGGAGGATACGATGGCTTTTTTCATCGGACGCGACCGCGAAGCACGCAGGGCCTACGGCTTTGACGAGATCGCCCTGGTTCCCGGAGACATGACCGTCAACCCGGATGAGGTCGACACGACCCTCCAACTCGGCCATGTCAAACTCGAGATCCCTTTCCTCGCCTCCGCAATGGATGGCGTCGTGGACGCGGAGTTCGCGATCGCGATGGGCAAGCTCGGCGGCCTCGGGGTCTTGAACCTCGACGGCATCAGCACGCGCTACGACAAGCCCCGCGAGGTCGTTTCCCAGATCGCCGGCGCCACGCCCGATGAGGCCACCCGCCTCGTGCAGGAGATGTATCTTCCTCCCGTTAAAGAGGAGCGCATCGCCGAGCGTATCAAGCAGATCAAGGCCGCGGGCGTTCCGTGCGCGATCTCCACGACTCCCCAGAATGCCGAGAAGTACGGCCGCATTGCGATGGAAGCCGGCGCCGATATCTTCGTCGTGCAGTCGACCGTCACGACGGTCCGCCACAAGGCGACGAAGTACACGCCCTTCGACATCGCGAAGTTCTGCAAGTCGATGAAGATCCCGGTCATCGTCGGCAACTGCGTGACCTACTCGGTCGCGATGGAGCTCCTGGAAGTCGGCGTCTCCGGCCTGCTCATCGGGGTCGGACCGGGAGCCGCCTGCACCACGCGCGGCGTCCTCGGCCTCGGCGTGCCGCAGGTGACGGGCACGGTCGACTGCGCCGCCGCGCGCGATTTCCACTTCAAGCGCACCGGTAAATATGTGCCGATCATCACCGACGGCGGCATGTCCACCGGCGGCGACATCTGCAAGGCGATCGCCTGCGGCTCTGACGGGGTCATGGTCGGCTCAGCCTTCGCGCGCGCGAAGGAAGCGCCGGGCCAGGGCTTCCACTGGGGCATGGCCACGCCGCACGCGAACCTGCCGCGCGGCACGCGCATTCAGGTCGGCATTACCGGCACGCTCGAGGAGATTTTGTACGGCCCCTCGAGGCTCGACGACGGCTCGCAGAACCTGGTCGGCGCCCTGCGCACCTGCATGGGCTCGGTCGGCGCCTCGACGATGCGCGAGATGCAGACCACCGAGATCATCATCGCGCCCTCCATCAAGACCGAGGGCAAGATCTTCCAGAAGGCCCAGCGCATCGGGATGGGGAAGAATTAAATGAGCGTCGCCACTCTTGAAGCCGAGAAGATCCTCATCCTCGACTTCGGGAGCCAGTACACCCAGCTGATCGCGCGCCGGCTGCGCGAGCTTGAGGTGTACTGCGAGATACTTCCCTTCAAAGCGACGAAGGCGCAGATTCAAGCCTCGAAGTGCGCGGGCATCATCTTGTCCGGCGGCCCCGCGTCCGTGCATGAGAAAGGCTCACCGCGTCCCGACAAGTTCGTGTACGAGGCCGGCGTGCCGGTGCTCGGCATCTGCTACGGCATGCAGTTGCTCGTCGAACTGCACGGCGGCAAGGTCGTCCCGTCAAAGAAGCGCGAGTACGGCCACGCTGACCTTGAGATCGTGGCGGAAAGTCCGCTGTTCGCGGATCTGCCCAAGCATCTCCAGGTCTGGATGAGCCACGGCGACAGCGCGGAACGCTTGCACAACGGCTTCCGCGTGGACGCGCGGACCGGCTCAGCGCCCTACGCCGCGATCTCCGATGAGGGCAAGCGCCAGTACGGCATTCAGTTTCATCCGGAGGTGGTGCACACCCCCCTCGGCTCAAAAGTATTGGAGAACTTCGCGCGGCGCATCTGCCGATTCGAGAAGCGGTTCTCGATGTCCGGCTTGCTTGAGACGCAGGTGGCCGCCATTAAGGCGCAGG
>JAYTSX010000143.1:0-6808 GCA_043745445.1 Elusimicrobiota bacterium
TCGCCGTCCCGCCGCCTCATGCTCCGTCTGCATATGGCTGTCTGCTGGTTCTGCCGGCGTTACGCCGCGCAGATCCGGTGGATCGACCGGGCGGCCCGAGAAACCTGGGGTGCGCCCGCCCCGGGCGATGCAGAGATCAAGCGCCGCCTACTCGCTCGCCTGAAGTCCTAGCCGGGGTGTCGCAAAACAAGTTACATCCTCGCCATATCCGCGCGGCGTCCTCACCTGTAAGATTACCGGGGTCTCAACCACAGAGTTACAGGTGAACTTAGCCTCCAAAATATCATGACACAGGCGACAACCCTCATCTCAGGATGGCTGATCCTGTCCGCTTTTTTCGCGGCGCTGTGGACCGTTCAACGCCGGACCCGGGACGCGAGCCTCGTGGATGTGGGCTGGGCGGCGAGCTTGGGATTTCTCGCTCTTCTTTGCGCGGCGGTTCTGCCGGGCGACCCGGGACGCCGCGCGCTCGTCGGCGCAATGGGCGCGCTGTGGTCGGCGCGGCTGGCCTGGCATCTGTATATCGACCGGGTGCGCGACAAAGAAGAGGACGGCCGGTACGGGGCCTTGCGCGCGTCATGGGGCGCCCACGCCGATCGCAACTTCTTTTGGTTCTTCCAAGCCCAGGGCGCGTTGGCGGCATTGCTGGCTCTCCCCTTCGCCGCGCTGGCGGCCCGTTCCGGGGAGCTCGGGCTCCTCGATGCCGCCGGCGCGGCTCTCTGGCTCATCGCAGTCGCGGGAGAACGCGCGGCCGACGCAACCTTAGCCCGTTTCCGCGCCGATCCGGCCAACAAAGGTAAGACCTGCCGCGAAGGATTGTGGCGCTATTCCCGTCATCCCAATTATTTCTTCGAGTGGACGCACTGGCTCTCCTACGCGTTGATGGCGCCGCGCGATTGGCAAGTCTGGCTGTCCCCCTCCTTAATGCTCTATTTTCTTCTGCGCGTGACCGGCATCCCCAAGACCGAGGAGCAGGCACTGCGCTCCCGCGGTGATGATTACCGCCGCTATCAGCGCGAGACGCCGATGTTCATTCCCTGGTTCCCCCGGAGGACCGAGTGAAAGCCGCCATTTCCTTGCTTGAGACGGGCATCGTCCCTGATGTTTTGACACGCGCAGGCATCCGCCACCTATGCGGCGTGCGCCTCGCTGAGGAAACGCGAGACATACCCGGCCGCATGGCGGCGTTACGCGCCTCGATTATGAGCGGGCCGGTCGCACCCGTGCCGCAGATGGCCAATGAGCAGCATTACGAGGTGCCGGCCGAGTTCATGCGCCTGGCGCTCGGACCCCGCATGAAATATTCCTCGTGCCTATACGAAACCGGGCAAGAGACCTTGGCGCAGGCTGAAGACGCGATGCTCGCGCTGACGGCGAAGCGCGCGGAGCTCGCCGACGGGCAGGACATCCTCGAGCTCGGCTGCGGCTGGGGATCTTTGACCCTGTGGATGGCGGAGCGTTTTTCCAAGTCGCGCATCACCGCGGTCTCGAACTCCGCTCCGCAGCGGGAGCACATCCTGGCCGAGGCGGGCCGTCGCCGCCTGACCAACGTGACGGTGCTCACGCGCGACATGAACGTCTTCTCGATCGACGAGGATTTCGACCGCGTCGTGTCCGTCGAGATGTTCGAGCACATGCGCAACTACCCCGAGCTGATGCGCCGCGTCGCCGGCTGGCTCAAGCCCGGCGGCAAGCTCTTCGTCCACATCTTCTGCCATAAGTCGCTCGCCTATCCGTTCTCCGACGAAGGCGAAGACGACTGGATGGCGCGCCATTTCTTCTCGGGCGGCATCATGCCCTCGGAAAGCCTTCTGCTCGATTTCCAAGAGCGACTGGAGCACGAGAAGATATGGACCGTGGACGGCCGTCACTATGAGCAGACCGCCAATGACTGGCTCGTCAACCTCGATCGCAATCGCGTCCGCGCGCTGGAGCTTCTGCGCGAGACTTACGGCTCCGACGCCGCCCTGCGCCTGACGCGCTGGCGCATCTTCTACATGGCCTGCGCCGAATTGTTCGGCTACGCGGGCGGTAGCGAGTGGCGCGTGGCGCATTACCTGTTCCGGAGGCGGGATGCATAGCGCGCTGTACGAGGGCAAGGTCCGGCACCGGCGCCTGACCCCTGTCCCCCACGAGTTCGACTACACCCTCTTCATGGTGTACCTCGATCTCGCGGAGGTCGAAACCGTATTCGCGGGCCGCTGGCTATGGAGCGCGTCGCGGCGCGCGGTCGCACGCTTCCGCCGCGAGGACCATCTCGGCGATCCCGCGCTTCCTCTTGAGCGATGCGTCCGCGACCTCGTCGAGGAAAAGACCGGCCGCCGGCCTGAGGGCGCGATACGCCTGCTCACCCACCTCGCCTACTATGGCTGGTGCTTCAATCCGGTCAGCTTCTATTACTGCTTCGACCGTGCCGGCCAGCTCGAAGCCGTCGTGGCCGAGGTCAGCAACACGCCCTGGCTCGAGCGGCATTGCTATGTCCTGGACCGGAAAGCGAGCCTCACCCCCGGAGAGGCGATGAGCTGGCGCGCGCCGAAGCTCCTGCATGTCTCTCCATTCATGAAGATGGAGCAGGAATATATCTGGGCGCTGCGCGCGCCCGACGCGCGCCTCACGATGCACATGGAGAATCTCGAGCGCGGCCAAAAACTTTTCGACGCGACGATGACAATGTCGCGCGTCGAGATCACCGGACGCTCGCTCGCCTCAGCACTTCTGCGCTGGCCGTTCATGACCCTTTTCGTCGTCGGCGGCATTCACTGGCAGGCGCTTAAGCTGTGGATCAAGGGCGTACCCGTCGTCGATCATCCGAATAAGCAAAGCGCGGAGGCTTCCTGAGAAACGCGTTGAATTATGCCGGCTTCCAGGCGGGGTGGCTCGCCTGCGTCCTAGGCGCAGGACGCGGACACTTCTGGCTGGGCCCGGTGGCCGTGGCGGCGTTGTGCGCGGCACATCTCCATTTCAGCGTGGCCCCGCGCCGCGAGGCCCGGCGTCTCCTCGCCGTCGGCCTGTTCGGACTCATTCTGGAAAGCGCCGCTCAGGCCGCCGGCCTTTACGCCTATCGCGGTGCGCCGGCCGCGTGGCTGGCGCCCGCCTGGATCGTGGCGCTCTGGATCCTGCTCGCGGCGACCTTTGACGCCTCTCTCGGCTGGCTTGAACGCCGTCGCGGACTGTGCGCCGTTCTCGGTGCGATCGCAAGCCCGTTCAGCTTTTCCGCAGGCGTGCGCCTGGGCGCCGCCGAGCTGATCTTGCCCGCGCCGAAGGGATTAATTGTTTTGTCCGCGCTGTGGTGCGCGGCGCTTCCGCTGTCATTTGCTGTCGCGAAATTTGCCGAAGGGAGAAAAGCATGAAAGGCACGGTGGCGGTGATCGGGGGCGGTGTCGCGGGCATCGTCTCAGCCTGGGAGCTGTCGAAGGCCGGGTGGGCGGTCACCCTGTTCGAGAAGGACGCACGCGTCGGCGGGCACACCCACACCGTGGTCGTGTCGGACGGCCCCGACACGGGAACCCCCGTTGACACCGGTTTTATCGTGCTCAATGAAAAAACTTATCCGGGTCTACACGCATTCCTAGCTGAGCTCGGCGTGAAATGGCGTTGGAGCGAGATGTCTTTCGGTTATCATGACGCGGAAACCGGCCTGCAGTATGCGGGCACGACCTTATCCGGCTTGTTCGCGCAACGCGCCAATCTGCTGTCACCCTCGTTCTGGTCCGTGGTCCTCGGCATCGTCCGGTTCGGGAGCGTCGCGGCGGCCGAGCTCGAAACGGGGGCGCTCGACGCTCTCACCCTCGGCGAATATTTGCGCGGGCGCGGATTTTCCCGCGCATTCATCGACCACTACGCGGCCCCGATGGGCGGCGCGATCTGGTCCACGGGCCTCGCCGAAATGATGGATTTTCCCGCGCGAACCTTCGCGCGATTCTTTAAAAACCACGGTCTGCTGTCTCTCACCGATCGGCCGCGCTGGCAAACCGTCGTCGGCGGCAGCCACTCCTATGTCAAAGCCTTCCTCGCGCGCTTCCCCGGACGCGTAGAACGCGGAGCCGGGATCGAGTCCTTGCGCCGGCTTGCCGGCGGAGGAGTGGAGGTTCATCAAATGGGCCGCGCACCCGAGCGCTTCGACCGCGCCGTAGTTGCCTGCCATGCCGATGAGGCGCTGGCGCTGCTTGCGGACCCGAGTGACGCCGAGCGACGTGTGCTGGGGGCCTGGCATTACCTTAACAACCGCACCGTCCTTCACACCGACGAGTCATTCATGCCCCCGAACCGGCGCGCGTGGGCCGCGTGGAACTACAAGCGTGAGAAAGGGGAGGACGGGACCTCCGGCGTGTCGGTCACCTACGACATGAACCGCCTGCAGGGACTTGAGTCCTCTCGCCGCTACCTGGTCACGCTCAATCCGCGCCGCGAGCCGCGCCCCGGCACCATCCTGCGGGATCTGAATTACAAACACCCGGCGTACGGGTTTTCCGCGATCCGCTCTCAGGCCGAACTGCCGTCCCTGAGCGGGGTGCGCGACACCTGGTTTGCCGGCTCGTATCACGGGTACGGATTTCATGAAGACGCCGTGCAGTCCGCGCTCGCCGTCGCTCGTAACTTCAATCTTAATTCCGTGGAGGCTTGATTATGGAACTGACCGCTGATGCTCCCGCCGAAACCGGGCTGCTGGAAAAAACTGGCGCGGCCGCCGTCATGGCTTCGCTCGACCGGATCCAGCACGGCCGTCTCACGATGACCCTGCCTAACGGCACGACGCATGTCTTCGGCGACGCCGCATCTCCGGTTCGCGCCAACCTGCGCGTTAAGCGGGCGACCTTCTTCCGCCGCGTCCTGCTTTGGGGCGATGTCGGCTTCGGCGAGGCCTATCAGCACGGCGACTTCGAGACCGACGACTTGACGGCACTCGTTCGCCTTTTCATCGAGAACGGCGAAGCCATGGCCGTCGAGAACGGCCGTTGGGCCGCCTGGGGCAAAATCCGCAATCGACTGCGCCACCTCATGAACCGCAACACCGAGTCAGGCAGCCGGCGCAATATTTACGCGCACTATGACCTCGGCAATGAGTTCTTTAAGCTTTTTCTCGACCCGACATTGATGTACTCCTGCGCCAAGTTTGAGGCCGGCGACACTTTGGAGTCCGCGCAGCGTCGCAAGGTCAGCATGATCCTCGACAAGGCGGGCGTGCGCCCAGGCGATCATGTCCTTGAGATCGGCGCCGGCTGGGGCACCTGCGCGATCGAAGCGGCCAAGCGCGGCGCCAAGGTCACTACGATGACGATCTCCCAGCGCCAATTCGATTTCGTCAAGGCGCGCATCGAGCGCGAGGGCTTCGCGGATCGCATCGAAGTCATCCTGCGAGACTACCGCAAAGCCGAAGGCTCCTACGACAGCATCGTGTCCATCGAGATGATCGAGGCCGTCGGTCACGAGTTCCTCGGAACCTTCTTCGCCACCTGCGACCGTCTGCTCAAGCCTCACGGCGTCGTGGTGATCCAGGGCATCACCATTCCCGACCAGCGCTACGACGCCTACCGCGGCGGGTGCGACTGGATTCAGAAACACATCTTCCCGGGCGCGCTTCTCCCCTCGCTGACCGCGATGTGCGAGGCGCTTACCAAGAACACGAGTCTGATGGTCGAAAGTGTGGAGAACATCGGCGCGCATTACGCGCCGACCTTGCGCCTGTGGCGTGAGGCGTTGTTCGCGAACAGGGGAAAGGTCAAGGCGTTGGGCTTTGATGAGGTCTTCTTGCGCACCTGGGATTACTACTTCTCCTACTGCGAGGCCGGCTTCTCGACCCGCACCTTGGGCGATCTTCAGCTCGTGCTGACGCGCCCCAATAACCGCCGCCTGCCCGTTCCGGCGGCCAAATGAAGCGCGCGCCCTGGATGTTCGCCCTTCTGCTTTCGGGCTGCGCAAGCCGCGCCGTGCCTGTTGATCCTATGGTGTGGCACGCGGAATCTCTCAAGGCGACCGAAGCCGTCACGGCCGGCTCCCCTGCATCCGGTTCCGCCGGTGAAAAGGCGGCGATCGAAAAGTTCCGCGGCTTCTTCGGCGACCTGCGCGAAGAGAGCATCAAGAAAGACATTCGCGCGGTCTACGCGCCCGATGTGCGCTTTAACGACACGCTCAAGTCCATCAAGGGCGTCGATCCGCTTGAGCATTATCTTGTCGAGACCGCGCGCAATGTCGAATCCTGCAAGGTCGAGATCGAAGAGATCCTCACATCCTCATCCGGGGTCTTCGTGCGCTGGCGCATGGGCATCCGCTTCAAGAAGTTCCATAAAGGCACGACCCAGGAATCCATCGGCATGACGCACCTGCGCTTCGACAAGGAAGGCCGCGTCATCTACCATCAGGATTACTGGGACTCGGGCGCGAACCTTTTCGAGAAGATTCCCGTTTTGGGTTCGGGCATCCGCGCGGTCAAACACCGGCTCTAGATGATTCTCCTCACAGGCGCCACGGGATATATCGGTGGACGCCTCCTGCCGTTGCTTGAGAAACGAAGCGAGGTCGTGCGCTGCCTGGCACGACGGCCGGAAAGGATCAAGCCGCGCGTGGGCCCGCGCACCGAAGTATTCGAAGGGGACCTGCTGACCCCCTCGTCCCTCGCGGGCGCGTTGACCGGAGTGGAGACGGCCTACTACCTGGTCCACTCCATGGGGTCGCAGCAGGATTTCATGGAAGAGGACCGCGCCGCGGCCCGAAACTTCGCCGCGGCGGCCAAGGCGGCCGGCGTTTCCCGCATCATCTATCTTGGCGGGCTTGGAGAGGGAGAGCTGTCCCCCCATCTCGAGAGCCGGCA
>JAYTSX010000144.1:0-1869 GCA_043745445.1 Elusimicrobiota bacterium
AACGAGGACGAGACGACGGGCGGCCAGATCGTGCGGCGCGCTCTCCAGGCTCCGATCCGTCAGCTCGCGGACAACTCGGGCGAGGAAGCCTCGGTCGTCGTGCAGAAGATCCTGTCCTCCGCTCAGGGCATCGGTCTCGATGCCGCGACGGGCGAGTATGTCGACCTGTTCAAGGCCGGCATCGTCGACCCGCTCAAGGTCACCCGCACCGCGCTTGAGAATGCCGTGTCGATCGTCGGCACCATTCTCACCACCGAAGTTCTCGTCACCGACATCCCGGAGAAGAAGGAACCGGCGATGGCGGGCGGCGGGCACCAGCACGGCGGAGACATGTATTAATCAAGACTGAACTCGCACCGATGCGAGTTCAATCAGCCCCCCGGCTCGAAAGAGCCGGGGGGCTTCTTTTTTCAAGCATCAATCCCGTTGACCCGGATCATACCGATGTCCATCGGCCTTTGCTAAAATTCGCTTGTCGTCACCGCATCGAAAGGAGACCAACATGACCCAGACCCTCGAAAAGCCTCTCGCCATTTCCGCCGTGGAGTACTTCAAAGCCAAGCTGTCCTACGAGATGACCCCTTACTCGCTTAAGGGCATGATCATCGACAAGAACACGACCGCCTGTGGCATGTCCGCCAAGGACGTCCTCTTGCTCGACGTCCGCTCCACCGAGTCCTTCAACGAGAGCCACATTCCGGGCGCGCTCAACATCCCGCTCGCCGACCTCGCGGGCAAGTTCGCCACGCTGCCTAAGGACAAGACGCTCGTGACCTACTGCTCGTCTCTCACCTGCGCGTTGGCCCCCAAGGCCGCGCTCAAGCTGGCGGAAGCCGGCTTCAAGGTCATGGAGATGTACGGCGGCTTCTCCACGTGGACGGAGTACGGCTTTCCCGTCGAGAAGAAGGCCTAAGTCTTAACCACAATCCGAAAAAGGAGCGCCCCGAAAGGGGCGCTCTTCTTTTTGGCGGATAAGCCGGCGATTTCCAGAGGCCCAAAAACAGCCTCTAAATAGGCCTTTCGGCCCATTCCGTGTAATTTCACTCTGCCCGTGTGCTATAATGAATGGGTTCGGTGTTCATTGACAACCTAGAAAAAATCCGCTACCGCATGAACGCGGCGGCCGCACGGTCGAACCGTGACGGCGGCGCGATAGCACTGGTAGTGGTCACAAAATACGCCTCCCTCGAGGCGGTGAAGGAAGCTCTGTCGTCCGGGCTCGTTCTCGAAACGGGGGAAAACCGCGTGCAAGACGCCGAAAAGAAAAAGCTGGCGCTCGGCGAGTTGGGCGGCAAGGTTCGGTGGCGCCTCATCGGACATCTGCAGACGAACAAGGCGAAAAAAGCCGTTCAAACCTTCGACGCGGTCGATTCCGTAGACAGCGCGAAACTGGCGGCGGCGCTTGACCAGGCCATGACGGGTTCCGAGCGAAAGCTCCCCGTGATGATTCAGGTCAAGCTGTCAGAAAGCCAAACACAGTTTGGCGTCGCTCCGGCCGAGCTGCCGGAACTAATCGAAGCGGTGCGCAATCGACCTCGCCTCGAACTGCAAGGCCTCATGGGCATAGCGCCCAATGTCGAGCCCTTGGAGGCCGTTCGTCCAAGCTTCAGACTCTTGCGAGAGCTGAGAGACAAGCATCTTCCGAATGGGAAGCTGTCGATGGGCATGAGCCGGGATTTTGAGATCGCGATCGAAGAAGGCGCCGACCAAGTCCGGATCGGCACACAATTTTTTGCAACTTAGTCCGACATCAAGGAGGCACCTGCATGATCGTGAAAGTGCGAGTCATCCCGAACGCCACGGACAATGAAGTGGTCAGCCGCATCGGTAGCGTGCTGAGAGTAAAAGTCGCCGCCCCGGCGGTCGACG
>JAYTSX010000145.1:0-6773 GCA_043745445.1 Elusimicrobiota bacterium
AGAGGCCCGCGCCTCCAACGGCAAGGTCCGCCTCTTCATTGATGAGATCCACATGCTCATCGGGGCCGGCTCAGCCTCCGGCACGCAGGACGCCGCCAACATTCTGAAGGAAGCGCTCGCCGACGGCTCGATCTCGGTGATCGGCGCGACGACGATGGAGGAATTCCGCAAGATCGAGAAGGACGGCGCCCTCGCACGCCGCTTCAACGCCGTGAAGCTTTTGCCCCCCACTAAAGAAGAAGCGGAGCTCATCGTGGAAGGCGTGAAGGGACGCTATGAGGCGAAGCACAAGGTGACGGTCGGCGCGGAGACGGTGAAGGCCGTCGTCGCGATGGCCTCCCGATACATCACCGACCGCAACCTCCCCGACTCCGCCCTCGACCTGCTCGACGACGCCGGCGCTGAGGTCGAGCTCAAGGCCTCCGAGGCCGCCAAGGCGGGTGTTACCGACGCGCGCCGCACCGTTCTGCCCGAGGACATCGCCCAGGAAGTCGCCCTGCGCACCGGCATCCCCGCGGGCAAGGTCGGCTCGGCGGAGAAGGACCAGCTCAAGGATCTTCCGAAGGATTTGGGCAATAAGGTCGTCGGCCAGGAAGAGGCGGTCGCCAAGGTCGCCAAGGGCGTGCAACGCGGCCGCATGGGCCTGCGCAACACGAAGCAGCCCATCGGCTCGTTCATCTTCCTCGGACCGACCGGCGTCGGCAAGACGGAGATCGCCCGCCAGACCGCGAAGACCGTGTTCGGCTCGGAAAAGAACATGATCCGGCTCGACATGTCGGAGTACATGGAAAAACACTCCGTGTCGCGCATGATCGGAGCGCCCCCCGGCTATGTCGGCTTCGACCAGGCCGGCCAGCTCACCGAGGCCGTGCGCCGCAATCCGTACGCGGTCATTCTCCTTGATGAAATCGAAAAAGCCCACCCCGAAGTGCTCGATGTTCTCCTGCAGGTCATCGAGGACGGACGCCTGACGGACGGCCAGGGCCGCACGGTGGACTTCTCCAACACCATCATCATGATGACCTCCAACATCGGCGGCTCCTTAGCCGGCGACGCCGAAGACGCGGACAACCCGAAGCGCCGGCGCATCGGCTTCGTCATCAACGATGAGGAAGAGAAGGCCGAGCAGCCGGCGTCGACGAACGCCCGCCGTGCGAAGTATCTCGCCGCACTCAAGGCCAAGCTGCGCCCGGAGTTCATCAACCGCATCGGCGAGGACGGCATCGTCGTCTTCAACGAGCTGGGAGCGAAGGCGATGGAAAGCATTCTCGCGCTCCGGGTCAAAGATCTGGAGGACCAGCTCAAGGAGCGCGGCGTGACCCTCACGCTGTCGGCGGCCGCGAGAACCGAAATCCTCAAGCGGGCCGAAGCGCAGAAGGCGTACGGCGCGCGCCCGCTCAAGCAGATCGTGGAGCGCCAGCTGTCTGACGCGATCGTCGAAGCCGAGCTCGACGGGCGCATCGCCGAAGGCGACGCCGTCACGATCGACTGGGACGCCGCTAAGGGCGCGTTCACGGCGGATAAGAAAAACTAGAGGGAACGGGTCATCTCTTCTTCGAAGACTTATCCCCAAGCGAGCGTTCGACTGTTGTTGACAACAGTCGCGCTCGCGCTGGCCGCCCCGGGCCCGGCGTTCGCGCAGGTTGTGCGGGTATCCGTTTCGGGTGAGGCGGGTCTCGGCGCGGTATCGGCCGCGCCCGTGCTCACGCCTCCCTCATTCAGTGCACCGTTCCTGTCGCTGACCCCGTCGGTGTTGACTCCCTCTTTACTCGCGGCCCAGCCCATTGTTCCAGTCGCTCTGCAAGCGGCTGTTCCCGCCGCGGCGAAAGCGACACTCGACGGCGCGGCGCGCCAGGCCGCGAAGCTCACCCCGAAGTCGGGCGGAGCCGAATCGAAGGCGCAGGCCGGCCGCGCGTTCGAAGGCACCGCCGAGCGCCGCGCCGAATCGGCGACGGTCGCGGGCTCAGTAAGCGCCGGCCCCGCGGCTCTGACGCGCTCCGGCAAGACCGAACTGTCCGTTAAGACCATTCCGCCGCTTCCCCTGTCGCGCCCGTCTTTCGGCGCCCGCGCCAGGAACCTCTGGCCCGTCGCGCTCAACACAGCCGTCGCCGCCGCCGCGGCTTTCCTCATTTACAAGTTCGGTTCTTCCGCCGCCGGAATTCTTCCCATGCTCGGCCTCGCCGGCACGCTCGCCTGGAGCCCTTCGCCGGGCGGCAAGGCCGCGTTCCTCGCCGGCATCCGCAACGCGACGGCGCCGGGCACGATCATCTCCTACGCGAAGGTCGGTGAGATCGGGGCGCGTCTCGGTCTCGACGCCGACAAGGCCGGCGCGCTGTTCACCGAGCTTCTTCAAGACGGCCACCTCGCGATTCGCGACAACCGCGACGCGGTGTACTTCAGCTTCCGCGCTCGCGCCGAAGCTCCCGCCTCGGCTCCGGCCCTTGAGCGTGCCGCCGACGCCCTGGCAAGCAACGCCGCCGTGCTGATCAACAGCAGCGACTCCGCCGACCACGCCCGCGCCGTCGCCAAGGCGGACCGGGCGGTCACGACCTATGAAAACGCCGGCCGCGAAGCCGGCGCGCCGCTACCTCAGCTCGAGGAAGCCAAGGTGCTGCGCGCCAACGCAATGCTTGAGTTCGTTTCGGGCCTGCTGAGCGCGCACAAGAAAAACCTGGAAGGCCGTGAGTCCCTGACGCCGAAGCTGACCGAACGCGTCGCTGATCTCGGCGAAGCCCTGGCCTGGCTTCAAACCGCGACTTATCAGACGGGCCATGTCCCGCCGATGCCCGCTCACATCCACCGAAAGCTCGTCGCTTTGGTCGGCTCGATCAATCCGCAGACGCCGGCGGGCGCGGCCGCCGACGAGGTCGCCGACGGCTATATCGCCGCCCTCGACCTGCTTGAACATTTCAACCCGCGAGACTTCCTGTACGAAGGCCCGTCCAAAATCTTCACGCAGGATGGCTCCTGGGCGCCTTCCGACAAGCAGACCGAGTCATTCTCCGCGGAGCTTCGCTCCCGAACCTCGGCCGGCGCGACCGTCACCCGCGAGACGATCATGCGCGCGGGCAAAGCCCTCGACCTCGACACGGCGCAGATGAACGCGACGCTCTCCGTGCTCGCCGCCCGCGGCGAGGTGCTCATCCTGGCCAACGGTTCGGTCGTCTACTTCGACCTGCGCGACCAGGCGGCGACCGACCGGGACGGACTGTGGGACCTGCACAACGAGGCGGTCGCCGCCATTACGCTCGTCAACGCCCCGGGCTTCCCTGATCACCTGCGCGCCGTGGCCCGCCTTGACGCGGTGCATCACCGCTACTTCGACGCGCGCAAGAGCCTCAGCACCGAGGCGAAGGCCTACGAGCAGGTCCTCATCGCGCTGGCTAACGCGAAGCTCGAGGTCGCCGCCGATGTCGTGCGCCACCAGGAGAAGACGCTAGAGGCCGACGACGCGAAGCGCGACGGCATCCTTCAGGCCCAGGCCTGGCTCGCCCACGCCTATTACTCGGCCGAACGCCGACAGCGCATCGGCGGCGACAGCCTGAAGGCCCTCAACGCGGCCGCGTCGCTGGCGGCGTTCCGCGACGCCCTCGAAACCAAGGCCGAGCCGCTCATCACGAAGGGCGTGATGCTGACCCGCCAATTCCTGAGCGGCCTCACGGCCGACGACGATGCCTCCGCCGACGCGCCCGACGCCGCCCCGCATCCCTCGGGCTGGCGCCCGCTCCCGGAGAAGGAATACCCCGCGCTGACCAAGTACGGCATCGACCTGACCGGCAAGGCGACCCTCGGCCAGCTCCCCCCGATGATCGGCCGCAAAGCCGAGATGCGCCAGATCGTCAAGACTCTCCTGCGCGTCGAGAAGAACAATCCCCTCATCATCGGCGAGAAGGGCGTGGGCAAGACGGCGGTGGCCAACGGCTTAGCGTTGCTCATCGCCGCGGGCGAGATCCCCGAGCTCGAAGGCCGCAGCGTCATCAAGCTCGACCTGACCAAGATCGTCGCCGGCACGACTTTGCGCGGCCAGTTCGAAGAGCGCATGGTCGCCATCCTCGACGAGGCCAAGAAGTCCAACGGCCGCGTGCTTCTCTTCATCGACGAGATCCACATGCTCGTCGGCGCCGGCGATTCCCAAGGCTCGACCGACGCCGCCAACATCCTCAAGGAATCGCTCTCCGACGGCTCGATCTCGGTCATCGGCGCCACGACGATGGAAGAGTACCGCAAGATCGAAAAGGACGGCGCGCTCGCCCGCCGCTTCAACGCCGTGAAGCTCCTGCCGCCGACCAAAGACGAGGCCGAGGCCATCGTCGCGGGCGTGAAGCGCCGCTACGAGGACAAGCATAAGGTCACAATCGGCGCGGAGACGATCAAGGCCGTCGTGGCACTGGCCTCGCGCTACATCACCGACCGCAACCTCCCCGACTCCGCTCTCGACCTGCTCGACGACGCCAGCGCCGAGGTCGAGCTCAAGGCCTCCGAGGCCGCGAAGGCCGGCGTCGAAAACGCGCGTCGCGAAGTCTTGACCGAAGACATCGCCCAGGAAGTCGCCCTGCGCACCGGCATCCCCGCCGGCAAGCTCGGCCAGGCCGAGAAGGACCAGCTTAAAACTTTACCCGCCGAGCTCGGCGCCGTCGTGATCGGCCAGTCGGAAGCCGTCGACAAGGTCGCCAAGGGCGTGCAGCGCGGCCGCATGGGCCTGCGCAACACCAAACAGCCCATCGGCTCGTTCATCTTCCTCGGACCGACCGGCGTGGGCAAAACCGAGATCGCGCGGCAGACGGCGAAGACCGTCTTCGGCTCGGAAAAGAACATGGTTCGCCTCGACATGTCGGAGTACATGGAGAAGCACAGCGTCAGCCGCATGATCGGCGCGCCTCCCGGCTACGCCGGCTTCGACCAGGCCGGCCAGCTCACTGAGGCCGTCCGCCGAAATCCGTACTCCGTCATTCTGCTCGATGAAATCGAGAAAGCCCATCCCGAGGTGCTCGATGTTCTCCTCCAGGTCATCGAGGACGGACGCCTGACCGACGGCCAGGGCCGCACCGTGGATTTTTCAAACACGATCATCATGATGACCTCCAACATCGGCGGCTCTTTAGCCGGCGACGCCGAAGGCGTCGACGCCAAACGCCGTCCCATGGGCTTCATCACTCACGAAGAAAAGCCTGCGGACGCCGCGTCACCCGACGCCCGCCGCCAGAAATATCTCGACGCCGTGAAGGCCAAACTTCGCCCCGAGTTCATCAACCGCATCGGCGAGGACGGCATCGTCGTCTTTAACGAGCTCGGCGCGGCGCAAATGGAATCCATCCTCGACCTGCGCCTCAAGGACCTCGAGAACCAGCTCAAGGAACGCGGCGTAAGCGTCTCGCTTTCGCCGGCCGCCAGAGCCGAAATTCTCCGGCGCGCCGACACGCAAAAGGCCTACGGCGCCCGCCCGGTCAAGCAGATCGTCGAGCGCCAGGTGTCCGACGCGATCGTCGAAGCGGAGCTCGATGGCCGGGTCGCCGAAGGCGACGCCGTCATCGTGAACTGGGACGCCGCCAAGGGCGCCTTCACCGCGTCTAAAATTCCTTGACGAGCCGCAAGGCGGGCCCCGTCCACCTGCGCGACTGGGGCGGCCCCGGCGTCCCGCTCCTTCTGACACACGGCATGGCCGCGCACACGCATTGGTGGGACGCGGTCGTCCCCCTCTGGAAGGGCGTCTTCCACGCCGCGGCGCTCGATTTCCGGGGCCATGGCGACAGCGATTGGTTATCAAACGAGGACGCGTATGTCTCGTCGCGTTGGGTCGAGGACATTGAGACCGCGCGCAAAGCCCTCGGCTGGGATCGCTTCATTCTGGTCGGGCATTCCATGGGCGCGCGCATCGCTCTCGACTACGCCCAGGTCCACGGCGACCGCCTGCGCGGCGTGAGCGCCATCGACTTTCTGCCCGAGTTCTACGAGTCGCGCTCGCGCCGTCACGAGAAGACCCGCTCCCGCCCCCAGCCGGTGTACGACAACGAGGAGATCATGCTGGCGAAGTTCCGCCTGCAACCGCCCGGCACTTTGCTCGACGGAGCCGGGCTGCGCGAGCTGGGGCGTCACGGCGTCCGCCGCACTCCCGCCGGTTGGTCCTGGAAGTTCGACTGGCGCTCATTCTCCTTCCCCTACGGCCCGGTCTGGGAGCAGCTCCCGAAAATTTCCGTCGACGCTCAAGTCATACGCGGCGAGCACAGCACGGTCATGCCGCGCGAGATCATGGACAAGGTCGTCGCGGCCCTGCCGCGCGGCCACGGCGTCGAAATCGCCGGCGCGCACCACCACATCCCCCTCGATAAGCCGGCGGAGCTGGCCGCCGCCGTCTCCGCGTGGGCCGCGCAACTCCCCGCGTGATGAAGATAGTCTCGCTCTGCGTCGGCTCCGCTCAAGAATTTTCTTGGCGCGGCGAGACCGTCAGCACGGCCATCTTTAAGACCCCGGTGGAGGCTGCCGCCATCGGCAAGCTCGGCCTTAAGGGCGATCAGCAGGCGGACCTCGCCGTCCACGGCGGACCGGACAAAGCGGTGTACGCGTACTCCGCCGAACACTATCCCTGGTGGAAGGAACAGCTTCCCGGTGTCGAACTGCCATATGGGGCCTTCGGCGAGAACTTAACGATTGCGGGACTCAACGACAACGAAGTGTGTCTCGGCGACGAGTACCGGGCCGGTACCGCGCGCCTGCAGGCGATCCAGCCGCGCCTTCCCTGCTTCAAGCTCGGCCTGCGTTTCAACGACCCGGGCCTC
>JAYTSX010000146.1:0-6771 GCA_043745445.1 Elusimicrobiota bacterium
AGGCCGCGGCCCATTACCTCGGTCACGCGTAGGCGGCGCGCCTCGGCCCAACGGAGCAGGGACCAGGCCGCGGGGAGAATGAGAAGCCCTGCAGCGAGCCACGCGGCCTGGTGGAACATTAGGGCCACCTCAGCAGAGGACCCGCGCCGAGAGCGGACTCAATGAGGAGCAGCAACAGCGCCAGGATCAGCGGCCACTCATGCAGGTCGCCCACCGCCGCGAGCTTAGGCAGTACCACCTTCGATTTCTCCAGACGATCAATCGTTGCGAAAACAGTTTTGAGTTCGCTGCCATCCTGAGCGCGAAAAGCCTTGCCGTCGGTGAGGCGCGCGATTTCAGCCAAA
Source organism: Elusimicrobiota bacterium (assembly GCA_043745445.1). Taxonomy (GTDB): domain Bacteria; phylum Elusimicrobiota; class Elusimicrobia; order UBA1565; family UBA9628; genus GWA2-66-18. Next base: position 345 of record JAYTSX010000146.1, read on the forward strand.
AGCTCTTCATCAAGATCGTCGGTGACCGGTACCGACACGCGGCCATAGCGCGGGTCGTCGATCGTCATCGATGAATCACCCTTCCCCGCGACGCCGATTGCGTACACCTTGACGCCGTAAGACGCCGCGGCTTTTGCCGCTGTCAGGGGATCAACGACGCCGGTGTTGCTGCGGCCGTCGGTCAGCAGGATGATCACCTTGCTCTTAGCGCTCGAATCCTTTAGGCGCGAAACGGCAGACGCCAGGCCGTCCCCGAGCGCCGTGCCGTCTGCGCGCGTCATCCCGGCGTTGAGTTCCTCCAGGCGGCCGAGCAGCGCATCGTAGTCAAGCGTGGGCGGGCAAAGCAATAACGGAGCTCCGCCGAAGGTGGTGAGGCCGATGCGGTCCTGCGCGCGCCCGAGAATAAACCGCTTCGCGGTCGCGATCGCGGCGTCCTCGCGCGTCGGCTTGATGTCGATGGCTTTCATCGACAACGAGCTGTCGATCGAGAGCATGATATCAATGCCCTCGCCGGCTCCGCCGGCGAGCTTGATAATTTTCTGTGGGCGCGCCAGCGCAGCGACGATCAGGCACAGCGAAGCCGCGAGCAGCACGGGCGGGGCCCAGCGCGCGGCACGCGCGCGCGGCGAAGGCCGGCGTGCGCGCAGGCGCTCGCCGGCGGGAAGCGCCAGATTCCCCCCTCGCGGGCGCCACAGCAGCCCAGCAGCCGTCGCGAGCACGGGCAGCGCGAGGAGCAGCAGCCAGGGATGAAGAAATCTCAAGAGGATTTCTCCTTGGCCGCGTAGTTCCGCGGCGTCGTCGCCTTGATCAGGCCGAGCGCCAGATCTGCGTCGCGCGGGCCTTCCTCGGCGCCGGGCCTGGCCTTCGCGAATTTAACGAGATCCGCTCGGCTCAGGAGTTCCCGTACCTCGCCCCCTATTTGGAGATTCTGCGCGCGGGCTTTTACGAAGCGTTCAACCTCGACGCTGGTCATCGCGGTGACGGGTTCGCCGTAGCGAGCCTCAAGGTATGCGCGCAGAATGTCGGTCAGCCCTAGATAATACGCGGCCTGATCGCTTTCCCATAGGCCGGAGGCGCGTAGAGCGGAGATCGCTTGAGCGGCGACCTCTTCCGGCGGCATTTCCGTGTTGGGAATCGACGCGCCGTCCGGTGACACGCGGCGTACCTTCCACCTTTTCCAGCCGTACCAGGCGCCGGCGATCAGGGCGGCCGCGAGAAGCCAAGGCCATAGGCGCGGACGGGCTTTGATCGGGCCGACGATGTCGGAGATGTCGGCATCCTTGGGAAGAACGGCATCGGACACGTTGAAAGCAACGGACGGGGCGGCGACGGCTTTGCCATCTTGGGATTGGAATTGTGCGGTGAATGAAAGAGGGCCAGTGGAAAGCGGCAAGACGGTCCAGGACCAAAGACCGGATTTTTCAACGGCGTTAACGACAACGAAGTCGCTCGTGTTGGAGCTAACGGTGTCGGCCTTCAACAGAGCCGGGGCGCCGCGGTAAACGACGACGGATTCCGCGGCCACAACGGCGGTTGTAGAGGCGGAGATCTGCCATTGGGCCTGCTGCGCGAATGCGGGCGAGACGAATGAAAATAATATTAACGGCAAAAAAATCATCGGCTGCGCCTCTTTGCGCGGTTACGAAAGAAAGCGAGAAGCGGGTCGAGCGAGGGCTTGTCGGTCGTCACGGTCACGGCCTCGACGCCGCTTGAACGGAAAATTCGGCCGAGCTCCGCGCGACGAGAGGCCTCTTCGCGCGCGAATTCCGCGGCATCGCCGCGCAGATCGAAAATCCCCTCGGCGCCCGTTTCCGGGTCGCGTACCTCAACGAAAGCGGAGATTGGCGGCAGCGTGGATTCGCGAGGATCTTCGATGACGACGGGAATCAGATCGTGCTTGAGCGCGCACAGCTTCATCGCGCGCTCAAACCCTGAATCGCGGAAATCGGAGATAATAACAACGATACAGCGGCGCTTGAGCATGCGCGTCAGTCGCTCCAGCGAGGCTCCGATCGCCGTTTTTTTTCCGCGCGGTTCGTATGCGAGAATCTCCCGGATTACGGCAAGCACGTGTCGTCGTCCCTTGCGCGCCGGCAGCCAGCGCTCAACGCCGTCGGTGAATACTGCGAGCCCGACCTTGTCGTTATTCTGAAGCGCCGCAAAGGCCAGCGCGGCACCGACCTCGGTGGCGGATTCTCTTTTGAGCCGCTCGCCGGAGCCGAATGACTGTGACGCGGAGAGATCGACGGCGATGATGACGGTCAGCTCGCGCTCTTCGACGTACTGCCGTACGAAGGGCTTGCCGGTGCGGGCGCTGACGTTTCGGTCGATATCGCGGGGATCGTCGCCTTCAGCATACTCGCGTACGGAGGCGAACTCCATGCCGCGTCCTTTGAAGACGCTTAGATAGTCGCCGGAGAAGCTCTCCGAGACGAGCCGGCCGGTGACGATCTCCAGCCGCCGGACCTGTGCGAGAATTTCCTGAGGGAGCATTTTAGTTTGGTGTCAGGCTTTCACATTCGCGCAAGTGTCGAATGGAATTCCTGTTACGAAAATTGCGCGAATGTGAAAGCCTGACACCGTTCCTCTAAGGGACTTCGATGGCCTCGAAGAGGGCCTTGATGATTTTGTCGCTGTCGATGCCCTCGGCCTCGGCTTCGTAGCTGACGAGGACGCGGTGGCGCAGGACATCGGGCCCGATTGTCTTCACATCCTCCGGCGTCACGTAGCCGCGGCCATTGATGAAGGCGTGGGCTTTCGCGGCTTGGGCAAGAAAGATCGTGGCCCGCGGGCTGGCACCGTAGGCGATCAGGTGCTTATGCGAGGCGAGGCGGTGCTTCTCGGGTTCGCGCGTCGCGTAAACGAGGTCCACAATGTAGTCTTTAATCTTCTCATCGAGATAGATCGACGCCGCGACCGAGCGAGCGCGGTTTATCTGCTCAGGCGTGGCGACAGGTCTCACCGCAGGTGTCGCTCCTCCCGCCATGCGTTCAAGAATGGCCTTCTCTTCGACCTTGGTTGGATAGCCGAGGCGAATCTTCATCATGAAGCGGTCGACCTGCGCTTCGGGCAGAGGATATGTTCCCTCCTGCTCGATCGGATTCTGGGTGGCGAGGACTAGGAATGGGTCGGGCAGCTGGTGCGTTTCGGAACCGATGGTGACCTGGTGCTCCTGCATCGCCTCAAGCAAGGCGCTTTGCACTTTGGCGGGAGCGCGGTTGATTTCGTCGGCGAGGACGAGGTTGGCGAACACGGGCCCTTTTCGAGGCTTGAAATCGCCGCTTTTTTGATCGAGTATTAAGGTGCCGGTGAGATCGGCGGGCAGAAGATCGGGCGTGAACTGAATGCGCGAAAACGAGGCGGAGACGCAGCTGGCCAAGGTTTTGATCGTCAGCGTCTTCGCCAGGCCGGGAACGCCTTCAAGCAGGACATGGCCGCCAGCGACGAGTGCCGCGAGGATGCGGTCGAGCGTTTCGTCTTGGCCGATGATGACCTTTCCGATTTCGCGTTTGAGGTCCTGGATGAACAGGCTCTCTTCGGCGACCTTCTTGTTGAGCTCCTTGATACCGGTGAGTTCCATGCGAGGTTTCTCCGTGAGAAATTAGCGGCGTTCGACCGCGCGTCTGACAGCCTCTTCGTAGTCGGCGCGCAGCTTGTCAGCCAGCGCTTTAAATTCCGCCTTGCGTTTGTCCTGAAAGCGACCGAGCGTGCGCAACGCCTCGATGCGCACGCTCGGCTCCGCGTCCTTTAGAATTGCGGTGACCCACACAACGACCGAGGGGTCACCGATGTCTCCCAACGCCTGAAGCGACGCGATGCGTACGCTCGGGTCGGTGTCGTTCAGGCCGCGCACCAGCCCGCCGAGCCGGGATACGTCTTCGCGGCCGCGAAACAGGCCCACGACTTTCGTGCGCACTTCCGGATCTGGATCCTCGGCGAGCATTTTTTCAAGAATCGGGCCGAGCTGGGGATCCCGGATGTTGAACAACAGCTGAATCGCCGCCCAACGGACCGAGGAGTCCGCGTCTTGGAGCGACAGGCGGACTTTTTTGATCTCCTCTTCGGCAAAGACCGGCCCCGGCAACTGCACAATGGGTGGCGGCGGCGGCACCACCGTCTCGTGAACAGGGTGGAGATGATCCCAGATCAGGTATGAGCCTGCTCCGAGAAAAATGAAGAGCATCGCAAGGCGGTTCACGGTCTATCGGGCCTTGGCCGCATCCGCCGCCGCGGCCGCCTTCTCCTGCTCATAGCGCACCCGCGCGGCCTCGATCTCGGCCTGCTTCTTATCTTGCAACGAGTTGAGGGTTTTCAGCGCTTGAAGCCGCACGCTTTCCTCTTGATCACGGATCGGGCCCGTCGCGATGACCCCGGCCACCGAGTAATCCCCGATCTTTTCGATCGCGAGCAGTGACGCCAGCCGGACTTCGGGCTCCTGGTCCTTGAGCGCGCCGACAAGCGCGTTAAGGACGTCGGGGCCGCGACGGTTGCCCAAGAGCTGCACGGCCTTGATGCGTAACGGCGCTTCGAGGTCCTTTTGCAGCATGTGGAAGATGACCGGCATCGCCAGAGGAGATTTCATTTTGTCGAGCAGGAGCACGGCTTCCCAACGCACGCTAGGATCCTGGTCTTCGGTGGATTTGAGAATCTTGGCCTGCTCGGCCTCATTGATCACGGGCGCCGGTTCGGACAGAATCGCGGGTGGCGGCGGAGGCGGCGGAGGAGGAGGGACCGGCTTGTACTCTTGATAGGCCATGAAGCCGGCGACGGCGATGGCGATGACGAGTAAGATGTATTTCATGAGCGAGAGACCTCCGGGACTGGGCCAGATGACGAAATAAGCGACAGCGCACGGCGTTTGACATCGACGCCGGTCGCGGACGGCACGGCGGAAATCGTCTCGGGCGGGGTCAGGCGAGTCCAATCCCCCCCGTCTACGCCTTCGCTCGCCAACAGAAAGCGTCCCTGGCGCATCGCGTAGCTCATAACCGACCAGGGTTGATCCGGGTGGAAGATGCCGTGCTCGGCGAGGCCGCGGGCCGTGGCGTGGCAAAGTGCGTGAATTCCGTTCCCGTCGGAGGCGATCGCGTTGAGACTCGAATAGGGTGACGAGAGTTCCGGATAGCGTGACCGGCAGGATTCCCACAGCCGCCAGTTTTCAGCGATGCAGGCCTCGAACGCAGCCGAGGGTGAAGCCCCTTCGTCACGGAATTTCATGAACTGCTGAAAATAGACCTCCGAGTCGCTCTCGGTTTTTAAGCGCGCGCGGCGCGGCCCGAGGGCCGCGCCGACCTCGCGATGGATGAAAAGCGTCCCATTGTGGATGAACGCCCAGCCTTCATCGGCGAAAGGGTGCGCGTGCTGCTCGTCGAGCCGGATGCCTTTTGACGCGGCCCGGATATGGCCCAGCACCACGCGGGAGCGAGCTTTATCGGCGGCGGCCGTAAAGCGCGCCCGGTCCTCGGACGCGGAGCGGCCGCTCTTCGTGACCGAAAGGACGCCGTCAGATTCGAACCAGGCGAGCCCCCACCCATCCTGCTGGGGATTCTTTGGATCAGCGTCGACCTGGTTCAACAGCGAGTGTTCCGAGTCCGCGAGAAAAGCGCGGGCGGCGGCGGCTTGCGGAGCGACCTGCGCGAAAAGGCGGCACATAGCCCGATTCTAACGAATTTTAGGCGGGACTGGGGGCGCCCGAAGCGAGCGCTTCGAGGATCGCCAAGGCCTTGTCGATATTTTGCGCGGCGATGAGAATCCGGGAGGTTTGGGCACCGTTCACGGACGTTCCATAGACCGTCGTGATGTTGACCTTTCCGTCGGCAAGGGCCGCCGCGACTCTTAGCAGTTCGCCGGGTTTGTCATCGACTTCCACTGAGAGGATGTGGGTTTCGACGCTGGAGAAACCGGCGGACGACAAAATGGCCGATACATCGGCGTCGTTTTCAAGGGCGATCCGTACGAGGCCGGAGTCATCGCGGACCTCGGAAGCAATGCCAAGGATGTTGATGTTCTTCTCAGAGAACAAAGCCGCGAGGCGCGTGAGCGCCCCCGGCTTGTTCGGCATGAATACGCTGAATTGTTTTATTTTTTGGACTTTCATGGTTGCCGTGGCTCGGCAACCATATCCAGCGCGGTATGCTCGGTCACATCTTAGATGGTAGCGTTTCCTCCATCGTCTTCGCAATCGCGGCCTTCATCTTATCGACACCGTCACGCTTGAAAGGTCCACCGATCTCCTGGAAGGCGCCGTTGCCTTCGATGTAGTAGATGCTCTTTCCCTGTGATTCCTTGATCGCTGTCGAGATAACCCAACCGAGCTGCGGCGACATCGCCGCGACGGGAGCCTCGGTCGTGCCCACGTTGACGATGCTGGAGTCGGGGATGTTCGCGTCGAGGCTGAAGTGGTATCCCCACGCGGCCTCAATGAGCA
>JAYTSX010000147.1:0-6764 GCA_043745445.1 Elusimicrobiota bacterium
CCAACCACTGGATATTCTTTGCCCGCAAGGAACTCGACCGCCATAATGGCAGCTTCCTTGGGCCAATAGTATTCTTCGATAGATCTACTCGCTATCTCAACAGGGAACATCTGTTCACCTCACGGAAGTAGAACGACCAGGTCGGGTTGCCGTGCACCATCAGCAAGGTCTCGCCCTTGCCCTCGTCGAGGTAGTGCATGGCGTAGCCGCCGAGGTCGAGGCGGCGGCCGGTGAAAGGGTAGAGCGGTTTCCAATTATCCATCGGTTTCATTTTGCAAATTCTTCATGCTTGCCGACCATTCGGAAGTCTTCTCATGTCTCGCATTAGCGGTCAGCAAGTCCAGCGTCAACCAATTGCTGTGCCGGATTCCAATTTGCTGGAGCTGGACGCGAAGCGCTAAACCAAGGCATCCCAGCCTGCATCCATTTTGTCCGCCAAACGACATACGATTGATTTCGAGGGACGCCGGATTCAGATGGCACATCATCCAACCCAAACTGAATGCCGCAGGAAGGGCAGATCGAATCTGAAGGCGATTCGCCATCCCAAGGTTGTTCATTCAGATAATAACCGCATGAAGGACATGGGTATTTACCGGCAATTTGACTCATTGCAATACTCCCGGTTGAGTTATCCAATATTTCATTCCGCCAGTGGGTTTGAAAAACGTTCGAATACTTCCATCGGCGTTATACGATCCGAATGTGTTTGTCTCTGGGTCATAGATTCGCTGAATGCCATTGCTGTCGATCTTACGAGGCAACTGCGCATGTTTTCCTCGCGTCAGGAAATCATTGGCCTTTAGGGTATATTCACGCGGAGTTTTGGCGGAGAAATCATTTCCGTGACGCTCAAAATGATCCCGTTCTTCTTCTGCCCGTCCCCATTTACCGGAACGCCCTTCTTCGGTCGGATCATCCTCCCCAGGCGGTTCATTGGGATCTGCCGGCTGCCCACCCGCCACCTCTTTCGCCACAATCTTCCGCTCCTCAGCAGCAAGCTTATCTTGAGATTCCTCCGCGGCCGACAAAACCTTTGTCTTGCTTGTTAGGTCCGATACGGGACCAACTGGGGCAGAGCGGACAAAAGGCGGGCTCTTCGCGACATGCTCCACTCCCTTTAACGCAACACAGGTAAGTACCGCACTCTCGAGCGCTGGTCCAGCCATTTCCAAACAGGTCGTCGCGACCAGAACCCCGCCCACACCGCTCGGCGCGCTGGCAATCGTAACGGAGAGCATCAACGCACCGACAGTGCCCGCAAGCACGATCACACATGCGTTTTCGGCGGCCGTTGTTCTGCCGGTGTTCGTCAACCAAGGATGCTTGGAGCTTTCATCATCCAATCCCTTCTGAGCCGCGATCGAAGGCGCCGGCTTGACCGTGAGCACAGCCGTGCCCGATGCATCGGTCTTCGAAGAAGCTTCGTAGGCATTGTTCAACTTGAACGCGATTTGGAGCCCGGCAATTCTAACATCTGGACGATTGCCAGAAACTTTCGCCGTAAAGAGCACCTCACCGGAAACGGCATCTTTATCACTCGAGACGGTGATTCTCAACTCGGGTTTGGGAGGCGGTGCGGGCTTTTCGATCTTCTTCGGTTCTTTTCCTGTAGAATTCGAACTCACTCCGGATTTCGGCTTAGACTTGAACAACGAACCGATCCCGCGGAAAAGCGCCGGAATGCCCTGAAAGATCATCGCCTCTACGAGAGGGGCAATCGCTTCGCCAAGAGCCTTGCCAAGCTCGGCGTTCGCGTTCGAGCCGTAGCTCGAGCGCGGGTTCGTATAGGACATCGCGCGGGGTCTCGCCCTCCTCGCCGGAGCCTCATCGTCGCAGTTGGCCGCGCACACGGCATGAACGACGCCATATGGCGTCTGCGTGTCGAATTCATACGCGGCGTCCGTCGCCAGGGCGCCAGGCACGAGGCTGGCGCCCAACGGGAGGGAAGCCGTCAAGATCGACGCCGTTCCGGATTCAGCGATTTCGATGGGAGCGGACGCTACCGTCAGCTGTCCACCCTCGAGCCAGCTCTTCAGAGCCGGCGCCGAGACGGCCACCGGCCAGTCGAAGGCATCCGCCCCGGAACGGGACGGGCGCAGCACGAATACTCCGGCCAGGCGGCCGTCCTCAGTCAGGGCCGCGCCGCCGGTCATTCCGACATCAATCACGGCATCAGTCTGGAAAGTCTGGGCGTCAGACGAAGTCACCAAGCCGCGAGTGCGCGTCCACGCGCCTGTGCGTTCGGGATGGCCGATCGCCTCGATCAGGTCGTCCTTGGCCGGAGCGTTTTCGGCCAAAACATAACCAATAACTGTCTCCTCGGACCGAAGCAGGGCCAGCCCCGAGGGATCGCGGCGCTCGACTCGGACGGGAATGACGGTCTTGCCGCCGCGGCGCAGGACGACCAGGTCCGCTCCCCCCACGAGACGGGCGTCGGTCAGGAGAGCGCCCTCGACGGCGGTCGCGGCGCCAAGAAGCTCTAAACCCGCCTCGGTCTTGCGCGCCAGGACATACACGCCGGAAGCGTCTTCCGCCGCGGTCGCGCGTGAGGCGGCGACGGGGCCGGCGCTCGTGAGATTGGCGGAGGACAACGCCTCATAGGTTGCGGCGCGCAGGCAGTAGAGCGCCGCGCGTTGAGCGCCGATCGCTTTATCAGAACCGAGCGCCTCGGTCGTCTTGTGTATCTTCGCGCGCAGCAGCGCGTACTCACGGACCGACACCGTCTTCGCTGCGGACGCCTGGTCCAGCTTGGAAGCCGCATCACCGCCTGCCGCCTCCGGACCGAGCAAGGCTGCGATCCAAGAGGAGAGCGCACCGGACTTGAGCAAGCGCGCGCGCGCGGCCTCGGGCGAACAGGCCGCGTCGGGCAGGCGCTTGGCCCAGGTGTAGTCCACGACGGCAAGCGCGCGATAGGCCGCGTCGAGCGCGGACGCGCGATCCTTGAACGGCTCCGGGGCCTCCACCGACTCGCGCAGGCGCTTCAATGAAGGCGCCGCGTCCGCCTCGCTCGAGAAGCCCTCCAGGCCCTCCGCGACGAGAGAGAGATCGGACTGGAGCTTGGCCAACCGCTCCCCCTTCTCGGGCCCGGGGACCGACAAGGCAGCCTCGTCCTCGGGGACGACTCGCGTCAGGAGATGCTCAACGGGCGCAAGCTCCGCCGCCTGAACAACGGGCTGCAGGACGAGCAGCGCCGCCAGCGCGACTCTTACCACTCAAGCCCCAGCATCATGCAGTTGAGCCCCGAGCCGATGCCGATGAAGCCGACTTTGTCGCCCTTCTCCAGGAAACCGCGCTCGTCTGCGATCGCGGCCGTCAGCGGGAGGCTGACGGTGCCGATGTTGCCGAGAAACTCGTAGGTCGGGAAATCCTTGTCTGAGCCCACGCCGCAGGCGGTCAGGAGCGCGGTCGTCTGCGGGCCGCCGACCTGGTGCGTGATCGTCTTGGTCATGTCCGAGCTGCTCCAGTTCATTTTCTTGGAGAAGCTCTGCCAGGTGAGCTTGGCGAGCTCCATCCCGTTCTTTAGCACGGCGGGCGCGTCGGTGCGCATGAAGTCGCGATCCCACTGGCACAGGTCCCAGTGCTGGGGCGCGGCCTGAACCGTGCCGCCGAGCAGGCGCGGGCCGGTCTTGCCGAAGCTGCCGTCGGTCAGCACCACGCCGACGGCACCGGAGCCGCCCGTGAGGGTCGCGACCGAGAGTTTGAAATGCTCCATGGTCGGGTTCTTGAGCATGGACGCGATCATCGCCTCGTTGATCTCGCGCGCGGACTCGCAGGAGACGACGAGGCCGGCCTTGATCTGGCCGAGCTCGATGCGGTTGGCGATGTCGATCATGCCGGACATGACGCCGAGGCAGGCGTTGGAGATGTCGAAGACGGCGCAATCCTTGGAGACGCCGATTTTAGAGGCAACGGCGCAAGCCGTCGCGGGTTCAGAGGACTCTTTGCAGACGCCGGCGTAAATCACGACGCCGAGGTCGGCCGGTTTGACGCCCGCCTTAGCGAGCGCCTTGCGGCCCGCGTTGGCGGCGCCGTCGGACAGCTTGAAGCCTTCGTTCCACCAGCGGCGCTCGCGAATGCCCGTAAGCGCTTCGATCTGTCCCACCTGAAAGCGCAGGGCGGTGTAGACGGGCTCGATGCGCTTCTCAAGCTCCGAGGAGGTGACGACATTGGGGGCGAGTTCGTAGGCGAGGCCGTCGAGGGTGACTTTGGAGTATCTCATGGATTGGACTTACGGATTGTGAGTAGCTGCGAAAGGATCATTGACCGCCAAGGTGAAGTCACGCATCTCGTAGACGACGAGCCCGTCGCGCAGAAGATAGCCGTCCGCCGTCAAAGTCTTGGCCGCTTCGTCCACGGCGGTGATCCAGCATTGGACCTCGACGGCCTTGTTGACCGGCGTGTACTGGCCGCGATACAGCCACTTGTGCGTCTTGCCGAGGACCATGCTCTCGAAGCGCCCCGCGCCCGGCCAGCGGTCGCGCGCGTGGCACTTCATGAGTTCGATGAACGACTCAAGGCCGAGGGAGCCGGGGCAGACGGGGTCCTGATAAAAGTGGGCCGAGAAGAACCACTCGGTCGGGTTAACGGCGCGGCGGCCAATGAGCGCGCCGAGGCCCTTTGGGCCGGCGTTGTCGTACTGCTCCACGGAATCGAGCAGCAGGAGCATGGGACCGGGCAAGGCGGGAGAGCCCCCCTTCAAGGCGAGCGTTCGAGGCGCAGTTGACGCAACGAACTGCTTCGCGCCGCGCAGACCGACCTGTTGGGATAACGACTCTTTGGTGAAGAAGCCGAATTCGGTCTTGCCTTTATAAACCAAACGGCCGGAGGCATCCGACATGGTCATATCGTAATTCTGAATCACCATGCCTCCCGCGAGAGAGACCTTGGTCATGACCACGCTCGTGATGAGCGTGCCGGTCTCGGGCGTGATCTCGATGTACTGCACAGCGTCGCCGCCGAGGTTTCTAAACGACAAATCTTGGGGACTCGTTAGGGCCGAGCCGCAGTAGGCGGCGAGCCAGCCGCAGGGCTGAAGCGCGACCTCCAACAGAATAGCGAAGGGCATCGTCGCCTGGCCGTTCTCGCGGAAGTACCAGGCGTCCTTGGGGATGTCGTACTCCGCGGTAGCAGCGGCGCCCGCCTTAAGCACGAACGGCTCGCCCTTGGTCTCCACGATGCGGTCGAGAAACTGATACGGCGGGCCGGGCAAGCGGGCGAGGATACGGTCCTTATCGAAAATCTTGTAGGGCTCACCAAAAGCCTCGGACGGATTGCCATTCGAGTAGGCCATGATCTTGTCGGGGCCATACAAAATAGTTTTTTCTTTTTTAATCCACAGGGACTCGATGGAAGAACGATTCGCGCCGGACAAACGGACGGACATATCTGTAATCTGGACGACATTCTTGTCGTCGGAGTACATGAAAGCATCCGCGACGCAGAACGGCGTTCCGTCGGCTTGGTACCCCAATTCTTTAATGTGCAGCTCGTAGCGCGCCTTCTTCGTGGACGCGAGCACCTGGCCGCGGCACTTGAGCTGGGAGGCGACCCCGGGGACGGGCTCATACCAGACTTTGCCCTTCTCCCCCACCCAGCCCATTCTTAAAAGGCATACCCGAAGGGTATGCAGACAGCACTCGTACATGAGCGTGCCGGGCATGACGTTGTCGTCCTTGAAATGGCATATCAAGTGCCAATCATCCGGGTGAATATCCATCTCGCCGACGGCGCGGCCGAGACCGTAGCGGCCGCCTTTGGGATCGAGTTCCAGAATTCGATCGACGAGCTTCATGCGGCCGCCGGGCAAGGTATCGGGAACGAAAGGCAGGGACGCGAATGACGGACCAAATGCCTTCTTCAAATCTCCGGCGCGGAGGGCTTCGAATTGACCTTCGGTCAACGACACCTTATCTGTAAACGGAGCGAGGGGCTTCCAATCAGCGGGAATTTTGCCGGGGACCGGCATTTTTTCGGCGTCTGTCAGGACAATCCCCTTTCCCTTGGCGAGCTCTGTGTTGGTGAAGAAGCCGGCGCAGCCTTTACGCATCGTTAGGAGAGGCTTGCCATCAACGGTGCTCTCGTAGCGAAAGAAGAACAACCAAATATCATCGTGTTGGCCGAAGCCGTCGATGCTGATGTCGTACTTGATCACCTGTCCGGGCTTGGGCAGGTGGTCGTGGAAGGTGACGATGGCGTCGAGAAGGCGATAAACCGCGTTACCCTTGGTCTTGGAATCGATTCCCAAATATCCCGAAAGGAAGAGGTCGGCTTGGCCGGCTTCGACGGCGATGCAGGTCGGAATGCGGCCGGAATCTAAATACCAGCCATTATGAAGCACATCATGTTCGGTGATGCAGGAGCCTGCCTTCATCGAATTCGGGACGCCGGTGACGGACATCACGCGGTCGCAGAGCATGAGGGGCTCTTCGGGTAGGCGCACGCGGGTAGGGTAGGCGTCCACATGGGCAAAGGCTTCGCCGAGGACGGCGCCGATCTTGCCGGAGGCATAGTCGAGGCATGCCTTGCGGTCCATAAAAACGGGTTTCGACGGCAACGCAATGGGCGCGGATGCGGGGGCCGCAACGGATACCTGGCCCGAAGCGATTCGGATCTGCTCGCCTAGATTCTTGGCCTGAAGCCTCGCGAAGTTTTCCGCCAATTGGAGGTACATCTGATGCGCCTGGGCAGTGAGAGACGCGGCGTTGGCGAGGCTTCCGGCGGCGCCTAGTGCCGTTAGCGTCACGGGAACCGGTCCCGGAGAA
>JAYTSX010000148.1:0-6763 GCA_043745445.1 Elusimicrobiota bacterium
GGCGCCGCTGCGGGCGCGTCTTCGCCGGTGATCGGCTGGGTCGCCGCGGGCGGCCCGCTCGACAAGCGCGCCGCCGTCCTCTTCGCCATCCAGTTCCTCTGGCAGATCCCCCATTTCCTGGCCCTGTTCTGGATCTACCGCGAGGACTACGCGCGCGCCGGCTTCAAGGTCATGCCCGTCGTCCACCCCGACGGCGGCACGACCTCCCTGCAGATCGCCATTCACTCCTTCACCTTGCTGCCCGCCACGATCGCCCCGGTCCTCGTCGGGTTGGCGCGGCCCGGTTACGCGATCGGCGCGTTCGCCGTGTCCGGCTCATTCCTGCTGCTCGGTCTGCGCGCGAGCTGGACGATGAGCATCGTCGACAATCGCCGCCTGTTCCTGGCCTCGCTCGCTTTTTTGCCCGCCATCTTCGTCCTACTTTTGATTGGAGGCGTCTGACATGAACCGCTTGATTCTCCCCGCCCTGATTCTCGCCCTCGCCGCAGCCTGCTCGCCGCAAGCCGAGCTAACCGACGCCGCCGCCCGCGGTGAGCGCGATTTCAACGGCCTCGGCTGCGTGAAGTGCCATATGATCGGCGAAAAGGGCAACGACTGGGGCCCCAACCTGACCTTGCTCGGCTTCCGCAAATCGGCGACCTGGATCGACGCCTGGCTAAAAGACCCCCACGCCTGGAACCCGAAGACCGTCATGCCGAACTTCAACCTGAAGGACTCCACGCGCGCCGACCTCGTCGCTTATCTGTCCGCGCAGAAAGGCCAGGCCTGGTCCGTGAAGCCCTGGGAAACCCCGGCGGCCGCGGCCCTGCCCGTCGCGGAACGCGGCAAGCTCATCTTCAATTCGGTCGGTTGCGTTTCCTGCCACGCCAAAGACGGCTATGGCGGCTACCCCAACAACAATGTGGCCGGCGGCCTCGTCAACTCGCTGACCAAGGTCACCGAGGGCTACAGCAAGTCCGAGCTGCACCAGAAGATCAAGGGCGGCGCGATTCCGATCCCCACCGATTCGACCAAGCCCCTTCCCATGCTGCAGATGCCGAAGTGGGGCGATCAGCTCAACGAAAAAGAGATCGACGCCGTCGTCGAATATCTCTACACGCTCGCGCCGAAGGGCGCCGGCAAGAAGCCTGCAAAAGACGACTTTTAATTAAGGCGACTTGCTCTTAAGCCGCCTGCGCAGAGCGTCGACATAGGCGTTCGGCCCAAGGGCGCGAAATTCGGGAGGGTCTTGGCGCTTGAACACCTTGCGCGCCCGGTCGGCATGCCCCGCCGCCAGCTCCGCCTCAAGCACGGACCACTGATCTGAAGGCCAGTCCGGCAGCCCACCTGCCGTGCGCAGAACGCGCCCATCCTGCACCAGGCGCGTCCAGATGAAGTCGAGCGTCCGTCGGGCGTGAGCTTTCTGCGCGTCCGAGGCGACCCGCGAACGCAGGACGGCCGCGGCCATGTCGGCATTCGGACCCGAGAATATCCGGCGATCGACGAAAGGCAGGCCTACGGCACGGCGACCGGCGTCGTCCTTGGCGAAGTAGGACCAGCCTTCTTCGATGCGGCCATCGGGGAGAGCGACCTCCCCGTACACCGAGGAGGCGTAGCCCCCGCCGGCCAACGACATGAACCTCTCGACGAAATTGAGAGCGGATTTCGCGCGGACCGCATCGGTCGACAGCGCAATTCGCGTTTGATCAGCCAGTGTTTTCGCGTATTCCACCTGGCTGTGGTAGGCGCCGCCCCACACCGCGTCATCGGGCCCGGGCGCCGGATCGGGGCGGCCCCGCACGGCAAGGAGGCGCCGCCGGGCGTCCGCCGCAAAGCCGGCGGCCTTCTCCGGATCGGCCTTCAGCGTGTCCGAAATTAATCCGGCCCACGGCAACATGAGCCCCGGGGTCAGCCTGGCCGCCCCCGCCAGCACGCGCGCGTCGCCATAAACCAAAGCCGTCGTGGGCCAGGCTCCAACGCCGTACAAATAACCCAGATCCGGCCGTTCATCGGCGTCGGCGCGCGTCGGCACGAGGTTGGTCGCGATCCATTTCGCGGTTTCCGGATCCGCGTAGGTCGTTTCTTCCATAATCCGGGCTTCGCGCGACCACGACGGAGCCAAATGAAGCAGCACAAGCTTGTGCTGAACCTTCGCGCGCGATAACGCTCCCGGGTAGAACTCCGAGAATGCCACCAATGATTTTCGCGGAACGCGATAAGCGGCCGGCTTCGCCGCCGCCCCCCATCCCCCGGTCATCCACGACGGGAACACGCCCGGGCTCATAGCGATCAGCCCGGCCGCCAGCGCGCAAACCGACATGATCGCGCCAAGTATGATCATCACCATGGCATGAACACGCTTCGATTTGGCCTTCTCTTCGTCCGTCCGCTCGTCGATCATAGATTAATAATCCGTTGCCGTAATTCCCCAGGGTTTTCCGTCGGCAATCCGCAAGCCCGGTCGACGCACACATAGGCTCGCGCACGAGGCGCGTCGCCAATTTCTTTTACTATCGGCAGCATTTTAACCAACGCCGCCCTATCGGCCCGCCTAAAGGCGGCGAATACGAGTCCCGATCTTATCTTTTCCCGTATAACTTCAACGAGCTCCCTCCCTCCCGGGAGATCCACATCCGCAATAATCACAGTCGCCGTTTGCCCAATATTCCGGTCCCAAGCGGCCAAAAGAAAGGGCATCGCCAACGGCCGCGCCGTTAACCTCGGCCCAAATCGTTCAAACGTGTTCTTCGCGAAGCCGCTCAATGCCTCGTCACCCGTCAGGTCATAAAGCCGCAAGCAAACATCGGCCAACACCGAGCTCGGCGCCGGCTCCACCCCATCATGATCTTCTATGGAGCGCGTAAACAGTTCGACGCCGTCATTTTGACCCGTCTGATACAGCCCCCCGCCCTCCGCCGCGAAGCGGCGAATGGTTTCCATCACGAGGTCGGTCGTCCATGAAAGATGCGCAGGATCAAAAGTAACTTCGTACAGCGCCAGCATGCCATACGCCAGGTTGGCATAATCATCCGCCATGCCGTTCACAGCCCTCTCCCCGTCGCGCCATCGTCGCCATAAGGTCTTCCCGTCAGGCGACGATAATTCGCGGCGGACGAAGTCCGCGGCACCCACAGCGAGCTCCCGATACGTTTCGTTCCCGGTCGCCCCGTAAGCGCGAGCAAGCCCCGCGATCGCCAGCCCGTTCCACGAAGTCAGCACCTTATCATCCAACGAAGGCCTCGGCCGTTTCGCTCGTTCCTCGAACAACCTGCCCCGCGCCCTCTGCGCCTCGCCCTCGGCAAGCGCCCCCGGCTCCCTGTCGTACAGCACACACTTCCCCACAAATTCGCCATGCGGATCAGCGAACGCATTGCTCCCCTCAACCACCCCATACCGCGCACAAAACGCCTCCGCGTCCTTACCCAGAATCCCCTCAACCTCCGATTTCCTCCAGAGATAAAACGAACCCTCCATCTTATGCCCCTGCGGCTCATCATACGGCAAACTGTCCGCGTCCTCCGCCGAGTAAAACCCCCCTCCCGGCGCTCTCAGGTCGCGCTTAAGATACTCGACCGTCCGCTCCAAGGCTCGTCCAATCTCCGGATCTTTTGAAACCGTCCACGCCTCCGCGAGATTCTCCACCAGCTGAGCGTTGTCATACAGCATCTTCTCGAAATGCGGGATCCGCCACGCGTGATCCGTGGAGTACCGGGCATACCCGCCCCCGAGCTGATCGAAAAGCCCCCCGCGCGTCATCGCCCGCAAGGTTTCAACCGCCATGGTCCGCGCGTCGGCGTCGCCGTTGCGCGCGTGCCTCCGCAGGAGGAACCGGATATTCGCCGGCATCGGGAATTTCGGCGCCTCACCGAAGCCGGCGTTCTCCGCGTCAAAAGACGCGTGAAGATTCCGCTGCGCCGCGTCCAGCGCGTCCTGCTCCGGCCGCCCACGAGTCTCGTCCTCGGCCGCCGCGTAGGACGCCACCGTACGCGCAAGACTCTCGGCGTCTGTCTCGATATCCGCCTGGCGTTCCTTCCATAGATTCGCCAATCGTTCCAGGAGACCGGTCCACGAGGGCCGCCCGTAGCGCGCGTCCGGCGGGAAATAAGTTCCGCCGTAAAAAGGCTTCAGGTCGGGGGTCAGAAAAGCGTTGAGCGGCCACCCTCCCTGTCCCGCGATGGCCTGCACCGCGGTCATGTAAATCTTGTCGACGTCAGGACGCTCCTCACGGTCGAGCTTGATGCAAACGAAATGCTCGTTCATCACCGCGGCGACGGAAGGCACCGAAAAGCTCTCGTGCTCCATGACGTGGCACCAGTGACAGGTTGAGTAGCCGATCGAGAGCAATATCGGTTTATTCTCGGCCTTAGCCCGCGCGAACGCCTCGGGCCCCCACGGATACCAGTCCACGGGGTTGTCCTTATGCTGAAGGAGATACGGGCTTTTCTCTAAAGCGAGCCGGTTGGCCATCAGCGTGCGCCGAGGACGGTCCCGGCTCGAAATAGCGCCAGGCCGGCGGCGACGCTGACGAGAACATATAACGCGCCGCGCATCGGCGCCGTCCGCATCAGAAGGTCAAGTTCGAAAATCAAGGCGGAGAAGGTCGTGTAGGCCCCGCAGAAGCCCGTCATCAGCAGCATCCGCCCGTAAGGTCCGCCAAAGCCGCGCTTAGCCGTGGCGGCGTCAAAGAAGCCGATGAGCAGGCACCCGGTCAGATTCACGACCAAAGTCCCCCACGGCAGCCAGCCTCCGAGAAGGCCGAAAACGGCGAGCGACACGAAGTAACGGGCGAGAACGCCCACGGTTCCGCCCACGAGCAGCGCGGCGATGGTCATGCGGCCATTCTATCATCCTCGACGGGCGTTTGGTATAATCCCCTATGGCCGTCGATAAAAAATTCATCCTGACCGGCGCGAAACGGGTTGTCGACTCGCGCCCCATGTACGCGCAGGTCGTCGTCACCGACGACTGCAACCTGACCTGTTCCTATTGCGACGAGTACACCCCGGGCGCGCCGATCATCCCGCTTGAGACGATGAAGGCGCGCATTGATAAGCTGGATGAATTAGGCGTCCTCGTCTTCGATTTGCTCGGCGGCGAAACGATGATGCATCCCGACATCGCTCAGATCGTTAAGCACATCAAGTCTAAGCGCGGCGGGTCCAACCTGGCGACCATCATCACCAACGGCTTTCTCCTCACGAAGAAGAACATCCTCGACCTCAACGAAGCCGGCCTGGATTTCATGCAGGTGTCCGTCGATACTTTACATCCGACCGACTGGTCGGATAAGTCGTTAAAATCGGTTTTGCCGAAATTGAAGCTTTTGGCCGAGACCGCGAAGTTCCAGGTCGAGATCCAGTCAGTGCTCAACGAAGAGAACCTCAACAACTACGACGAGTTTAGGAACACGCTGAAAGAGCTCCCCTTTGCCTTCGGCTTTTCAATCATGCATGGCAAAGGTGGCCAGATCGCCATCAAGGGCGAGAAATACCTGGCGCTGCTCGACAAGTACGGCGTTTTCGAAGGCGTCAACTTCTACGGCGAGCATCTCAAAGAAATGTTGGCCGGCGACTTCTCGCGCCCGTGGAAGTGCCTCGGCGGCTTTAAGTTCCTTTACATCACCGCCGCCGGCTCGATTCAATGGTGCGCCCAGCAGCGGGGCGTCTCCTTCGACCTGATGTCGACGACGCCCGAACGCCTGCAGACCAACAATGTGCACAAGCCCTGCGAAGCGGGCTGCTCCTTGGGTTGCGTGCGCATGGTGTCCCACACCTTGGGCGAGCCTCTTAAGACCTTCGGTGCGAGCGTCAAGCTCGCCATCGGCATGAGCAAGCCCAAAGCGAAGGCCTGCTCTGCGGACAAGACGCCTGCCGCCGCCTAAATAAATACCTGGCGAAATTCGGACCGACCTGTTAGACTAGTTCTCCCATGATCTTGGCCCTCGCCGCCGTCATGATGTCCGCCTCCGCTTTCGCGAGCCCGGCGTTTATACCGCTTCCGGGCTATGCGGCGCACGCGACCCGCGCGGATGACTTTCCCCCCAACGCGAAACTGTTGGGCGAGGTCGAAGATCCGCTGGCCGCCTTAACCTCCGACGACATCGATCTGCGCGACGCCGTCATTTCGCCTCCTTCTCCGGCCTGGCTCATGGGCGGGTTGCGCGCCTCCAATCCCGCCGACCGTCTCGCGGCGATCCACTCCGCGGCGGTTCCCCGCCATGTGACCGCCATCGCCCCGCTCGCGGCCGTCATGCTCCACCTCAATGAGAAACCCGAGATCCGCGCCGCCGCGGCTACGGCGCTGGGCCGTATCGGCGACGCGGTCGCCGCGCCCTCGCTGGGCGAGGCCCTCAACGATCCCATCCCCGATGTGCGCTACGCCGCCGCCCTCGCCCTCGGACGCCTGCCGGCCGACGGCGCCGCCACGCGTCTGACCCGCACTTTGCGCACCGATCCTTCCTGGTGGGTGCGGTATGCCGCCGTTCTCGCTTTAGGCCGGACCAGGAAGGGCTTCGTCGTGAGCGCCCTCGAGGAATGCCTGAATATCGAGCCGAAATGGCAGATTCGCATGCTCGCCGTGCGCTCGCTCCAGGATGTCGGCGGCCCGCGCGCTGCCGCGGCGATTGCCCCGGCCCTGCGCGACAAGGACAGCGGCGTGCGCACCGCCGCCGCCCTCGCTCTAGGCGACATCGGCGGCGACGACCAACTTCAATACCTGGGTGCCGCCCTCAAGATCGAACCCGACCTCTCCGCGCGCTCCGCGCAGTCCGCCGCCTTCCGCCGCA
>JAYTSX010000149.1:0-6713 GCA_043745445.1 Elusimicrobiota bacterium
CGCCGGATCCACGGGAACAGCCGCCGGCGCGGAGCCGCGAGAGAGGATCAGGGCGGTCTCGCCGACGGCCACGATCATCACCAGCCACGCCAGAGGCCAGGGAAAAGAGAAATCGGCGAAACGCTCGCCCTCGGCGCCCGCCGCCATGATCGTGACCACGACTAGGACCATCACCGCCCCCGCGTAAATCATGACCTGGAGCAGGCCGAGCAGGGGCGAGCCGCAAAGGAGAAATAGGAGCGCGGTCTGGAGCAGAACGATCAGGAGGCTGACCGCGCTCACATAGAGCGAGCGATGCAGCAGCATCACTGCGGCGAAGAAGGCGGCGACGACGCCCGCGACAAGCGCGGCCCAGACCATCATTTCGCGGCTATCTTAGCGATTTTTGAGCCCGCGGTCCAGAAGCCCGGTCAACGCGTGATGTGGAGGTTGGACAGGTCGGAGGAGATTTGTAATTTTACGATATCCCCCCCGAACATACGGTACGAGACCGGGGCGGCGCCTTGAAGTTGCTGCAAGGGAACCATGTAAAACTTGAAGTCATGCCCCCCCGCGCTGGTGTCGTCATAGATAAAGCAAAGGCCGAGGGTCGGCTTCTGCGAATAAAAGAGTCGATAAGGGCGCCCGGCGAGGTTCACCGGCTCCCCCGCTCGATAGGTCAGGCGAAAAAGCTCGCTGATGCGCTTTTCCCAGACGATCTGTCCGTTCGTCGTATCCCGAATTTGAATGAAATTCGCCAGGCGCGGTCGAAAAATATTAACGGACAGATTCACGCGGTAAGAGCTGACCCCGTCATTCCAGCTCCCCGACATGCCGCGCTCGATCTTAATGAACCGGGGCGCGCCGCCCGGCGGGGTCACCGCGAGATAGCCGTCTCCGGCGAGGTCCAAGGTGCCGCTGACCATCGTCGCGCCGGCCGCGCCGGCGAATGAATCCGTTTGGGACAGATGGCGGTCGAGCAACGGCGGCAGGGCAACGGTCTGCGTGTCTCCTTCGAACTGCGCCCGCACCAGGACGGGAACGGGGACCGGAATGAACGAGGGGACCTCAAGAGCGGCCGCAGCGAAGCCGGCAGGCATGGCGGAGCGGATCAAGGCGGCAGGATCGGGCGCGGCGTACGCTCGCGCGCTCACGAGAGCCGACAGCAGGATCGCCGTTCTCATCGGCTCATAGTAGCAATGGTTCCACCGGCGCGAAAGCGGAGAGACGACGCCGGCCGCTCAGCAATAGGCCTGTACATGGCCTGAGCCTTAAGGCCTATTTTTTGGAAACTCCTTCGTGAGGGCGGCGGCCTCGCTGAGAAAAGTAGGCTCGGAAACCTTGAGGCCCCACAGCACGAGAATGCTCAGCAAAGACGGCACGAGGTAATAGGCCGCGCGGTACAGCAAGGCCGCAACGAGCGCTCGCCCGCCGTCGTAGCCGAGCGCGACCAGCACGGCCGCCGTCGAGCCCTCGGCCGCGCCGAGCCCGCCGGGCAAGACCGGGATCAAGGTCGCCCCCTGGCCGACTGCGAACACGGCGCTCAAGGGACCCAACGGCAACGGGTCGCCGACCGCCTTGAAGCACAGCCACAGGGAGATCATCGCGAAGCCCCAATCGAGGCAGGTGAAAAGCACCGCGAGCGTCAGGCGCCCCTGGCCGTGGCGTATACGCGCGAGGCCTTGCGCCATCTGGCGCTCGAACGACATGAAGCTCTCGGGCGGTATCTGCTTGCTCGACAGGCGAAACGCGGCCTGGTTCGTCCAGTGGAACACGCGCCGCGTCGCTCTGTTGCGCAAGCGGCCATTGAGAAACAGCACGATCAAGGCGCCGGCGGCGGTGAGCAGCACGGCCAGGCCGACGAAGCCCTCGATCAAGCCGACGCGGCTTCCCTGAAGACGGAACAAAAGGGTCACCAGACCCTGCCCGAGGATCGCGGCGAGCACGGCATAGAGAATCACCGAGGTCAATGCGGAGGCCACGATCGTCGTCGCGATCGGCACGAGGCGCTTGTGCAGCAGGTGCGCCTTGAGTGCAAATCCGCTCACGCCGCCGGTCGAGACGACATAGTTGGCCGTCGTCGACACGAGCGAGATGCCGAGCACCGTCGGCGCGCCGAGAGGATGCCCGAGCAAGGTCAGCACCGCCGAAAGCGCCAGCCCGCCCATCGCGTGGCTGGCGAGCGCGCAGACGAGGGCCGCCGCCGCCCAGCCCCAGGACAGGTCGGCCGCGGCCGCGCGAACCTGGGCGTAGTTCGAGCCGACGACCCACGCGAGCAGGCCGAGCGCGACCGTCGCGCCGAGCACAAGAGCGACTCGGCCTCCGGACTTCATGGCGCGGCCGCCGTGACGGAAGACAGCGAGAGCACATAGGTCGTCGAACGTCGTTTATCCTCGTCGCTGCCTTTTCCCTGAAGCACGGCCAGCAGCGCTTGCGCCGTCTCCGCGTCGGGAGCCTTGAGTTCAAGTCGTCCCGAGGCATAGGAATTGTAGAGGGCCATGGCGCTGCGCGTCGCGGCCCAGGTTGAGACGAGCATCGCGACGACGAGCACGAACGACAGCGCTCCGATCGCGGCGCCGAGCGAAGGCCGCTCCGGCGCCGGGGCCGACATCTTAAGATCGTCCGCGAGGCGCGCGCAGGCGACGAGCGCGAACGGCGCCCAGAGCGGGCCGATCAGCCAGCCCACATAGGGGATCCATGACGGCAGCCATGTGATCAGGACCACCAGAGAAAGGCGGGTCGACACCGGCCCGAGCAACGGCTTCACGCGCGCAAACGAAAGCTCGACGGCGCCCATGCCGTGGTCCTCGCCGGCGATCTGGTAAAAGGGCGCGAAGAAAAGCAGGACGCTCAGAATCAGCCCGGGCACGATTAGCAGGACGAAGCCGCCGCCCGCGGCCAGCATCGCGAGCGACAGGACCCAGGCGAAGGCGGGCGTCTGGCCCCAGCCAAGCCGCAACGCTTGGCCCGCGTCCTCATCACCCGACGCCGCGCGCACGGCCGCGGCCTGCGCCCAGGTGGACAGCCATAACCCCGCGAGCAGCGAGCCGAAGGCGGCCGCGCTCCAGATCAGCCACGGCGAGCCCACGCCGAACACCGCGGCGAGCCCGGCCGGTATAAGAGGCAAAACCGCTCCGGCGGCCGTCGCCAGTCCGCCCACGGCGATGACCGTCATCAACGGCATCCAACGGCGACGGTAATCCGCCCAAGAAGCTGACAGCCAATCGTTTATGCTCGGAAGCATGTGTTCAGGATACTAAAAAGGTGTTATCCCCAATTTTCCACCGGTGAAATTCTGGGGATCACTTTCAACGGTTACCATGGCCGTTGCCGCCAAAACGGTCCGGTCGGCCGGTTCATCTCTCCTGATAGATATGCTGATTTGACAGTGTAACCCTCCCCCGGAATATATCAAGGGGGGCTCGCCCATTGACTCCGCGGCCTTCGCTCGCTACACTGCCTTGGTGAAAAAGGTTGTGGTTGTCGATGACGACGAAGACATGCGCGAACTGATGTGCATGCTTCTGCGCGGACGCTATGAAGTCTCTTCGGCCAACGACGGGGCGCAGGGCCTGGAGGTCATACGCGCGGTGCGCCCCGACCTCCTCGTGCTCGACTTGCTGATGCCCGTCATGCATGGCTTCGAGGTCTGCCAGCGCCTGCGCGCCGACCCTGAGCTGAAAACCACCAAGATTCTGATCAGCTCCTCGAAATCCTACCAGCATGACGTGCGCACCGCCGTGGAGGAAACCGGCGCCGACGGCTACATCGTCAAGCCCTTCGACGTCAACGAGTTCAACCGCCGCGTCGACGAGATGGCCGGAGGCGCCTGATGCGCATCCGCTTCTGGGGCGTACGCGGCTCGATTCCCGCGCCGGGCCCGAAGACCGTCCGCTACGGCGGCAACACGCCTTGCGTCGAGTTGACCTGCGGCGATGAGACCTTGATCGTGGACGCGGGCACGGGCATTCGCGAGCTCGGCTTCGACCTGATGAAACGCGCGGCGGGCGCGCCGATCAAAGGCCGGCTGTTCATCGGCCACTCGCACTGGGACCACATCCAGGGCTTCCCCTTTTTCACGCCCCTCTTCCTGCCGACGACGAAGTTTCAGGTCTACGGGATGCACGGCACGATGAAGCCCTTCAAAGAGGTTATGGCGGGCCAAATGGACCCGACTTACTTCCCCCTCCAGCTCAAGGATCTGGGCTCCAAGCCCGAGTTCCACGAGCTGGGCGGCCCGCTGCAGGCCGGTCCGGTCAAGGTGACCTACCACTTTCTCAACCATCCCGGCATCACCGTCGGCTACCGCTTCGAGTACGACGGCAAGGTCGTCTGCTACATCAGCGACCACGAGCCTTACGGCTCGCTCAATCTAAAAGGCGAATTCAGCGACAAGGAAGACGGCATGATCGCCAAGTTCGTCGCGGGCGCCGATCTCCTGATCTGCGAGGCTCAGTACACCGCCGCTGAATACCAGATGAAGCGCGGCTGGGGCCACAGCACCTTCGCGGATGTCCTCGATCTAGCGCAGAAGGCCGAGGTCAAGCGCATGGCGCTGTTCCACCACGACCCTCTTCACGATGACGACAAGCTCGACGCCCGCCTGGTGGAGAGCATCGCTTTGATCTCCTCTCGCAAGCTCGCCATCGAGTGCTTCGCCGCGAAGGAAGGCCAGATCATCGAGCTGTAAGGCGCGGGGAAGGCGGCCGCGGGAGCGGAAGGATTGACGTCGAGCGCCGGGAGAAGGCAGAAGAGGCCCGCCAGCCACGGCGCCCAGGAACGCCGCCGCGCGTCGTGCACCCATTGCGTCGCGACGCACTCCGCGATGAACAGGCCCATCACCGCGACCGCGAAGAGCAACTCCGTCGAACGGAGCTGATCAAGAGCCCGCCACACTAAGACCCAATAAGTCACGCCCCCCGAAACCGAGGCAAGCCACACGCAACGCCTTAACAGTCGCCGGTCGGTCAACGAAAGATCATCAAGCTCCAGCTCGACGCCGATGCCCGCGAGCACGGCGACGCCGAAGCTCCAAAAAAGAAGCAGGCCCGTTGAGGGCAGCGGCGGCGCCCCGAGAGCGGCCAGCAAACCGAACAGAGCAAGGCCCGCGTGAAACAGGACTTCACCATGCCGGCGGCGCCGGATCATGGCCAGGGCCGCAAACGCGAGCGGGATCAGGCCCGTCCACGCCGCGCGCTCCATGAAATTTCTGTCCGGCCCAAGGCCGAACAGTCCCCCCAGTATTTGAGCACCGCGCGCGGGCGAACCGGAGGCCATGGGCATCAGCAGATGAAGAAGCAGCCACGGTGACAGCCGAGTCGAGCTCAGCGCTTGATACGCGAAATAAGTATGCAAAGCCGGGGCGGCCAGGCATAAGCCGAGACCCGCGCCGAGCGCGGCGAGACCAATAAAGCGAACGCGGTCGGTGCGCGGCGCGCGCACGGCCAGAAAGGCGGCATACGCCGTGGCCGCGCCCAACACAATGAGTATGGTGGGGAGATGGCCGCCCAAGAGCGCGAGCCCGGCAAACAGGCCCAGCAGCGCCGCGTTTGGCAATGAGCCTCGATCTGAAAGGCGCCCCAAGGCCCAGAATAGCGCCGGCAGGAGGCAGGCGGTGTTGGTGCGGGGATGACCGAGCCAGGCGACCATGAAGCCGCCCAGTGAAAAAACGACGGCGCTCAGAATGGCGCCTCTCTCGGTGGCGCCTAGGCGCCTCAGATGAAGACCGGTGAAAACAGCCGCGCAGAAAATTTTAAAAAAACCCGCAACCAGGCTAAATGGAACGATGGGCAGCCACCGGAGTCCGGCATTCAAGGGATAGAAGGGAGCGGCTTGTCTGCTGGCCGCAAAGGAGAGCAGGCCTTCCCCGCGCAGAAGCGCCGGGCCGATCAAGGCCAGCGCGGCCGCGGCCGCGGCCCAGTAGAGATTGCTTCGGTCCTTCGTCGCTAGCATGCCCCGACAAAATAGGATAATCACCCCATGCTCGGCTATGGACTCGTCAATGCGTAAGGCCAATGTCTTTTGGTCGATCACGCTTCTTTGCCTCGCCGCCTACGGCACGACTTTAAAGCAACGCGCCTACCTCCACGACGACGCGGAAATCATCCGCGCGAATCCTTTGCTCGAAGCGGGCACGGCCGGCGCCCGCACGCTCGTCGCCACGGGATATTGGGAAGGCGCGAAGGGCGCCTCGGCGCCGGTGCACGAGTACCGTCCCCTGCTCATGCTGAGCTATCTCGCCCAGCGCCTCACGACGGGCCGCGACGCCCGCCCGCTGCACGCCGCGAACCTATTGCTGCACGCGCTCGCCTGCGCGCTCGTCTTCCTCGTCTTGCGCCGCAGGCTCTCTGCGCAGGCCGCGGCCGCCGGCGCGTTCGCCTTCGCGGTGATGCCGACGCACGCCGAGGCGGTCGCAGCGCTCACCGGACGCTCGGAACTTCTGACCGCCGACCTCCTTCTCGGCGCATGGCTTCTGCTTGATAAGCCCCTCACGAACCGACGCTTCGCCGCGGGCGTTGCGCTGTTTACCGGCGCTTTGTATGTCAAAGAGCACGCCCTGCTCTTCCCGATTTTTCTCGCGCTGTCCGACTGGACTTACAACGGCGAGCGCCCGTGGTCATCCGCGCGCCGCCGCGTTCACGCGGCCCTGCTAGGCTCGACCGGGCTCTATCTGCTTCTGCGCCTGGGACTACTTGGAATACCCTTCGGCGGCGGCGTGCCCTACTTCAGCGACC
>JAYTSX010000150.1:0-1827 GCA_043745445.1 Elusimicrobiota bacterium
GCCGGCGTTTCAAGGTTTGGCGTCTCCGTTAGGCCTGAGCCCCGCGCCGCTGACCGCGGCCCCGCTCGGCCTGCAGCCCTCCTTAATCCCGGTCGCCACGCCCCAGCCCGCCTCCGTGATTTTCGGGCCTCCCACGAAACTAACCGCCGTCGCCTCCGGCGTTCAGGACGCGATCCTCGCGGCGGGAGACCTGTCCAAGATCGGAACCGGCGACGCTCGCGGTCTCGGCGACCGAGTGCAGGCCTTGCTTGGCGGCGGAAGCGCCGCTTCCGTGAGCGAGGCTCCGGCCGAACCCGTCGCGGCGCGCGCGCCTGCCGACGCTCTGTATTCCCGCATCGGCGCCGTTCCGCTCTACAGGTACAAGGCCACGTTCGGTCCTCGGCTGGGCGTCCCCGGCGACAACGTCATCACGGTCGTCGGCCGGGGGAAGATCTGGACCAGCTACCCGATCTACGGCGACAACTTCGACAAGGACGGCGAGACGATCCGTTTCGTCGCCAAGCTCGAAAAGACGCTGAATGCGGGCCGCGTCCGACTCGCCGATTTGGACCTACTGGCGAAAGACTACAACTGGCCCTCGAAGCTCGACTCCCCCCATCATGTCGCCATCAATGCCCGGAAACTCACACGCTACAGCGCGGTGCTCAAGCTCCAGCCGGGCAGGAATAATGCATTTCGGATCTCGATCGCCGGACCCGGGAAAACTTTGGAAAGCGCTTCGGTTCACTGGGACAACATCAAGAACCAGGAAGAGGCCGCATTGTTCGTCGCCCAACTCGAACAGGCGCTTAACACCGGGCACGCCAAGCTCTCCGATGTCGAGCGTCTGACACAGGACCAACATTGGCCCGAGAAAATCCGCACGCGCGCCTACGCCAAGATCCGCGCCGAGAAGCTGACCCGCTATCAGGCCAAGCTCTCGCCGTGGGCCGCCGTGCCCGGCGACTATCTGCTCGAGGTCACGGGCCCCATGGGCTACCTGTCGATCGGCGTCGTTCGCGGCTCGGCCTTCACCGGAACGCGGGACCGCGCCGCCGCGCGCTTCGTCGCTCAGCTCGAGAAGGCGCTCAACACCGGCACCGTGACCTTCCAAGATCTCCAAGCCCTCCATTACGATGACAACTGGCTCGAAAAAATAAACTCAACGGAAACCCCATGGGAAAGATGACCCTCAACTGTCTCGCCGCGCTCGCCGTCCTGGCGATTGCTTCCCCTGCATTCGCGTTCTCCGACGGCTTCCGCCTCGCACGCTCGACAGCGAATCAATAAAATCGTCTTTTGCTTACTTGGAAGCGGAGGAGGCCTTCTTTCGCAGGGCCAGCATGCGGCTGAGCATGTCCTTGTTTCCCGAGAGAGCCTGAGCCTGGAGCCAGGCGTCCTTCATCTCACGATTGAGCCCGAGCAACTCGTACATATTTCCGGCTCGTAGCCAGAAGTCGGCGGTTTTCTGGTATTCATGAAAACGCGCGCCGCGCACCTCCGCCATGCTCCGATTCTCGTCGTTCATCAACGCGGCGTAGCCTTCCCGAAGCAAGTCAGACCCCCAGCCGCTGGAGCGGAGTAGGCCACCGGTTCGCTTTCGTTCCGCCGGAGTCATTTCTTGAGCGATCATGTCGAGAACCGCCACCGACTCCCGGCGGCGGACAGGATCATCCTCAGTGAGCACGGAGTATCCCAGCCCGACGAACAGCTCGGGTCGCCGGTTGCGCGGCACAAAAAGATAGAGGGAGAAATCGGATCGCCGCGCGATTCTCAGGAGGCGGCCGGAACCGAACGCACCTTGCATCTCCGTCGAATTGACGCCCCACAAACGGCGCATTTCCAGAA
>JAYTSX010000151.1:0-1817 GCA_043745445.1 Elusimicrobiota bacterium
CATTCCGAAGTTCGCCGAGCTGATCCGGAAATCGTCTGAAGGCGCGTCCAAGGGCAACCTCGGCGCTCTCCGGTCGGCCATGAGCATCTACTACGGCGATCTCGAAGGCATCTACCCGGCGAGCGTCGACGCGTTGACGATCGGCGGCAAGTACATCGGCCAAATCCCGCCCGCCCGCGCGCCCAATTATCACCCCGATTCGAGCGTGACGACCCTGTTCTCGGTGTCCGGCATATCGGACGCCGGCGGCTGGGCCTACATGGATCTCGTGACCAATGCGAACATGAGCAATGTGTATGTGAACTGTTCGCACACGGACACGAAAGGCACGATCTGGACTGCTTATTAGTTTAGGTCAGCGCGGTTCGTAGACGGTCGCTCGCTCCGAGGGCTCATCGTGAAGCTTCCTGAAAAACCGCGGGTCCTCCAGCCGGCGGTAAGCCCGATCGAGCTCCACCCGGGGCGTCGCCGTCTTATCCGCCTCGAGGCCGTAGTTCTGGCCGTCAACGCGCAGAATCAAAGTCACACGCGCGGCCTTAAGCGCTGACATGAAATCCTCGTCACGCTCGGCGCGTGGCAAGGCCCGGCTGGGCAGGCCCGACAGCCAGCCGTCGCGCACCGGCTCGGCGCTGCTGAGCAACGCGCCAGGCCGCGTGGCGAGCCAGGCATAGGTCTTGGCGAGCTCCGGCTCGGCCCAGGGGCTTGGCCGGCCCAGTCGCGGTAGTGTCTGCGCGCCCAATTGAAGGACTAGAAGGCAGGCCAGCACGGGCTTAGCCGCGCGCCCGAGGCCTCCGGCGAGGGCCCATAAGAGGAGCGGGAGCAACGGGATCATGTAACGCTCGTATTGCCAGCCCCACACGCTGAGCATGAGCGTGGTGCCGACCAGCGCCCAAGCCGCGGGGTCATCTCGGCGTCGGCGCAGGGCGAGGACGAGTCCGCCCAGTGCGACGGTGGCGAGCGCGGCGCCGAGGAGCGTGGCGAGGACGCTAGAAGAGAGCGCAGGTGGAGTGAACCCGCCGCCCCACTCGGAGGCGTAATAGCGCGCGTTGGAGAGAAGTACCTGTTGAAGCTTGGCAAGAGTACCGGTCCCGTAGGTCAGCGAGAACATGCTGAATTTATCGACCGCGCCGATCTTCGACCAGGACCAGATCGACCAGGCGCCGAAGGCCAAGATGGGCGGGAGGAAGGCGCGCGCCGCATCCTTGGGCTTGCGTTTATGGGCAAAGACGACGAGCGCGGGCAACGCGGCTACGCCTGCGGTGCGCGTGAGAAGCAGAGCCGCGGCGGCAAAGCCCGCCGTCAGCGCGCGTCCTGATTCCGCGGCGGCGAGGAGGGCGATCAGCGCGAGCGTGAAAGGGGCCTCGGACATCACCACCCCGGATTGCGAGAGCACGAGCGGTGAGGACGCGAACAGGCCGGCGGCGAGGAGCGCGGTCGTCTCGTCGTTTTTTCGCCTCAACCAGGCCCACAGCGCGATGGGCACTGCCGCGAGAAACAGCGCGGACACGGCCTGAAACGGCCCCACCTGCTCGGTCAGCCAGGCGAGGGGGGCGAGCAAAGCGGGCCAGGCCGGATTGATCATCGTCAGCGGCGGGCAGCCCGGCGAGGTGAGCAAGCAGTAGCGTCCCATAGCGAGGGCGCGCGCGCCGATCAGGTACATGACATCGTCCTGCTGGCGACCGAAGTATTGCGCCGGCGCGAAGGCCAGGACGAGCAATGCGCACGCGATGAGGATGGCGAGGGAACGCGGGGGGATGGGGCGCGTGGCTTTCAAAAAAATGGCGGAAGAGGAGGGATTCGAACCCTCGAGGGCTGTT
>JAYTSX010000152.1:0-6585 GCA_043745445.1 Elusimicrobiota bacterium
TATATCTCGCGCGTACTGAACGACCCGCCCCAGCGCCATATAGAGATGAGGGGTTAGTTTGTCGGCGTTATTATACTTCCTGCGCAGCCGACGAAGGTCAAAGACGAAAATGTCATCTCCAGTGAAGAGGGCTGCGACCTCGATGTCCAGTGCTCGGGCTATCTGACGGAGAGCCGGTAGGGATGGCTCTTTCCTGCCAGATTCAATTTGTGCGATTGTCGCCTGACTAAGCCTCGCGTCTTTGGCGAGCTGCGCCTGGGATAGACCCCGCAGGGAGCGGAGATATTTCACCCGGTCTCCGAGCGGGTGCTCCACGCTCGCGGCAATTTTCCGCACACGCTTGGGTTTCTTTGGTGTTGTCATGTGTGTTTAGGTGTCGATAGGGGTCAAATAGAGTATTACTTAAAGCACTTGAATATTACAATTGGACATGCTATTATTCCTTTGTCAGGAGGCCCATGATACAAAAAATCCCCTTGCTGAAACTGCTTGCGTCCAATCCCATACTGACGACCGGCCTGGGGCTGTGGGGTGCCGCAATGCTCACTTTTTTTACAAAAGATGTGCCCGAGAGCGCTATTTCATTCCTAACGCGGCAATTAACCACTAGCCTTGAGGTCACGACTCGCGAGACGGAGTTCTCGGCCCTGATCAACTGGATCGAGTCGAGGGGCTTTTCGAAGGGGTTTCGCTCGCTTCGCGCGCGAAATAAGGCCTTATCCGCGGGATTTGGTCGGCATTACTTTTTCTATCGAAAGAAGCTCTGCTGGTTTTACCGGAATCGGATTCAGAACAAGGAATATGAGCTCGAAGAGATCACGCTCACGTGCCTTGGAAGAAATCAGCAGTTGTTGCGCGATCTTATTCAAGAGGCGTCGGATTCGATCGAACGCGCAGACAAAACACGCATCTACGCTCCTCGGTGGCGCAGTTGGGACCTTCTGGCGGCACAGAGCAAGCGGCCCCTCTCCTCGGTTGTGCTTTCCGACGAGAATATGAAAGCGGTCACCGCTCATCTTGATTGGTTTCATGGTGCCAAGGACTGGTACAGGAAGCATGGTGTTCCGTACCGGACGGGAATCTGCCTCTCGGGAGCGCCGGGAACCGGCAAAACCTCTCTCGTGCGCGCGATATGTGCTCACTATGATTTGGGGCTCTACACTCTAGATCTCGTTAACTCTAGCGACCAGGAGCTTAAGGAGATGGTTTGCCAGCTTGGCGCGCGATCGCTATTTCTCTTGGAGGATATCGACACAGTTGCGGCTGCCTGGAATCGCGCCACGGCCAAAGAGGGGGAGAAGACGGACAAGTTGACCCTCGGAGGTGTCCTTAATGCCATCGACGGTGTGGCCGAATCTGATGGTCGGGTGCTGGTGATCACGACGAATATGCGCGAGAAGTTGGATCCGGCACTTTTGCGACCGGGTCGAATCGATCTGCAGCTTGAGTTGGGGCCGATGTCATCGCAGATGTTTAGAGCGGGGTTTAGAAACTTTTTCCCCGACGCCGTCGTTCCTGCGGGATTTGCGTGGCCAGTGGGAATGACCCCCGCTGAGTTTCAGCAAATCGTATTGCGGCATAGTGCGTCTCCTGCCGCGTTGCTCGGGGAACTTCGCAGCCTGCGGCCAGTGGGGAAAGATGACGGCTCCCGTAAGCCGGTGCACCAAGACCGGGTGATGGAGCCGGTTCTTGGGCCTACTACCCCGAACTCCGCGCAATTGGTTCCAAGCGGGAGTGCGCGCGAGCCCTTGCTCTGGGCAAGCGGGTCCTGAAGTAGTGTTGACGTTTGGGCGGGGGAATCATGATCTCGATAGTTCTATTCGTCGCCGCCTGCCTGATTTGGCAGGGGATCAAGAACAAGCTGCGTGGGAAGAAAAGGCCAACCGTGTCGCTCGCTGGCGGCGAGATCCATGCTGTCGCGATGTGCGGATGCGACACGGTGGAGAATA
Source organism: Elusimicrobiota bacterium (assembly GCA_043745445.1). Classification (GTDB taxonomy): domain Bacteria; phylum Elusimicrobiota; class Elusimicrobia; order UBA1565; family UBA9628; genus GWA2-66-18. The sequence goes on from JAYTSX010000152.1 coordinate 1,950, forward strand.
GAGTCGTGAGGCCGTGTTCCGCACACAAGGCCATGGTCGAGGCGAGGCGTAGTGAAGGGTAGAGTGACGCTGCGCATGTAGGGAAAGATCTTTCCGCCCAGACTCAACCTGTGCGAACGCAGCCTGTTTCAGCTTGGAGTCTGCGTCGAGCTGAGTCTGAGATAAGCCTCGTAGACCTCGGATGGAGGACGCAATGATACTGAAAATGCCCAGGATGCAATTGTTCGCCCGCAGGGCGGGCGCGAAATGAAAAGCGAATCGAAGTTGGAGCTTGTCGCCGGCCTGGAAATTGGCGGCGGGCGCGTTACCTGTATCGTTGGTTCTGTCATGGCAAACGGCGTGGTGAAAGTCATTGGCGGATCGAGCGTGGTTTGTAGAGGCATCAAAGGCGGAATAGTCATCAACATCATTGAAACCGCCGCCGCGGTCAAGCGCGCTGTGCAAGAGGCTGCGGCCTCGGCAGACGGCCCTGTATCGCGGATTTGGCTCGGAGTACGAGGCAGTCATCTCCAGTCGTTCAACACCCACGGTACTTATAAGGTGGCGCCTACCGCGAGCCGTATCACCGCCGAAGGCGTCGACGCTGTCATCGCAAGCGCCAAGGCTTTCGCGCTTTCGCCCGACAGGCAGATTCTGAATGCGTTCCCACAAGGCTTCTCGATCGACCACGAAGCCAACGTGCCCAATCCACTTGGAATGGTGGCCTCTCAGCTTGATGTCGACGTTCACCTCGTCACCGCTTCCAGAGCGCATCTAAACAACGCCATGACGACGGTCACTCAGGCGGGTTTCGAGGTCATTGTGCCGATGTACGGCTTGCGAGCTGTTGCCGAACTCCTGATTTCTCGTGAAGAGAAGGAACGGGGGTGTGTCATCGTCGATTTCGGGGGGCAAACTATCTCTCTGGGCTTCTACTGCGATGGGGCGATCGCGTATTCCAAGGAGATAGCCTTCGGGTCTGATCTGATTACTCGCGATCTCGCCATAGGTTTGAAGACCTCCTTCCCTACTGCCGAGAAGATCAAGCTGAATCACGGCGTCGCGTATGATTCTTCCATCGCCGACGTAGATATCGAGTGTCCTGGTGATGAAGGTTCCGGACTCCTGCGAACTAAAAAAAGCACGATTCTTGGAATCGTGGGGCCTCGAGTTGAAGAGATATTCTCGATCGTTAATGAGGATTTGCGCAACTCCCCGTACTTCGATCTGATTGTACCGGGGAATGCCATTCTCACGGGCGGCGGGTCGCTCATGCCCGGCATGGTCGATGCGGCTCAGCGATTTGTGGAGATGTCAGTACGTCTCGGCAAACCTCCCTTGAATCTCGTACAAGCCGATGAGAAATGGCTCTCGCCTGCATATTCGACCGCGCTCGGGCTCCTGTATTGTTCGAGAGAGACGCAAACGCGGCCATAGAGACTATCATGAATCCTTCGCTGTCGAGGTGGTGCGGTCTGGCGGAGGTGCTCAACGTGCAGCGCATCATCGGCCGCAAAGAGACAAATTGATTGCAGACTTGGGGAAGTCAAATGAAAAATTCCATTAATCCGCGCTACACGTTCGAGGCCTTCGTCCCAGGCGAATCAAATCGCCTCGCTTGCGAGATGGCCAAGTCTATCGCGAGGAGGTCCGGTACAAACAACCCCGGGGTGATTTTTGGCGGCGGCGGCCGTGGCAAGACGCACCTACTGCACTCGATAGGAAACGAGATGTGCCGCCAGCATCCGAAGGTGCGTCTATTGCTAACGACCAGCACTCAGTTCGTGCAAGAATGCGTTCGGGCCGTGCAGGCCAAGAAGCTCGATGCATTCCGTGCACGATACCGCTCCCTTGACTGTCTGCTGGTGGAGGATGTTAATCTCTTCATTTTTGAGCCTCTGCCGTCCCTCAAGGAGCGCGTCGTCATCCTGCGGGACCGGTGTAAGGACAATATTACCGAGAAGGCTGTTCTGCGCGCCGCCAAGCTGACCCAGGGGTACTCCCGGGAGCTCGTCCGTGAAATGATGGTGAAAGTGCAGTTGAGGGCCTTCACTGCTGGTCGTGATCCGTCCGACGCGGATCTTTCAGAAGGCATTCGGACCCTCTGCGATCAATACGAGCCCATCGGTAAAAGCTACATCGGTAAGAGGCGCCCGGGACAGGAGTTGGCGTATATTCTTAATGAGCTGGTTGGTTCGGGCAAGCAAGTCGTCGTTACCTCTGACCGCTCGCCAAAAGAAGTCTCGTCGCTCGATAGTCGTTTGAATTCGCGACTTAAGTCGGGTTCCATGACGGAGATTAAGGCGCCGGACCTGATGACACGCATTGCGATACTACGCAAGAATGCCAAAGCTGAGGGATTCTCCGTTCCTCTCGTAGTGATCCGGTTCGTCGCCATGTCGATTAAGACGAACGTCCGCGCCCTGGAGGGGGCGTTGATCCGGCTTAAAGCCTACCAGGCGATGACCGGCAAACCGCTGACGCTTCCGGATGCGCGAGACATCTTGAAGGATTCGATTGCCGCTGACGGTGCTGCTTGAGTGATCGCTTGTCCTTGATTCAGCGTTTGGTGAGACTGGCCGCTCTAGGATGGCTTAGGACGTCCACCGGGCTAATCGACTAAACAACTACGATACGGATGTCCCGCCCTCGGCGCTTGAATGGGCCGAGGGCGGGTTCTATTCTCTCGAAGCTTCTTGCCGGTATCGGACGCCAAGTGAAGGGATGGTGGCTTCGCGCGGACCTCCTTGGCGTCGACGTCTCCTCATATAACTAGATAAAGTTTAACTTGAATTCCCGGGTCATGTGGCATGGCGAGACGGCGAATTATTCGGTAAACTCGTCGTGTCGCCCCCTTAGCTCAGTGGTAGAGCACTAGTTTTGTAAACTAGCTACCCCAGTTCGATTCTGGGAGGGGGCTTCGATTTTTTCCGCCGGCGCGCGGCCTTTACGGCTTGCGGAGCGCGACGGTGAAGCGTCGGGGCGTGGAGCCGACGGGCGAGCCGTCGCGGTTCTGGCCGCGCGCGACAAGAGTGTGCTCCCCGTTGGCGTAGCCGGACCAATCGTACCACCAGTAGCCGCAAGCGCGGCGGCAGATATGCCAAGGTCCGCGGTCGATCGAGACCTCGAGCGAGGCAAGCGACTCCGGCCCGTCCACCCGGATGGTGTAGAGCGCGGAGTGCACGGTCTGGTCCTGCTGAGGGTGGTCGATGTCGAGGTTGGCCATAGGCATGGAAAGGGTACTCACGGCATAGTCTTACAATAACCCGCCCCCGCCAGGCCAGCGTTAAATCCGCCTCAAGTCCGTATTTTTATAGGTGCGTGGACAGGATTGAGTTCGGTCCGTGATGGTCCCCGGACGGAGGCTTCGCATATGCCGGCGGCGCCGGCGGCGCGGGCGGGTCGGCCGGCGGGCGTCGCGAGGCTCTGCTGAACGATAGGAAGGGAGCCGCGAGATGCAGGAGGCTCATCACGCCGGTCGCGATCGCGGCGATCGTCAGCGAGGTCGAAATCGAGATGTCCTTGAGGACGAAGCCGTAGACATAGGTCGAAATGATCGCGGCGGCGATGCCGAACAGGGACTGCGCGGCGAGGATCTTGTTAACGTTTTCATCCTTCTGCCCGCCCAGGTTTTTCTGGTACAGGCCTTGGATGGCGATGCCGATAAATCCGACGACGAGAGATTGCAGGCCGTACAGCGCGACGGCGCCGAGCATGGTCGGCGTATGGATCATCAGGTAGAACAAAGGGGCTTCCAGGGCGGCCAAGAAGTAAAACGGGATCGTGAGCGCTTCTTCCGTTTTGAATCCGAGTTTCTGAAAAAGCTTTGTCAGCGGCTTGATGAGCAGAGAGGCGGCGATGCTGCCCACGCTCGCCATCACCATCATCATCGCGAAATTTCCCATCGGTGTCGCGGTCAGCGACTTGAGGAACCAGCCGACGCCGGGGATGTTCATGATCGCGCCGATCGAGCCGGGATTTTTGGCGACGAGGCCTTCGATGTATTCCGGGAGCACATTGAAGACAAGCGGATCGGAGAATAACGAGGTCACCATGGACATGATCAGCAGAGTCCGCAAGAAACGATCCTTGAAGACGATCTTCGTGCCGTCCTTGATGGAGAGCCACAGGCCTTTGAGCGTGCCGCCGAGGCCTTTCGGCGCGGGCGTTGAGGCCGTCTCGTTGCCGGCCTTTGGCGGCATATCCGTTTTTTTCGCGCCGCCGATCATCTTGATCGAGGCGTACACCAAGGCGGTCAGCGCGATGGCGCCGGCGTAGATCGAATAGATCACGGCGCCGCCGACGCCGGTCTTGCCCATCACGGGGCCGATCTGGGCGATTTGCCCGGCGACCACGGGCGCGATGATCGAGAAGATCGCGGCGACGAGAGTCAGAATCGAATTAGCCTTGGTGCGCTCCTCGCTGGTGACGCTCGCGTCGCCCATGATGCGCGTCGTCGCCGCGCCTTCGAAGGTCACGGCGATGCCCTGGAAGAAGGACTGCAAGGCCACGAGGCCGAGGAACACCCAGAGCGAGCCGGTGACGCTGAGCAGGCCGGTCGCGAAGAACAGGCCGGAGACGCCTGCGAGGACGCCCGCGCGGGCGAGCATGGAGCGCACGAGCCATTTTTTGGGACCGTCATTCTCGATGCCGCGCT
>JAYTSX010000153.1:0-6564 GCA_043745445.1 Elusimicrobiota bacterium
TAAAAAGAACAAACCCGTGGGAAAGGGTACCCGCCTCCAGGGAACTTTTCTGGCTCCTCGATCGTATAATAAGGATGATCCACGAGAACGCGACAACACGGATGGCGGCACTTCTAAAGCAGCGGCGGCTCGAGTTGCGTTTGTCCCAGCGCCACCTCGCCGACTCTGCCGGCGTCAGTTCCTCCGTTGTCAGCCGGGCGGAGCGGGGCGGCAAGGCGCTCCTTTGCACCTGGGAGAAGCTGTTTAACGGGCTCGGAGAACGCCTTGAGTTTGATTCGACCCGCGACAGCGAGGACGCCGAAGGGCTGCTGGCCCAGGAAAGGGAGGCCCGCCGCGAACGCCGCCTTCAAGGCTTATTGGCCCGATTCGGCCGAAGATATCGTAATATCTCACCCGCATGAAGAAGACCAAGCTGACGCCCGCGCCCAAAGCCGTCGCCGCTCCCAAGCCCCGTGCCGCTGGCAAAACCGCCGACGAAATGGGCAAACAGCAACGCGAAATTTCGGTCTCGGAGTTTTTCACTAAGAACCGGCATCTCCTCGGATTCGACAATCCCCGCAAAGCTTTGCTCACTTGCGTCAAGGAAGCCGTCGACAACGCGCTCGACGCCTCCGAAGAAGCGGGCATCCTTCCGGAAATCATCGTCAAGCTTGAGGCCGTGGGCGACGGCTCCGGCCCCGCCCCCGCGGTCTCCGCGGCGACGCGCTTTAAAGTCACCATCATCGACTACGGTCCGGGAATCGTGCGCGAGGTGATCCCGCGCATCTTCGCCAAACTTTTATACGGCTCCAAGTTTCACCGCCTGCGCATGAGCCGCGGCCAGCAGGGCATCGGCATTTCCGCCGCCGGCATGTACGGGCAGCTGACGACGGGAAAGCCGGTCAAGATCATCTCGCGCACGGGTGAAAAGTCGCCCGCTCATTACTTCGAGGTGCAGATCGACACCAAGAAAAACGAGCCGATCATCCTTGAAAAGAAGCAGATCGAGTGGGAAGCCCACCGCGGCACCCAGGTCACCATCGAGCTCGAAGGCAAGTACCAGAAGGGCCGCGCTTCGGTCGATGAGTACATCGAGCTCTCCGCCATTTCCAATCCCCATGCTCAATTCACCTACCACGCGCCCGACGGAGAGGTCAAGGTCTACCCGCGCACCATCCAGCAGAATCCCGAGCCGCCCAAGGAGATCAAGCCGCATCCGTACGGCATCGAATTGGGCATGCTCCTGAAGATGCTCCAGGACACGAAGAGTCATTGGCTCGCGGGCTTCCTGTCGGCCGACTTCTCCCGCGTCTCGACGGAGACCGCGACGGATATCTGCAAAGCCGCCGGCGTCAACCCCAAGAAGCGCCCGCGCGATGTGGTCGGCCTCGAAGCCGAAAAACTGTACAAAACGATTCAGGCGACCAAGCTGATGGCGCCGCCTACGAACTGCTTGTCGCCGATCGGGGAAAAGGAAATCCTGGCGGGACTGTTCAAACAGATCAAGGGCGACTTCTACACCGCCGTGAGCCGCCCGCCCGCGGTCTACCGCGGAAACCCTTTCATCATCGAGGCGGGCCTGGCCTGGGGCCGCGGCCCGGAGCAGGCCGCGCTTGACGCCGCCAACGCGGTCAAGGCGCCGCTCGCCGAAGGCGAGTCACACGACGGCGAAAGCAACGAGCTCGCGCGCGTGATGCGGTTCGCCAACCGCGTCCCCCTTCTCTATCAGCAGTCCGCGTGCTCGACCTTCAAGGCCGTGCTCGACACCACCTGGAAGAACTACGGCATCCCGCAGTCGCGCGGGGCGCCCCCCGCCGGGCCCATGGTGATCTTCGTGCACATGGCCTCGGTCTGGGTTCCTTTTACTTCGGAATCCAAAGAAGCCATCGCCGATTACGACGAGATCCGTAAGGAGATCACGCTCGCCCTGCGCGAAGCCGGACGGCGCTTGGGCGTGTTCATCAAGCGGCGCGACCGCGCCCACGCCGAAAGCAAGCGCCGCGACATCTTCGAGCTGTATATTGAGGAAGTGGTCGGAGCCTGCAAGCGCCTCAAAGGCGGCAAGCTGGCCGAAGGCAAGCTCAAGGCTCAGCTCACCGAGATCGCCAAGAAGGTCACGGGCGGCATGAAGACCGACGAGATGCTCGACAAAAACGCGGGCCCTCACGGCCTGCCGCACTCGATCATCGTCACCGCGGACGGCATCGAGGGCGAGATCCCAGTCGAGGCGCCCGCCCCCACCCCCGTGACCGAGACGGCTGCGGCCGTGGAAAAGAAGTCCAAGCCCAAGGCTAAAGCCAAGAAGAAAAAATAAATGGCCAAGAGAAATCCCGCCGTTGAAAAGAAGCTCGTCGGTCTCGCCGACCTCGTGATCACGGCGGCCGCCCGGAAGAAAGATCCCTCGATCTCGATCCCGGTGCGCTCGCTGTCGAACGTGAAATTCAACGAGAAGAAGGGCTACATCGAGATGGGCTCGAACAAGCAGCTTCGAACCTTCTTCAATGTGGGCATGGCCAAAAAGTTCATGCAGACCATGCTCGTGGCCGACGCGCTCAATGAGCTCCAGAAAGCGGACCTCACCACCAGCCTGCGCGAGATCTACTATCGAACGAAGCACACGATGGGCGACTCGCATGAGAACACCTTCGACGACCAGGCAGAGTCCGACCCGGTCATCGAGGACCTGGAGGTCGGCCTGGCGGCCTTGCGCGAAGAGTTTCATGTGCGCGCCGAGAACGCCGGCACCATCATCGGCCCGGTCGTCTTTGAAGACGACGGCGACAAGGTGGACTGCGCCAAGCTCGGCAAGGGCGGATACTCCGTGCCCTCCATCGTCGAGGAAGAGTACCTCAAAATCAAGAAATGCACGGCCGACTTCGTTCTCCTTATCGAGAAGGGAACGCAGTGGAACCGCCTCGCTGAGGATAAATTCTGGCGGAAGTACAACTGCATCCTGCTGACCGGCAACGGTCAGCCGCCGCGCGGTGTCAGACGGCTCGCCCGGCGTCTTCACGAGGAGAAAAAGCTGCCGGTCTATGTCCTCGTCGACAACGATCCGTGGGGCTACTACATCTATTCAGTGGTGAAACAGGGATCCATCAACCTGGCCTTCGAAAGTCAGCGCATGGCGATCCCGTCGGCGAAGTTCATCGGCCTCTCCTCCGCCGATCCGGAGATCTACGACCTGCCGCGCAATGTCGGCATCAAGCTCAACGACAAGGACATCACCCGCGCCAAAGAGCTGATGAACTACGCTTGGTTCCAAAAGAAGGAATGGCAGGTGGAGATCAAGCGCATGCTCACCAGCGGGCTTAAGTACGAGCTCGACGCGCTCGCCAACAAGGATTTCCAGTACCTGACCAAAACCTACCTGCCCAAGAAGCTCAAAGACAAGGACTGGCTCGACTGATCTGACCTAAAACGGAGATCCCATGCCCGACTTCCGCCGCGCCCTGACCCTCGCCGCCCTTTTCGTTTTCGCGGGTTCCCAACCTGCCGCCGCGCAATTAGATGCCCTCAGAAATCAGGCCATGGACCGCTTCACCGCGAACGACGCCCACGGCGCCATCTCGCCGCTGTCCCAGGGTTTAGCCATAGCTGAGGGGCGCGGGCAGCAGGAAGCGATCGGCGACTTCGCCCAGAATCTGGGGTTGGCGTACGACAACGACAACCAGCACGATTTGGCGATCCGGTATTATGAGCAGGCGATCGGGGTCTACCAGAACATCGGTCACAAGGCGGACCTGGCGCAGACTCTGGAGTATCTCGGGATCGTTTATAAAAACAAGGGCCAGAACGCCAAGGCCCTCGACCTGCTGACGCGGGGGCTTTCAATGGCGCGAGAGCTGGGAAATAAATCTCTCGAAGGTCGGATGCTGGGGAACCTCGGAAATGTTTATTCGGAAACATCCAGAAACGCGGAGGCGCTGGACTACCACACACGGGCCTTGAGTCTGCAGACCAGCCTTGGCGAGAAGCTCGGAGTGGCGCTCGATCTTCAAGCTATCTCGGCGGATCATCAGGCGATGGGCGATTACGCGAAGGCAATGGACTACGCGACGCGCGCGCTCGTCGCGGCGAAAGAGGCCGCCGACAAGCTGACGGAAGCGGGCATCTACGTCAATACCGGAAACATATACCTGGAGACGGGCGATTTTCCAAAGGCAATCGAGAGCTATCAGCGCAGCAACGCGATGATGCGCGAGCTCGGCGAGAAGCGCGACCTGGCCACAGGTCTCACCAACCTGGGCATCGTGTACCGCAATCAGACGGACCTGCCGAAGGCGCTGGAGCTTTATAACCAGGCACTGACCCTGACCCGTGAGACCGGAGACAAGTCGCAAGAGGGCGCGACAACCGGCAACTTGGGCGTCGTCTACATGGACATGGGTGATTTTCCTAAAGCGCTGGAAATGCACGAGCGCTCGATGAATCTAGCCAAGGAGACTGGAAGAAAGAGCGGCGAGGGCGCCGCCGTCGGCAACATGGCGATCATCTACGAGCTGCTGGGCGACTTCAACAAGGCGCTGGAGACCGCGCAACAGTCGTACAAGCTCTCCGAAGAGGCGACCGACAAACCCGCCCTGGTGAGTTCCCTGAACCACGTGGGCCGGATTTACCAGGAAATGGGCGACTACGCGAAGGCACTGGAGTTCCACGGTCGCGCGTTGGCGTTGAGCAAGACTATAGGCGTTCCGTCGTCCGACATCGAGGCTTCGCTTGGCGCCGCATACCTGGCGCAGGGCGATCTGGCCAAGGCGTCGGAACTGGCGGCGCGAGCCAAAAACGATGTCCTGTCCGCGCGCGTCGCGTTCGCTAAAGGACAGTTCGCCCCCGCCAAAGAACTGTTCGCCAAGGCCGCGGCGCAGGGCCGGGGCAAGCGGATCGCCGACGATGTCGTGTCGGCGAATATCGGGCTGTGCTTGACGCTCGAGAAGCTCAAGGACATGGCCGGCGCCCGGTCGGCATGCGAGAAGGCGATCGCGGCCATCGAACGGCAACGCGATCTTTTGCCGCAGGCGGCCCGCGGTCGATTCTTGACGGCGTCCGTGGCGGGCTTTCCGCGCATTGAGGCGTACGAGGCCCGCACGCGCGCGGCTTCCGACGCAGCGGACGGATTTTTTTGGGCTGAAAGCGCCAAGGCACGCGCGTTCATCGAAGAGGTGGCGGTGCGGCTGAGCTCATCAAAGGCGGCGCTGCCTCCCGCCCAGGCGGCTCAGGAGGCGGAGGCCAATGCCCGCGTCGCCGCCTCCTATAAGCAAATGAACTCCGCTTTCGAGAAGAACAATGCGCCGCGCCTACTCGAACTCGATAAGGAACTGGCCTCTGCCCTGGCCGCGCGCGAGGCGTTCGTCGCCGGGCTGCGCAAGAGCGCGCCCGCCTATGCCGCAATCCAGTACCCGCAGCCGATCAAGGCGCGAGAAGTCGCACTGAACGCCTCCGAGATGCTCGTCGAATACGCCGTCACGAATACCAAAACGATTATCTTTGCCGTTGGGGCGGACAAGAAGGCATTCTCATATACGGCGGAGATCACGCGCGCGGACCTCAGGAAGTTGGTGGAGGCTTTTCGCAAGCCGTTTGAGAATCCCTTGAACGCGCAGGGTAAGTTCGCCGGATCCTATGACGCGGCGGCCGGGACAAAGCTTTATAACCTGCTCCTCAAACCCGTCGCGTTGGCGGCCAAGGGCAAGAAGCTGATTCTCGTGCCTGACGAGTACCTGGGCTTGCTGCCGTTCGAAGCGCTGACGGCGCGCGCCGCACCTTTGCGCTACGCGGTCGACGAGCACGACATCGCCTATGCCCAATCGGCAACAGCGCTGACCCAGGCGCGGACGGCGGGCAAGGGCGACAGCGCCGCCGTCGGACTGCTCGTGGTGGCGGACCCGATCTTCGACAAGGCGGATGAGCGGCTTAAAGGCTCGGGGCTCGCGGCGTACGTGGCGAAGGACTTCGTTACGATGGGCGTGGCCGCCACGCGTCGAGGCACAGGCTTCGATCGCCTGGAGGAGACCGGAGTACTGGCCGAAACGCTGACGACAGCGGCCGGTTCCGGAGGTTTGGCTTTGACGGGCAAGGATGCGACGAAAGCCCGGGTCATGAGCGAGGACCTGGGACGCTACCGGCACATGGTATTCGCCACACACGGCATACTCGACGGCGACGTGCCTTATATCGGCGAACCGGCGCTCGTGCTGACGCAGGTGGGCGCCGAACCCGGCGACGACGGCTATTTAAAGATGAGCGAGATTATGGGCCTCAATCTGCACTGCGACGTCGTGGCGTTGACTGCCTGCAAAACCGGCCTGGGCCGGGAGGTTGGCGGTGAGGGCGTCCTCGGTCTTGGTCGCGCGTTCCAATACGCGGGCGCCAAGAATGTGCTCATGAGCCTGTGGAGCGTATCCGAGAAATCCACCACTGCGTTGACGGCGGCATTCTTTAAATCTCTCAAGGAAGGCAAGACGCCGCGCGAGGCGCTCAAAACGGCGCGCGCGGAACTTCGCCACGGTGCCTACGCTCATCCTTTCTTTTGGGCACCGTTCGTGCTGATCGGAGGCTAAGATGTTGATCGGGTCCCTCGCGCTC
>JAYTSX010000154.1:0-1796 GCA_043745445.1 Elusimicrobiota bacterium
AGTTCCATGACACGAGCGGAGAGCGCGTTCACCAGCTCCTGCGGAGCGGCGGCGCCGGAGCCCACGAGCACGCGCTGACCGCTGCGCACCGGCGCCAGAGCCTGCGCCGCGGACACGGTGTTCATGGCGTTATTGGACCTTGGACGGCTCGAACTCAAGACGGTACTTCACGACAATCTTATTCGCCGTTTTGACCGCGCCCAACATCATCGTCGGCGGCTTGACCCCGTAGTCGGTCATCAGCAAGGTCTGTTCGCCCTCGACGATGAACAGGCTCCCCGAGACGGTCGCCGTCGCCTTCAGCACCGCAGGCTGAGAAGCGCCCGCGACCGTCAGCGCCCCTTCGACGCCGAGCCGCAACCCGTCCTTGAGCGGCGCCGCCTCATAGCGCTCGAGCGCGTAGACGATGTCGGGATGCTTGTCCGCGGACAACGCCTTGCGCAGATTCTTGTCGAGCCCCGAGTGCTCCGACTTCAGATTCGCAACAGGGATCGTCACGGTCATCGTCGCGGGCTTGCCCGCCGCGACCGCGACCGAGACCGCCGCGACCGTCGCCTCGGCCGCGTCGACCGTCAACACAGCCGTGAAGTTTCTTGTCTGGCTCCAAAAAGGATGCAAGGTCGAGTCGCCTTCGAGGCGCACGCGGCTCGCGGGAGACAGAGTCAAAGTCACGCTCGCGGCACCCGCGGATAGCGCGCTCGCGAGGAGTCCGAGTATCAGGAGGGTTTTATTTTTCATAGTTGGGCTGCTCAACGCGGCACAACCAAGCTGGCAACGAAACGGCCAGACCAACCACGATCATCCCGGCTAGACGAAATCCATGTGCTCCGGATCGAGGGCAAGATAATCCGTCAGGAGCCGGTTCTTGGCGTGCGAGATGCAATGGTGCCGGCAATCCCGGCTCGGATCGATCCTGGCAATGCGTTCATTGTTCTCCCGCGAAAACCAGAATTCCTTGAAGGAACTATTTTGGATAGAGCCCAGCCGGCCGGAATCGGTATACGCTTTATCCTGGCAGGCGTAGACGCCGCAATCGGCGCCGATCACGGTCAAAAGCCGTAGCGAGGGGCACCGTGCATAGCTCTTGTCGAAGCGTTCGTCCATGCGGTGATAATGATCGACGATCGAGAAACCCGGTCCCTCAAGAGCGCGACTACGGTCGATCTGTTCGCGTACGGCGTCGGCGATGGCCGAGTGATACGCGTTATTCTCCTTGCCCGCGTTTCCAACGACGCAGGCGCTCAACTTGACGCTCGAAACTCCCGCGTCCTTCGCCTGGCGGCAAAAATCAAAGAGGTGCGAAGCGTTGTCCTTGCTGATAATAAAGCTCACGCCGAGAGCGCAGCGCGAGCCCCGCGCGGCGAAGGCGCGCATGTTCTCCATGACCTCGGAATAGGCCTGCGGACCGACGCCGCGAGATCGCGCGTAGCTCGGCCCGTCCCAGGCGTCGATGGAGACGCGGACCCAGGTTCCATGGCGCGCGAACGAATCGGCAACCTCGCCCTCGAGCCGGCTTCCGTTGGTGAGCGCGGCCACCCGCAGCCCCGCGCACGCGAGACGCTCGACGTTCTCGGCCAACCGCGGGTACAGAAGCGGCTCGCCCCCTCCGGAGAACGTCACGGCGCGCACGCCCATCGAGATCAAATCGCCGACGATCGCGTCCATCTTCTCATCAGGAATCCGATCACGCAGCCGCATCTGATCGCCAAGCTGAAGATTGTCGGCCCTGTAGGCGCAGTACCAGCAATGGTGGTTGCAGGCGTTGATCGGCTTGATCCGCACATGGACCGGAGCGA
>JAYTSX010000155.1:0-6471 GCA_043745445.1 Elusimicrobiota bacterium
CCGACGGCGATGGCGCACCCGGATACCACGGTCGCCAAAGCGCGGTTCTGCTTGACCGTGATCTCCTGCCAGAGGTCGTAGGGGGTGAGCTTATCGAACAGCACGAACCACGCCGAGAACACGAGCATGCCGAGCGCCGAGTAGACGACGGCGCCGGCCAGGTGGTGGACGTCAAGTATGTCTTTCATCACTTGCCTCCGTAATATCGATGGTAGCTTGAATAATGGGAACGATAAGAGCCGGGGTTGTCGCGAACGGATTTCGGCACGCCGGTCAGGCGCTCGACGGGCGTGATCCACCACCCCGTCCACAACGCCCAGGCGCAGGCGACGGCGATGGCAAGCGCGTACCAGCGGTACCAGCGGCTCAATCGTCATCTCCGTCGTCATCCGAGGAAGTCCGCGGATGATCACTGTCCATCCAGCGCGTATTCTCAAACGAGCTCTGGCGCATTCCCGCCCATACCGCCGGCAGTACAAGAAAAATGATCGCGATCAGGGGCAGGCGCTTGAGCGGAACATCGCGCTTCAGACCGATGCGAAGGTTCAGCGCGGGCGAGTCCGTTTCGGGCTCGATGCGCAGGTAATAGCGGCCCGCAGGCACGCTTGGGACATAGAAAATCTCACGAGAACCGCCTTCGCTCCACGATTCGCCGTCCTCATAGCCGTGATAATAAGACATGTCCCGGCCAAAATCGAGCGCCTTGTCGGTGTCGGCGTCGATCAACGCCATGCTCACGTACGCCCATTGCCCGTCAAGGTTGGTATCGACGTCGACTTCAAGATTCGAGGTACGGCCGGACACCTCGAAGACATCGCTAACGCGCGAACGCTCGATGTCCGTGGCCGCGACGGTAAATGAACCCGTGTAAACCGCTCGCCCAGCGGCAGTCATATCCATGAGGATGTAGACGCCGACGCACATGGCCGCCGCGAGCCAGAAGCTCATCCAGATCGCGGGCATCTCCACGGTCCAGGGATTGGGCTGAGCCGCGGCCACGCCGATCTTCGCCGGCGGCGCGCCAGGCAGGGCGAACGCCGACCAGACTTCCTCGGGCTCCAGGTATTCCCCTACGCTCCAAACAGCCTCCGTCGCGGTCACTTCCTGAGAGAGGAGGAAAGGGGGGGCGATGAAATCCCGCATACGCGCGCTGTCGCCGATCTTGGCGACCCAAGGGAATTCACCCAGCACCGAAGTCGTCACAGGCACGCTGGTCTGAAAATGCTGATACGCGCGGCCGTCGAGCGTGACCGTCGGCGCGTGTTCCTGGTCGGGGTTCTTCGCGCCGGACATTTCGGGCGGCACCAGGGACTTCCGAGGCTCGTCATCGGTCGTCGTCTTTTTCAACGGGGCGGCGGGGGAAGAAGGCACGGCGGCGGCGGGGGCATCCTGCGCCTCGATATCCGCAGGTTTGCCCGCGAGGTTTTCCACGCCCGACAGCTTCCGTAGAATTTGGATCTCGCCCGCATCGAACCACAAGACGGAGCACGCCGCGCAACGGTCTACCTCAAGCTTACCGTCGTAGGCCGTCGCGGTCTCCATCGGACGGCGGCATTTCGGACAGTCAAAGCGGGCGGGCGCGGCGCCAGAGAGCTTTAACGGGACCGCGAGGTCGTCCACGGCGTACATGACGCCGAAGCAAGCCGCGCAGTTATTGACGACGACGCCGGTAACGACCTCGTGGGACTCAAGAGGCGCCTTGCACTTCGGGCAGTCGAGGCGCTCAGGCACCGGAGCCTTCCATTAGCTTGGACTCGACATTCTTCATCAGGAGCCAGTGTCCGTTGGATTCGACCATCCAGCGATAGCCTTTAAACGGATTCCACAGAAGATACTCGTCCCACGAATAAATCACGCCCGAGTAGCGCACGGCGCGGCGTTGCAGGCCGACGACTTCGAGAAGATCGCCGCGTACAGTGCCGCGCGTGCCGATCGGAATTTTCGGCGGCGTCCCGAGTTTGGCGCGATATTTGGCGAGCACCTGGTGGCGCGGGTCGCGCGCGTCGAGCACGGCGCCGCAATGCGGGCACGCGAGGCTTTCGCTGACGCCTTCCGCTCGCAGCGTCAGCGGGCCGCCGCAGGCGGTGCAGTCGAAGCGCGCGCTCACGCCCACCCCTCGATGGTTTTAAGGTTGGTGAATGCCAACGACTCGAAATCCTGGTATTCCCCGATAAACACCGACGGCGGATCGTCCGAGTAATCGATGGTCCCGAAAGCGCCGCCCTCGCCGATCAGGTCGGCCGAAGTCGCGCTTTCACCCAGCGGCGGTTTAAACGGCAGCTCGCCTTCAGCGGCCAGATATTTGGCCTGGATGATTTCGAGGATCTGGTAGACCTTGCCCTTGATCTCAACTTTCGCGAGCACCTTCAAATCGCCGAACGCGGGGACATTGTATTCCGTCTGAAAGCTCACGGCGTATGCGCCCTGCGCCTCGCCAAGCCAGCCCTGGCGTCCGTCGGCGAACATCAGAGACCACTCATTCCAAAAGCCATGAGGAGTTTGAATCTGCATCCGTCCGACGGCCTCGAACGCGGCGCCGCGGTAGACCCCGCTCGTGCCGACCTGAAGCGGAGTCCCATCAGGCTGCAGCTGAGCGGATTCGCCGAGCTTCTCGAGGTCGAGGTCCTTGCGTTGAACGAGGCTGCGGCAAAACGGACAAATCGCCATGAGATTAATCGAGGTGCGGAAGGGAACCATCGCGCCGCAGGCGGGGCACTTGCGCTCGATCATGGGGTCGTTGAGATTATCGCGCTTGTTCCCGTCTCGGTCAAGCCGAGAATTCGTTCACGCAGTCCGGGGTTGCTCCCGTCAAAGCGCCATAGCCAGGCATCGAGCAGATAGTGCGTCGCTTGAGGCAAGGCCAGCAGGGGAATCAGGAGCGCAGCGAGAGCGCCGGCCGGGGCCCAACCCAGCGCCGCGCCGAAATACAGGCGCGCGTGCTCCTTCCAGACCAAAACATCCCACACGCCTTCCTCGGCGAAGCCGATCAACAGAAGCAGTCCGACAAACAGCCCCAGCGCCGCCGGCCGATGCCAGGTTTCGCGCCAGCTCCCGTCCTTCCAAGTCCGATTGCCATAAAGCCAGACTAAGGCATAGTATGGAATGCCGTGGGATACGATGTTGGTGATGGTGAAGGCGAAGTCGGAATTGGTCGCGACGATGCCGACATACCACGCAATCGCGGTCGAAGCGATCACCGCAACCTTGCCGGGATGCACCTCAAGTCCGGCCATTCGCCGCGCGATTTGCCGGCCGAAAAATGAACCAAGGATCGCGGCGTACAGCCAGCCCGCCCATGGACCGGCGACGCGGTTTAAGCTCACGAAGTCGCCCTGGACGAACCACCAAAAGCGCCGCGCCGGGTCGGAGTGCCAGTACACGATAGGATACAGCATGGTCGAATAAATCGCCGCGGCTTCCAGACGCTCTTCCCAGCGCTCCTTCATTCCTTCGAGATGCGCATAGGCGCGCATGAACCCGTACTGCTGGCGCACGAAGTGATACACAGCTAAGTAGGCGAGCGAGCGCCAAAAAGTCAACGCGGATAGGCGGTACAACAAGGCCCCGCCAAGCCAGCAGGCCAACGGCAGGTAAACGTAAAGCGCGCGCCGCCGGGGGAACTCGACCGGATCGAGATAGGTGCGGTACAAGGTCGCGTACACATGGCCCACGTCAATGAACACCACAAACACGAGCCAGCCCCAGGCCGGAGTCTCAGCGGCGCGCAACGCGGGAAAGAGCAAGACAGCGAGAGCCGCAAGCAACGGCGGTCCGGCAAACCAACTGAGGTCAAAGGCGGGGGAGTGCAGCCATCTCCTCGTCTGGGTCACGGCGCCATTATATCGGATTCTTCAAACTTCCCAGGAGCTTATCCCCAATTTTCCGCCGGTGGAATTTTGGAGATAACGACTTAAGAGAACTACGCAATGTCTTGAGCCTTGCGCCCGAGGGCGCGGCGGGCTATCCTTCGGGTGCATGTCCTGGCGAGAGCAGATCGAACCCGACTGGTTCCACGAGGCGCCGTTCTACCTCGCGGCGATCATCGCGCACGGCGCCCTGCTGAGCATCAACCCCGTCATCAACTGGGGCGGCGTGATCGCCCCAGAGAAAGCCATCCCGATCGAGTTCGTCGCCGAGCTCCCGATTCCGCCCATCGTCCCGCCCGCGCCGCCACCCGCGCTGAGTCCTGGAGGTGACGGCTCGAACGCGTCGCTTAAGCACGGCCCCGGGAAATTCGAAGCGGAGAAGGTGAAGCAGGGCGCGATCGATCCACCTGCCAAGCCCAAGCCGAGCCCGAAGCCGGCGGCCGTTAAATCGAAGGTCAACAAGCCGGGAACGACCGTGCATAAAGCGAAGGCCGCCGCGAAGCCCAAGTCCCGAGCCAAGCCCGTCGTCGACACGCAGGCCGTAAAGTTCGCGCGCGAAGCGCAGGCGGAGTCCAAGCGCCTGCGCGCCGATCGCGACCGCGCCGCCCGCGCCGTCGCCGCGGAAAAAGCCGCCGCGTCCAAGGCCGCCGCCGTGGAATTTGCGGCTGAAAAGAAACGGATTGCCGCCGAGCGCGCCGCCGAGGCGAAGGCCGAACGCGACCGGTTCATCGCCGATCAGAAGGCCGCGCAAAAAGTTGAGCGTGAACGCCGCGCCGCGGTGGCCCGCGCCGAGGCCGAGCGCCGCGCCGAAGCCGCGCGCGAGGCCGCCGATCGCCGCGCCGAAGAGGCCGCGCGCAAGGCGGCCGCGCTCGCCGAGCAGAAGCGCCGCGCCGCGGAGGCGAAGGCGGCGAAAGCCGCCAAACGCGCCGAGCTTTCCTCGGCGCTCGCCACGATGGCCGATCCCGACGAAGCGTTGGCGGCTGACGCCGCCAACATTAGTAACGGCCGCGGTTCCGCGCGCAAGGGCAAGCCCTCCGGGGGCGGACCCGTCGTCGGTAAGGGCGGCGACGGCGGCGCATTCGGTGAATCGGCTTCAGGTGAAGGCGGCGGGAAGGGGGGCGGTGAAACCGAGCTCGCCGGCGCGCGTAAAGCCGGCGCGGCCGCGGCCCTGGCCGAGTCGACCGATCCCGGCGACGCGGCCGGCAGCGGCGGCTCCGACCTGATTAACTCGAAGGCGACCGGCGGCGGCGTCGGCCCGGAAGGCGGGGGGGTTTCCTTCTCGGTCGACGGCCCCGTGGGCAATCGCCGCATCGTCTCGCGCGTCTCGCCGACGAGCCCGGACTGGGTCGCGACCCGAAACCTCGACCTGACGGTCACCGTCCGCTTCCAGGTTCTTCCCGACGGCTCGGTCAAGTCCGGCGCCGTGATTCAAAAGACCTCCGGCTTTCCCGACATTGATGCCCGCGCCGTCAAAGCGCTGAGCCGCTGGCGCTTCCAACCCGCCGCCGCCAAGTCCGGCGCGGCCGAGGTGTGGGGCCGCGTCACCTTCCGCTTTACCTCGTGAGCCGCCGACGCCGGTGCCCGAAAGACCCATGATTTGAGTCAACCTCGGGCGTTGACCTCCCTCGTCGTTTCAGCTCCCCGCTCCGCGCTACCATGTAGTCATCAATTTATAGGAGCTCAATATGCATTCTAAAATTTTCGCGCCGATCCTTCTCGCTCTCGCCTTCTCCTCCGCGGCCCACGCCGCCGTCGCCCCTTTCAAGCTGCCGACCGTCAACGGCTACGCCGTGAGCTTGCCCGGCCTTCCCATCCTTCCGATCTCCTTACCCACGGTCAACGCCGTGTTCACGGCCCCGACTCTCGCCCCGACGCTGAACGCCGCCGCGCTCCCGACCCCCGCTCCCATCTCCCTGCCGATTCTGCCCGCCGCCGCGATCGGCCAGGCCCGCCTGCCCTCCATCCCCTCGTCTCTGCCGTTGCCGACGCCAGCGGCCCTGAAGACCTCGCGCCGTTCCGCGCCGATGATCATCGAGGAGTTCGTGATCAACTGGAGCCTTCTCGATGACAAAGGCGGCGACGAAGCGGCCCCCGCCCTCGTTCCCAACAATCCCGGGCCGCAACCGCTGTCTCCGGCCGCCGCGCTCAACGAGCTGCGCGATGTCGCGCAGGGCCGCGATCCGATCCGCGTGACCCCCGGCAATCTCTTCGACGGCCGACGCCGCGAGACGCCCCGCGAGCTCGAACTGCCCTCCAACAAGTACTTCTAAGCCTCCGCTACGGCCATTCAACCGCCCGCCGGTCTTCATCGGCGGGCGGTTGACTTTTAGAGAGGGGGCCCCTACACTTCAGACCATGAGACGCTCAGCGAGCGTCGTCGTCGTCTTTTGCCTGGTCGCCTCGGCGGCGCGGGCCGCTTCCCCTAAATACAAGGCGGCCGAGGAGGCGCCCTCTCGCGACGGTTGGAACTCGATGAACATGGAAGCCCAGGCCGTCATGGGCGAACTCCAGCTTCAGTCCGGCGATGTCCGCGGAGCGCAGAAGACATATCAGCGCTCGCTCGACCTGGGGACCAAGGTCCGCGGCCCGCGCGCCGAGGTCGCGG